>PLSZ01000628.1 GCA_003164305.1 Acetobacteraceae bacterium
CAGCGAAGCCATTGACCGAAATTGGCCCGGATCGGGAAACGCGACCTCAAGCCGTGCCATTGCATCGGCCAGTCGCTGCGACTGCTATATTCACAGATCCCCGGTGCAACCTCGGTGATCGCCTCGATCGCGTCGGAAAGACCCGCGGGCACCAGCATTGCGCCGCTGAAGGGCGGGCCAGTGAAAAACTTCGAACCGGTGACGAGCACCAGATAGCCGCGTTCCAGATATTTTTTCAGGCGCGGGCGGCCGAGGCGCATCTGGCAGGCATCGACAACGACCTGAACCCGATCGGGCCAGCGCGCCGAGATTTCGTCCAGGCATCGATCGCTCGGCGCCCGCCAGCCCAGCTTCGAGGAGTCCATGATTTGAAGCAGAACGCCGGTGCCGTTGGCGACCGAGTTTTCGACCGCGTCGAGCACCCGTGAATCGGTCTCGGTCTGCGGACGGCAATCGCCGCTATCGTCGAGCAATCGAAGCGCAACGCTGGTGACGGAATGAGCGAGACCCGTAACCGGTTCACTCTTCTGCACCGGATTTCCATTCGCGGTAGCTGCACTGAAATGACATCCGCGCGCGGTGTAGGCCGTGCCGCTTCCGGTCTGGTCGGCCGCCACGATGACCGTCGTCAGCGCAGCACCGAGCCGCGCGCGCGTCAGGAACAGCGCGTGAAGCTGGGAGTCGGTGCCCGACGGCGAAAACACGACGTCGGCGCTTGCCCGGGAAAGTCCAAGATAATCCTTCAGTTCGCCGCGCATGGCCTCGATGCGCGCATCGAACGCCGCATCGATGCCGACCGAAATGGCCGACCGCATCAGCGATTCTCGCGCAAGGCTGGCGCGATCGTAAGCGCGCTGCGAAATCGAGGTCGCGGTGCTGGAGGAAAAACTCAGCGTGTCCGGGCAAGGAAAAGGCCGGCAGCCATATTCATTGACCCCGCTGGCCGGGTTGAGGCGCAATCGCGGATCGCCGCCGCAGCCGAGCAGCCGATCCAGCGGCAGGAACAGTTCCGCCATGGCGGCGGCTGAGCGGGACCGATCCCGAGAGCCCGAACCCTCGGCGGTATTGAATCGAACGGCACCGTCTAGCATTGTTGAAACCCCACGCTACCACCGCCGCGCTCTGCCGGTGCGACACAAGGCTTCAAGGCAGCCAACGCGGCGTCAGCCCGCTTTTACGAAAGGTAAACAGACTTGGTTAACGAAACCTTTATTGGAGCGCCGGCCGGACCCGGCCAGGTTAGAGAAAACCGGTTGTTATGCCGACGGAATCGGCAGGAATTTCACCAGGCTAAGCTGCGACAGCATCGACGTGGTTTGATAGGAGGCCTGAAGGCTGGTTTGAAGCGACAGAATCTGGCTGGCGACCTGGTCGGGCGAAACGGTCTCGATCTGGGACACCATGTCCTGAAGCGTGCTCTGGGTCTGGGTCTGCAGCGACGACGCCGTCGACATAGTGCTCTGGGCGTTGGCCAGGTCGGTCTGGATGTTCTGAATCGACTGCTGGTTGGTCTGGGACGAAAGCGCCTGGGTCACGCTCTGACTGATGGCTGAAACCTGCGCCGTGGCATTGGCATTTGTGGGCGAAACGCTGAAGGCCGCGAAGGCGGCGATCGCCTGTAGTTGCGACGCGATGCCGGTCTCGTTGGCCTGAATCCCGTAATCCACCGTCTGGTCCGGACCGATCTGCGCGACCTGAGTGGCGCGGGCGGATCCCGTGGTGGTGCCGCCGGTGTACCAGGATACGGTATTCGCCGGGGTGCCGTTGACGAGCGAGGTTGCGGTGTCGAACGGTGGACCGCTGACCCGGAGCGGTGGCTGGTCGAAGAAATTGCTCGATGCTTCCATCGCGGAAGCCGCAACCAGCGACGTGTTGGCGACCGTGTTGATCGACGTCTGCAGGGCCGTTTGCAGATTGGCAGCCGTCGCGGCCGGCGTCGTACCGATGGTGAACGATCCGGTAGGCGGCGGCGAGGTTGTCGTCGCCGTCAACTGGACCGACTGGGTGGTGCCGTCGGGCATGTTGAACGTGATGTTCAATTGATCACCCGGATTGGGATTGGTCGCACCGAGAGCAACGGATATGGCCGCGGGTGATCCGGTCGGACCCGTCACGGTTGCCCCCGTGAGCGACGAGGTGACGGAGTTCAGCTTCATGCCGAACGGCGAGCCGGCGGTGTCTTCCGCCAGCGAGACCGAGGTCGTGGTCGGAGCCGACACCACAAGACGGCCGAGGTCAGGGGTGGTGCCGAGATCGGCCTGCTGGCGTTCATTGATGAGCTGCGTCAACCCGGCCTGGGCGCCATTGCCGTTGAGAATCTGGTCGGCGGTGGCCACCGAGGGCGTATTGGTGGCAGCGCCCGAGAAAATATATCCATTTCCCGCCTGGGTATTGAGAATGGCCAGCATCGACGACAACTGCGAGACCGCCGTTCCCTGACCTGTCGTCTGGCCGTTGCTGTTCAACGCCTGCGAACCGCTGCTGGCCGCGCCCTGGACCTGGCCGGCGGTGGTGACCAGCGCCTGCAACGCGGTGTT
>PLSZ01000278.1 GCA_003164305.1 Acetobacteraceae bacterium
GGGGGAGGGAATGGACGGATCGACCCCGTTCAGATTGTGCGGGTAACGGCAGGACTCGACGAACGCGCGGGGCGCGACGGCTGACTCGGCCTGGCAGAGCAGGATGCCGTGCACGCCACGGCCGAGGATTTGCCGGAATTGCCAGGCGCTGGTGCGGACGTGGTTCTCGTCGATGCCGTTGACCGGCGCCTCGACGATGACGGTGGGCGTGCGATGGCCGGAACGCGTCGGTCCGCCGTCCACGAGGCCGCGCATGTAAGCCTCCAGGCCCGTCATGTCGAAGCAGCCGTGCTCCATGCCGACGTTGATGTAGTCAGCCCAGATGGCGGCGTCCTGGCGGCCCTGTTCGAAGGTGAGGACATGCCCGCTGTGCGGCCCGTCGTAATAGATCGCCTGATCCTGAGCCAGCAGTTGGATGGCGCGGTTGATCCGGTTGGTCATGTCCTTGGTTTCCTCNNCCGTCATGGGACGCAAGGGAAGGGAGGGCGTCAAGGTGGTGGAGGCGAAACGCTGATTCACGCTTTGCGTTCGCTGAGTGGGGATACCGGACGGGTTGCGGTTCGCCGGTGCTTCAGGTTCGACATGGCGTGCTCAGTCAGTGCCGTTGTGCAACAGATTTGCGCAACGAGAACCCTGAACGATTTCAATGGTCCATATTTGTTCGGTGAGTCTTGAGAAGTGCAACAGCGAGAGTTCGAGGTGGGTGGTGTGCGGACGTTGGCAGGCTCGGTGCACTAACCTTGCTGTTCAAAGCTCAGCCGATATAGGCTTCGGGCATGTCCGGCCACGGTTTCAGAGGGGGGAGACTATGATGCGAACGTCCAGGAGCTCTTGTGGGGAATGCTCGGTCGAGGTCGAGGGAGACCCTGTCCGCAACTCACTCTGTAATTGCGACGATTGCCGGCGGCGGACGGGCGCGCCGTTCGGCTGGTCCACCTACTTCCTCAACGAGCAAATTCGAAAAGTTGAAGGTCCGCTGATCACTCGTGCGGTCGATCACCCGACCATCCCGCATACCAGATACTTCTGCCCGAAATGCGGTTCGAATCTGTTTTGGAAAATAACCGCTGGAAGTCGGTCCGATCAAACGGGCTTCGCCGGTGGTTGCTTCAACGATCCGACAATGCCAGCTCCGAGCCTCGTAGGGCGGTATTCCCAGCGGATGCCATGGACGGTCTTTCCTTCGGCGTGCGAAATTTCGCAAACGTAGCGAATGATGCCAAACCTATCTGCGCAGCTGAATCCATGAACGTATCAGGAACCCACCTGACACTGTCGTGAGAATGTCTTGCTGCGTATTTCTTGATTCATGGAACAAGGATGGGTCTCTGCCCACGCGACGTCCCCTCGGTCAGCCCGTCGCCGATGATCCCGTTCCCACACCTCCGCGACCATTCACCTCGAGAGTCCGCGATACTTGCATTTGCTTGCATCTCGTGCCAAAAAGCGTCGCATGCTTCGTTCCCAGACCAGCAGGCTCGACAAGGACACACGCAAACGCACCAGTTCCGGACGGCGGCCGCCGCCCGAGAAGGTTGCCATCACCGTCCGGCTGGACCGGGCCCGGGTCCGTCAATTGCAGGCGGCCGCCGACGCGGAAAACCGCACGCTGACAAATTATGTGGAGACCGCTTTGATCCGGGACCTCTCACTCCGCGACGAAGCCTCACGCGTCATCACGATGCACGCGGCGCCCGGAACCTCCGCGTCGATCTTCGCCGGGGACATTGTCCGGGCCGACGGGGAGTCGGACGCCGCCCATGCCAGACGGCAAGCTCTGCTGATCGAGCTCTGGTCTATCCCGGACAGCGATTAAGGCGCTCACACATGGTCCCGGGCGCTTTCGTCCGAGTCATGTTTCCGACCCGGGAAAAGCCCCGCCAGCCGGGGCTTCTTCATATCGGTTACGTACTCGGCGGCACGCCCACCGAGGTCATGGTGGCCTACACGACCTCGCGACCGTGGCCCGCCGCCACGCCGCTGCCCGCTGGCGCCTGGCTGTTCGATCGAGAGGAGGCCGCCGCGCTGAACCAATCCCGAGCGTTCATGCTCCGGTTGGATGTGCTCGCGAAGCTGCCGATAACCGAGGCCTGGTTTCCCGATATCGCTCAACCTGGGCAAGGCGTCATCGCCGTGACGCCGGCTCGGTTACGAGACGAATTGACCGGCCTGGCGACCAACCTGGCGCGGCGCCGGCGAGACCTTATCCAAATGCGTGGAACCCGGCGGCCAGCACCGATTGAAAACGGGACCTCATGACCACGCGTGATGCCGAATGCGCATGGGTTCCGTTACGTTAATGCTCAGCCTGTGCGCACGAACTTATCGACGCTCCGGTCCACCGTCAGTCCGGCATAAATGTCGCCACGCGAGTCCACGCCGACGCCATGCACGTGGCGGCTCTCCATGCGGGCGAGCACCGTTCCGTCGGCGTCTCGGACGCAAACATACGCCGGGTTGCCGTCCGCTTCCTGCTCGGCGATGACGAAGCTGCCGTCGTTGGCGCGGGTGATGTCGTTCGGCCCGCCCATGCCGGTCCATTGGCTGAGGAACTCGCCCTCCGGCGTGAAGATCTGGATGCGCCGGTTGGCGCGGTCGGCGACGTAGAGCCTGCCTTCGGGATCGATCGCGATGCTATGCGGCAGGTGGAACTGGCCCGGTTCCTTGCCCGGTGTGCCCCACGAGGCGACCAACTGTCCGTCCCGCGTGAAGCGGTGCACCCGGGCATTGCGATAGCCGTCAGTGACATAGATGTCGCCATTGGGGTGCGCGATCATTTCGGTCGGGTGATTGAACGGCCCCGCCGCGCGTTCCGCGAGCCAGGGGGCGCCCGTGCAGCCGGTGTCGGAGTGCACGCCGGGCTGGCCCAGTCGCAAGAGGGGTTCGCCGGTCAGGGTGAACGACTTCGTGACGGAATCCGATCGATCCGTGGTGTAGACGATGTCATCGACGATTTTCAGGCCGTGCGGGTCTCTGACCTCACCGGTGCCCCAGGCGCCGACATAAGTGCCGTCACGCTCGAACACCAGCACCGGTGGGTCCTTGCGCTGGAACACGTAGACGCGGTCGCGCATGTCGGTCGCGACGCGGCTGACGACGCCGATGGACTGGCCTGGCGGGAGTTTGAAGAAGTCCGGGATGCGTTCGTAAGTGGGGGCGGGTTGGGCCATGGTTGGTTTCCTCCTGGGACCGGGTTCGAAACGTCCTGTCATCGCTTTATCGCACTAAGGCCGCCCGAACCCAAACACACCAAAGAAGACCGCGCGTTGTCGCGACAGCCACTCGGCCGGCGCGTCGCCGAGCTTTCCAACGATAATGACGCGATCGAGTGTCGCGAGCTTATCGAAGCGTACCGCGGATTGGGCTTTCAGGCCTGTCCCGGGGATCGCATCGAGCCGGACGATGTCCGGACCGGTACGTGGAATCGAAGTGATGAAACATACGACAAGATCCGAGCGACGCTCGTTGCCGCTGGAGACCACCAGGGCTGGGCGGCGCTTGTCGCCGGAGAGATCGGTGAACGGAAAGCGCGTGAGGACGATGCTCCCGAAGGCGAACACCTAACCCGCGCGCTCCACCAGGTCCGCATCCGAATAAAGATCGGGCTCGTCGGCAAGCCAGGCGAAACCCTTGCCGGTTTCCGCGATCTCGCCCATCGGCAACTCCGGGTCGTCAACGAGTTCGATCAAGGCATGCACGCGGGTGCCGGCGGCGATGCCCCGTCGGCGGAGTTCTGCCGACACCTGTCCCGCTTTCGCGTCGAGGACGATCTGTTTCATGGCAGTTTTCCTTTTGCAGCGGCGCTGTTTAGCACGGGTTGGGGGGATTGTCCGCGGCGATGGATCGAGGGGGTAGGGTGTGACTCAACCTTGCCTCCTCTCCGCCCGCGTCAGCGCCCCAACTTCACTTATCCGGACCGCCGGACGTTCCAGAACAACGCAGGCCCAGGCGGCAAATCCGTGATGTCGGCGCGGTGCGCGGTCGGTTGCATCCATTGTCCGGTCTGCAACATCGGCACGTCGATGAACCATTGCCGTTGCATCGCGTCGGCGATCGTCTTCTGCGCGGCGAGGTCGGGGGCATCGAACCAGGCGTTGCGCAGTT
>PLSZ01000621.1 GCA_003164305.1 Acetobacteraceae bacterium
CGTCGTTCGGGCCGTCGTTGAGTGGTTACGATCATTTCTGGGGGATCCGCTCGGGGGCGATCGACTATTACTCGCACAAGAACCCCCGGGGCGAGGACGATCTTTGGGATGGCGATACGAATATCCATCAGGCGGGATACGTAACGGATCTTCTGGGCGACCGGGCCGTGGGAGCGATCGAGGGATATGCCGGGTCGGGACAGCGGTTTTTGCTGAGTCTGCATTTCACCGCGCCGCACTGGCCCTGGGAAGCGCCGGGTGATCAGGCGGTGTCGGAGCGGCTGTCAGGGACGCGGCTGCGGCATTTCGATGGCGGGACGCAACAGACTTACGCGCGGATGGTGCGGGCGATGGATTTGCAAATCGGCCGCGTTCTGCAAACGCTGGATTCGCACGGGCTGGCGGACAACACGATCGTCGTGTTCACCAGCGATAATGGTGGCGAGCGCTTCTCCGACACGTGGCCGTTCACCGGCATCAAGACCGAGTTGCTGGAAGGCGGACTGCGCGTGCCAGCCATGTTGTGCTGGCCGAATGCCGTCGCGGCGGGACAGGTCAGCGAGCAGGTCACGATGACCATGGACTGGTTTCCGACGTTGCTGGAGGCGGCGGGCGTGGCGCCCGATCCGGGGCATCCTCCGGATGGGTGTTCCATTTTGCCGGTTTTGACGGGGACCCGGGCCGTGTCACCGCGGCGGTTGTTCTGGCGTTATAAGACCAACGCGCAGCGGGCGGCGCGGGATGGGGATTTCAAATATCTGAAGATCAGGGAGAACACGTTCTTGTTCAATGTCGCTGACGATCCGCGCGAGCGGGCGAATTTAAAGACCGTTCTGCCGGAGGTGTTCGCTCGCATGGAAATCGACTGGTATGCGTGGAACGCGACAATGCTGCCGGAGATTCCCGACAGCTTTGGGGAGACGTACTCGGCGGCGGATTTAGCGGATCATATTGGAGCAGGGTAGATTTTTGCTTGTTATCGGTGAGGATCGTGAGGTACCAGCATGCGTTTTCTAACACGGGCGCGCCGGTTTCAACGGCGCGCCCGTGTTAGAAAGCCAGCCATGATGCCTGCGCGGATCGTGACCGCATGGACACGTTTCCGCCGGACCAGCAGCTCAGATATCGGTCACCACCAGAAACAGATCGGTGTCCCCCGGATCGACGCCGCGCATGGTCAGCGCGGCGTGCGCCTGGCCTCGATGATGCGTCTGGTGATTGAAAAAATGCACCATCAGGCCGCGCTTTTCCCGGCTGAGGGTCTTCTTCGCGGCGCCGCTATACCATGTCAGATCCTCGGCGAGCCACGCCTCATCGATACGATCGGCGAAGGTTTCAATCCGTGCGTCGGCCTGTGCCCGCTCGGCGCGAAGTTCGGCGAAATCCTCGATCAGGGTTGGGCTCAGTGGGTTGGGAATGGTGTTGGGCGGCCAGCCGTCCAGGCGCGACATCCATTGCCGGTCGGCCCACAGCAGATGACACAAGGTGCCGTGCAAGGATTGCCAGAAAAGGCCGATGTCCTCGCGACGCTGTTCGTCGGACAGCCGCGCGGCGCCGGCGTAAATCCGCCGGTTCATTTCGGCGTTGTAGCGTGCCATGACGCGGATGTATTGTGGCGTGATCATGCTCACCTCTCGGTTCTCCCCGCGGGTCAGCCTATGCGGATCGCGATGACGGTCAATCTTGATTGGGAGAATCAACCCGCCAATCAGAGTTATTTTTCGTGGCGGCCGGAAAACGCCTCGCGGGCCGGGGGGCGGTCTGGCGTCAACGTGGCGTTTATCGGGAGATTGGAAGGTGGGGAGGATGGGAGGTGACACGGGGACAATCGCCGTTTCGTGCCACTCCCGCCTTAACTTACCAGCAACCGGAGCGGTATCTGGCGGCGATCACGACAATGGTTCATGCCGAAACAGCGATGGGGCGGGGTCACGTACCCTGCCATCCTCCCAATCTCCCCTGCGAACAAGCGGCGGCCGCGCACTCCGCGCTGTGAAGTTGGCGCGGGCCTGGGTGCGATATGTCTGGCCCCGGGCGGCTCGCGCCACGCCGATCAACAGGACGGCACACATCGACCTTCGCGTCACAGCGGGCCTGATCTGCCGGCCGAAGAGCAACTTGGGAGGCGGACATGGCGCAACGGCTGCTGGTCTATCAATCGCTCTGGGCCATGGAGCGGCGCCGGCCGGACGGCGCGGAATGGCCGTTACAGCTTCAGTTGGAGATGATTCGCGACGCCGGCTTCGACGGCGCCGGCGTGCGGTTCGTCGATCCGGCCTTCGCGCGCGACGTGACCGGGTTCCTGCGCGCCAATGGCATGACGTGGCAGGCTCAATGTTATCCCGGGACGGTCGCCGATCTGGAGCCGGTGCTCGCTTTGGCCGGCGAACTCGGGGCCGATCATGTCAATTTGCAGCCGGACGTCCGGCCGTATCAGCTGTCGGAGTGCATCCCTTACATCGAGGGCTGGCGCCGTCTGGCGGCGCAATCCAAGATCCCGGTACACATTGAAACGCATCGCGACCGGATGACCACCGATCTGTTTTTCACGTTACGGTTGCTCGATTGTTTTCCGGATCTGCGGCTGACCGGTGACATTTCGCACTATCTGGTGGGACGGGAATTCGCGTGGCCGGTGTCGGTGGAAAACCACGCGCTGATGCACGGAATTCTCGATCATTGCTGGGGGCTGCACGGCCGCGTGGCGTCGCGCGAACAGATCCAGGTGCAGTTGGATTTTCCACAGCATCAAGGCTGGGTCGGGCTGTTCATGGGGTGGTGGGAGTATGCTTTCCGCTCCTGGCGGCGGCGGGCCGGGCCGGACGCGGTGCTGACATTCCTGTGCGAGCTCGGACCGCCCACTTACGCGATTACCGACGCCGATGGGTATGAACTGTCGGATCGGTGGGCGGAGTCATTGAAGATGATGGCGATGGTCCGCTCATTATGGAACCGGATCGAGGCGGAACTCGCGGCGGCCTGAAAAGCCTGGCCTGAACGTTCTGGGCCCAAATCCGACGGCATGCGCGCGGCTCGGCGAGGCGGCTTGGATGCGGCCAACGCGCGGTGCCAGTCAGGCGGGTCAGGCCACGCGCGAGCCAGGCCGTGACGGACTACTCGTCGTCCAGCGTCGCCTCGACCGCGCGCACGGCTTGCAGGGGCTGCCCAGCGCGGCCGACGACGCGAGGACCGACGCAGGCGAGCCAGCCGGCGCCGTCGGGCGGACATTCCGGGCGCAATTCCACGACTGACGCTGCTTCGTCCAATGCGACGGCGCGGAAGGAACGCCATCCGAGTGACAGCGGGCCCTGTACGCGAATAACGCGGGCGATAGGCTCGCCCGCGTTATTGTAACCGACCCACTCCAGCGTCCGGGGCGAAACCCCGGCACCTTCCTCCTGGCGTCCCCGCTTCCAATGGAGGCGGGAACCACTCATGAAACCGCGTCCGTCATTAGGGAGCCCCCATCAGGCACTCTTGCTCATGATCTCGTCAGCGATGTTGCGCGGCACCGGGTCGTAATGGTGGAACTGCATGGTAAAGGACGCGCGACCCTTTGTCATGCTCCGCAGGTGGGAAATGTAGCCGAACATTTCCTTCAGCGGTACCAGGGCGCGAACGATGATGGTCGACCCCGAGCTTTCCTGGTTCTGGATCTGGCCGCGGCGGCGATTGAGATCGCCCACGACGTCACCTACGTGATCCTGCGGCGTGGTCACTTCCACGTCCATGATCGGCTCCAGGATAATCGGCGAGGCTTTCTTCATGCCCTCCCGGAAGCAGGCCTTGGCGGCGATTTCGAACGCCAGCGCGGACGAGTCGACGTCGTGGTACTTGCCGTCGATCAGGGTGTATTTGAAGTCCACCGTGGGGAAGCCGGCCAGCACGCCGGTATCGGCCTGCACCCTGATGCCCTTTTCCACCGCCGGGATGTATTCCTTCGGGATCGAGCCGCCGGTGACCTTGTTCTCGAACACGACGCCGCCGTTCCGCTCCATCGGCGCGAAGACGATTTTCACTTCCGCGTACTGGCCCGAGCCGCCGGTCTGCTTCTTGTGGGT
>PLSZ01000235.1 GCA_003164305.1 Acetobacteraceae bacterium
GTTCGTCCTGCGGGAAGTGGATCAGGACGCCGCTCAGGTGGGTGTTTCTTAGGAAATCGGCACCAACACCGAGGGAATGAAGCGTGGCCATTCCGCGCTTCTCGAAGGTTCTTGCGAAAGTCGATCCGCGCTCCAGCGTCAGGGTGCGAAATGAACAGCGCCTAACCGGCAAGAACAGGACAACCGCGGGGGGAACGAACCCCGGGCCTCGCCGGGCGTATGCGAGGGTGATGTTGACCACTCCTCCATCCAGGCGGATCATCGCTCATCTGTCGAAAGCAGGAGCACGACCCAGATGCCGTTGGAATCAATCGAAACCGCCGAACTCAGCCTGTCCGACGCGCGCTGGCAGGCGCGGGTGGACCTCGCCGCCGCGCATCGCCTCGCGGTGATGCATGGCTTCCATGAGGGTATTTTCAATCATTTCACCCTGCGCGTGCCGGGCGCCAATGACCGCTACTACCAAATTCCGTTCGGCCTGCACTGGTCCGAGGTGACCGCGAGCTGCTTCATGGAAATCGGCTACGACGGCACCCAACTGGCCGGCGAGGGCGAGGTGGAACGTTCCGCTTACTGCATCCACGCGCCCATCCATCGCCTGAACGCCAAAGCGGCGGCGGTGTTTCACACCCACATGCCGTTCGCCAGCGCGCTCGCCCGGCTGGAGGATCAGAGCATCCTGCCGATCGGTCAGACCGAACTCGGAACGTTGATGCATACCGCCTATGACGACATCTACACCGGTCCGGCGTTTGACCCGGCCGAGGGCGAACGTCTCGCCGAGGTGATCGGCGACAAGACGGTGCTGATGATGGCCAATCATGGCGTCGCCACGGTCGGTCAATCGGTATCGGAAGCCTATGACCGGCTTTACTACGTCGAACGCGTGGCGCAGGTGCAGCTTTACGCGATGTGGACCGGACGCAAGCTGAAACACCTGCCACAGAACGTGATCGATCACACTCTGGGTGAGTATAAGAAGAACGCGTATCAATACGGTGGCAAACCGAATCACGTTTGGCATTTCTCGGCGTTGAAGCGGATGCTCGATCGTAAGGAGCCTGACTACAAAGACTGAAGCCGAAACAAAAAACGGAGGAAACGAATGAACATCGATCGTCGTCATCTGGCCTTGCCGGCATTGGCGCTCGGGCTTTTGGCCGCCGTGCCGAAAGCCTTCGCGCTGTCGGCCGACGAGCAGACCGTCGCGAAGAACCTGGAGGCGTTCCGCCAGGCCCAGGTGGCGCAGGATGCGAAGGCGCTGGACGCGTTGACGTGGCCGGAACTCAGCTACAGCCATTCCGACGCGCATATCGAGGACAAGGCGACCTTTATCAAAAACGCCACCAGCGGCAAGTCGAAGTCCATTTCTCTCGAGTACAAGGATCCGACGATCCGCGTGGTGGGCAGCGCCGCGATCGTGCGGTTTCATTGGGAGGCGGAGAGCGAATCCGTCGCCGACGGCAAACACAGCAACACCAATCTGGCGATTCTGATGACCTGGCAAAAGCGCGGCGGCCAGTGGAAACTGTTGGACCGCGGCTCGACCAAACTCTGAACGGCGACACCCAGGAGGGCGACGATGGACCAGTCTGTCCGTGATCTTCCGACCGGAACATGGCCGGCCGGCCTGACCCGCGTTCCCTACTGGGTTTATCGCGATCCCGATGTCGCGCGCGATGAGCAGGCGCGCGTTTTCGAAGGTAAGGCCTGGCATTTTCTCTGCCTGGAGATCGACGTGCCGGACATCGGCGACTACCGGACCACCATGATGGGGGCGATGCCCGTCGTGGTGGCGCGGGCCGAGGACGGCGAAATCGCCGCGTTCGAGAATCGTTGCGCCCATCGCGGCGCGCTGATCTGTCTCGACGATGGCGGCAAGGGTAAGGATTTCCACTGCGTCTATCACGCGTGGCGCTATGACCTGCGGGGCAATTTGAAGTCGATCGCCTTCCGCCACGGCGTGAACGGCAAAGGCGGCATGCCGGACGACTTCCGAATGGAAGCGCACGGTCCGCGCAAGCTGCGCGTCACGGTGGAAAGCGGCCTCGTGTTCGGCACGTTGTCCCACGAAGCGCCCGCGTTCGAAGAGTATGTCGGACCCGAGGTCATGGTCCGGTTGCGCCGCGTGCTGCACAAGAAGCTGGAGGTGATCGGCCGCTTCACGCAGCCTCTGCCGTGCAACTGGAAACTTTACATGGAGAACGTGCGCGATACGTATCATGCCAGTCTGCTGCATATGTTTTTCACCACGTTCCGGATCACGCGGCTCAGTCATGGCGGCGGCGTGATGGTCGGCGCGAACGGTGTCGCGCATGCGAGTACGACGCTGGCGCCGCCAAAAGGACCCGACGATACCTATGCCGGGATGCGGTCTGACAACCAGGGGTTTCAACTCCAGGATCCGTCGTTCATGACCTCGGTCGCCGAGTTCAACGACGACATCAACCTGCAGATCCTGTCGATCTTTCCGGGCTTCATCCTGCAGCAGATCCACAACGCCTTGGCTGTGCGGCAGATCGTTCCACGGGGTGTGGACAAAATGGATCTCAACTGGACGTATTTTGGTTTCGCCGACGACACGCCGGAGTTGCGCGCCATGCGGCTGAAACAGGCGAACCTCGCGGGACCGGCGGGATTCGTTTCGATGGAGGACGGCGCGGTGGGCGGCTTCGTGCAGCGAGGCATCGCCGCGGCGGACCGGGATACCTCGGTGATGGAGATGGGCGGCGCCGATGCCGAAACGTCGGAAACCCGCGCGACCGAGGCCTCGGTGCGGGGCTTCTGGAAAGCCTGGCGCGCGCATATGGATCTGTAGACGATGATGGACCCGGCTGTCTTATTTGAAATCTCCGCGCTCAACGCCGCGTGCGCGTCCGTGCTGGATAACGACCGGTTGGAGCAATGGCCGGACTTCTTCCAGGAGCAATGCCTGTACAAGGTCACCACGGCGGACAACTTCGCCAAGGGCTACCAGGCGGGCATCATCTACGCCGATACGCGCGCCATGCTGATCGATCGCGTCGCCGCGTTGCGGACCGCGAATATCTATGAACGGCAACGCTATCGCCACATTCTGGGAATGCCTCTGATCGAGACGGCAACGGACGGCTCGATCGCGGCGGAGACCTCGTTCCTGGTGGTGCGCACCATGCGCGAGGGCCAGATGGATGTGTTCGTGGTTGGGGTTTACCGGGACAGGCTGCGGCGGGACGCGACCGGGGCGTGGCGGTACGCCGAACGGATCGTGGTTTGCGACAGCCAGCGGTTCGATACTCTGGTGGCGATCCCGCTTTAACGTTCCTGTCACTTAACGATCGCTCGCCGCGCGACCTTCGGCTGGTAACTTTTGTCAACTTTCGTTGCCAGAGGGCGCTTTCCCTCTTGCCCATGGCGCGGTGACCAATACACTCGCCCATTCGCCAGCCCATGGTCGCCTGAGAGATGAAATTGCCCCCACCGGAGACGCCGATCCATCTCGACGCCATCGATCGCCGCATCCTGGCCGCGCTGCAGGAGAACGGGCGCATCACGAACATCGCGCTCTCCAAGGTGGCTGGCGTTTCGGCGCCGCCCTGCTTACGCCGCGTGCGGGCGCTGGAGGAAGCGGGCGTCATTCGCGGCTACCACGCCGATACGGACCCGCAAAAACTCGGGTGGGAAATCACGGTCTTCGCCATCGTCGGCCTGGACAGTCAGAAGGAAGCGGTGCTCTCGGCGTTCGAGCAACTGGTGGCGACGTGGCCCGAGGTGCGGGAGTGCCATATGATCCGGGGTGGCGGCGATTTCCTGCTGCGGTTCGTGGCGCGTGATACGGCGCATGAGAACCAATTGACCCAGCGGTTGACGGGCCTGCCGACGGTCAGCCGGGTTCAGACGCTGCAGACGATCCGGACCAGCCGTGCTTTGGCCGGGGTGCCGTTCTGAAGGCACGCGGATTGGTTCGGGGGGAGAGGACACGCTCCGCATGCCCTCAGCGCCGTCGCCGGGCGCGCCAGCCGCCCAACCCGAGCAACCCCGAAGCGAACACCATCAGCGCGGACGGTTCCGGCACCGTCGTGGCCGGCAGGGTCCCGGTGAACGCGTAACTGTGCAACTCGCCGGAGCCGGTGAAATTCGATGCGATCAGCGTGCCGTCGATCTGGTTGGAGTTGGTCACGGTGGCCAACGGCGCCAGCACCGTCCCACCGAACAACGTCCCGAAGTTCAACCCGGTCGCGTTGACGAAATTCCACACCACCTGTTCCGCGTAGTTCTGTGGATTGAGGAAGTTGATGCTGGAATCGAAGGTGAACACGCAGTTCGCACCGGCGCAGGTATCCACGTTGGTGTCGATGAACACCGACGTCGCGCCGTTCAGGTTGATCGTCACCGACGAATTGTCGTGAAACAGCGAGGTATTGATCGCCAGCACGGCCTGGCCCGAGGCGCTGGGCACCGCGTTGATGGTCACTGTGTTGTTGCCGGAATTGTAGGTCGCGGTGCTTTTGCCGTCCGGCGCCAGCGCGCCGAGGGTGCTGGACAGCGCGGTCAGCGGCGCCTGAAACGTGCTGCTGAAGCTGGTCGACAAGGGATTCGCGGGCGGGGTGATCGACACCGGCCCCTGCGTCGCGGTGGCGCCGCCATTTAGCGTCAGGCTGCCGTTCCGCGAACCGCTGTAGCTCAGCTTGCCGCCCGACATCGAGACGTTGCCGGTATTGCCGTTGATCGTGACGTTGTTGTTGTTGGTCGAAACCGAACCCAGAGTGCCGCCGATGTTGTCGTTGCCGTTGATCGACACGGCCCCGGTTCCCTGCGCGTTCACCTGCCCGCTGTTCGCGGCGCCAATGAACACCGATCCGCCCGAGGTCAGCGTCCCGCTGTTGGACCCGCCCACCGCGATCGTCCCCGCGCCGGCGTTGATGTTGCCCGAGTTGCCGCCTCCGACATAGGCATTGCCGCCGCTGTTCAACGTGAAGTTGCCGGCGTTCGAACCGGCGATCGTCACGCCCCCGCCGTTGTTCACGTTCAGCGAGCCGGTTCCGGTTTGATTGCCATATACCGTCAGCGCGGAAAACACCGAGGCCTGGGTATTGTTCGGATTGATGTAAAAGCTGGCGCCACCGGTCATGGACTGGCCAACGACGATCCGTCCCTCCACGTCAGCGGACGTGCTGAAGGTGTTGAACACGACGGCGTTGAACTGATCCAGGATGTTCTGCGCGGTCAGAGTCGTCGCCATGCCGGCGGACGTTGACGCCAGCAGCAGTACGAGAACAACCTGAAGTTGCTTTAATCCTGCCATGATATCCTCGCGGCCAGCAAAGGACGCTGCGATGCGCCCCGTGGCCTCACCATTTTTGTGGAAGATAGCCTGCAGTCGCATTTCAGAACGGCGCTCGCCAATACGATTTTATCGAACAAAATATCAAATTAAACACGCATCCTCTGATGGCATGCATGTGGAGCGTGACCTGTCTGGGCACAAGAGCGTTTTTGGTCCAGACAATGATCGGCCCCGCTTGCCGTGTCCGGGCAGGCGCCCGATCGGGGGCTGTTCCTGGCGACGTGGGGAGTTCTGGGATCCAGCCCGGGTCTGGTCGCGATCGGGCCACGCGTGAGGCGTGCCCGCCGGATCTTCGCGCGGGCTCGAAACTTTAGTAACGGCTTATCGGTTCGCTACCAGATCGACACCATTGGCCGTTCACGATGCGTCGCCGCCACTCGAACACGGGAATCCGCTCGGCATGAAAGAAGCTCCGCGCCTCAGCATCGCCGACGAGATCAGCGCGGGCCCGACCCTGAGCGTGATCGTGCCCTGCTATAACGAACGGCCCAACGTCGCGCCGATGATCGCGAAGCTCGACGCCGCGTTGCGTGGCATCGATTGGGAAGTGATCTACGTTGACGACAACAGCCCGGACGGCACCGCCGCGGAGGTGCGCCGCATCGCGCGGCTTGACCCCCGTGTCCGCTGCATTCGCCGGGTCGGCCGCCGCGGTCTCGCCTCGGCGGTGATCGAGGGCGCGTTGTCCTCGTCCGCCATCTACGTCGCGGTGATCGATGGCGATTTGCAGCACGATGAAACCCGGTTGCCGGTGATGCTGTCCGAGTTGCGTTCGGGCCACTCCGACCTCGCCGTGGCCAGCCGGCACGTGGAGGGCGGCAACAACGAGGGGCTCGCCAACAAGTGGCGGCACGCGCTGTCCGATGGCGGCATCAGGCTGGCGCAATGGTTCCTGCCCACCCCGCTGACCGACCCGATGAGCGGCTTCTTCATNNCGCACCGCCGGGGAAAGCAAGCTGGACGCCCAGGTGATGCTGCAATTTGGCGGGCTGCTGCTGGATAAGACGTTTGGAGGATATCTGCCGTTGCGGTTCGTGTCGTTCGCCGCGGTGGGTGCGATGGGTGTGATGGTTCATCTCGTGGTACTGGGCTGCCTTCGCGAATCGACCATGCTGGGGTTCGGCGCTGAGCAAACGATCGCCACGCTGGTGGCGATGATGTTCAATTTCGAGTTGAACAATGTGATCACCTACGCCGACCAGAGGTTGAAAGGCCCCAGGCTGTGGCGGGGATTGCTGTTGTTCATGNNGGTGTGCGGCGTCGGCGCGGTGGCGAATATCGGTATCGCCAAATCGCTGTATGACTCGCACACCGCGTGGTCGATCGCCGGCGCGATGGGGGCGGTGATCGGTGTGGTGTGGAATTACGCGGTGTCCGCCACGCTGGTGTGGCGGGCGCGGTAACTCACCGGGATCAGGACCGAGCGGCGGGCGAACGGTTCACAGCCTGGCGCCGCGACGCTTCGACGGTCGAGAGGCGATGCCCCTGTGCCTCAGCCGTTCACCGCGCGCAGGCGCCGTAATGGGCGGGCCAGGGCGGTGTAGAGGGTGACGTAATCCTCGGCCATGCGGCGCGCGGTCCAGCGGCGGTCGAAGGTCGCACGCACTTCGGACCGGTCAAGGCGGTGCAGCCGGGCGGCCGCGGCGACGGCTTCATCCTCGTCCGACACGATGAAGCCTGATACGCCGTCGTCGATGACTTCCGGAACCGAACCGGACCGAAACGCGATGACCGGGGTGCCGCACGCCATNNGACGACGAAGCCGGTGACGCCGTCCTCGATGATCTCCGGCACCGATCCGGCGCTGAACGCGATCACCGGCGTGCCGCAGGCCATTGCCTCGATCATCACCAGGCCGAAGGGTTCCGGCCAGCCGATGGGGAAAAGCAATGTGTGTGCCGCCGAGAGGAACGCCGGTTTTTGCTTGTCGTTGATCTCGCCGATGAATTCGACGAAGGGGTTGGCCTCGATCAGTGGCCGGATCAGGGCGTCGTAGTATTCCTTGTCCGCGTTATCGACCTTGGCCGCGATCTTCAGTTTCATCCCGGCGCGCCCGGCGATGCGGATCGCCTTATCGACGCCTTTTTCAGGGCAAATCCGGCCGAGGAACGCCGCGTATTCCTGCTTCACCGGAAGTGGTGTCAGCAGATCAGCCGGCATCCCGTGCGGCACCGTGCGCAGCCAGTTCAAATCCAGCACCGGCGTCCGCTGGCTGTTGGAGATCGACACGAACGGCGCCTGGCGGAACGTAGAGAAAATCTCGACATAATCCGGCAAATCGAGCCGCCCATGCAACGTCGTCAGAAAGGGCACGTTCTGGCGCATGAGCAGCGAGAGCGGAAAATAATCGAGGTGGGAATGCAGGACGTCGAACTCGTCCTTGCGGCGATAAACCTGTTCGATCATCCGGTAATGCAACGCGAAGGGATCGCGCACGGTCGGGTCCAGCCGGATCGCCTGCTCCCGCATCGGCGCCAGCGTCGCCGACGTCACGGAATCGCCGCTGGCGAACAGCGTGACGTCGTGGCCCATGGCGACCAGTTCCTCGGTCAGCCAGGAGACGACGCGTTCGGTGCCGCCATAAAGTTTCGGCGGCATGGCTTCCATCAGCGGGCAAATTTGCGCGATACGCATGGGCGGTCTCCACGAAAATCGATACGATGACGATCGATCCGCGCCCCACCCGATTTATTTTGAATACGAACCGCGCCGTCCCCCGCGAGGGACGACGCGAAACGGAACCTTTTAGCCGTTCACCGCGCGCAGCCGGCGTACCGGTTGCGCCAGTTCGTGGTAAACCTCGACATAGTCCTCGGCCATCCGGCGCGCCGTCCAGCGGCGATCGAACGTCGCGCGCACCGTCGCGCGATCCAACTGGTGCAGCTTCTTCGTCGCCGCCACCGCTTCATCCTCGTCGGACACGATGAACCCGGACACGCCTTCGTCGAGCACTTCCGGCACCGAGCCCGAACGATAAGCGATCACCGGCGTGCCACAGGCCATCGACTCAATCATCACAAGGCCAAACGGTTCCGGCCAATCGATCGGGAAGATCAGCGCCTGGGCGCCCGATAGAAACGCCGGCTTCTGCTGGTCGTTGATCTCGCCGATGAACTCGACGAAGGGGTTGTCGCGGATCAGCGGTTTGATCTGGCTGTCGTAGTACTCTTTGTCGGCGTTATCGACCTTGGCCGCGATCTTCAGTTTCATCCCGGCCCGGCCGGCGATGCGGATCGCTTTATCGACGCCTTTTTCCGGTGAAATACGGCCGAGGAACGCCGCGTATTCCTGCTTCGCCGGCTGCGGCGTCAGCAGATCGGCTGGCATGCCGTGCAGCACGGTGCGTACCCAGTTCAGTTGCGGGATCGGCTTGCGTTGGCTGTCCGAGATCGACACGAACGGCGCGTCGCGGAACGTGCCGTAAACCTCCACGAATTCGGCGATGTCGAGCCGTCCGTGCAACGTGGTCAGAAAGGGCACGTTTTGCCGGCTGAACAGCGATAGCGGGAAATAGTCGATGTGGAAGTGGATCACATCGAAATCGTCCTTGATCCGGTAAATCAGCTCGACCATGCGATAGTGCAGGGCGATCGGGTCCTTCACCGACGGATCCAGCCGCAGCGCCTGATCGCGCATCGGCGCCAGCGTCGCCGAGGTGATCGAATCCCCACTCGCGAACAGGGTCACGTCGTGACCCATGGCGACCAGTTCCTCGGTCAGGGAGTAAACGACACGCTCGGTGCCGCCATATAGCTTCGGCGGAACGGCCTCATACAGGGGAGAAACTTGCGCGATACGCATGGGATTGGGGCCTCGGTTCATCGGCGTGGTTTCGGTGTGTCCGCGCTCGGCTGAGCTCCCCAAGGGAAGTCACGGGAAAACACCCATGTGAAACCGCCGTGGCGCTGACGAGTTCCAGCTTGTGGCGGGTGAATATGGCGTCATTTCGGCGCGTTAGTGTTATTTTCGGCCAGGCCGCCAGCGTCGCTCGCATTGCAGCCATCCAAATACGGTCAAGAGGCCGCCGCGAAACGGCCACGATTTGGGACTTGAATCAGACATGGTGAGCCTCGCGATGGGAATGCCCATCGCTCCGACCGCCAGCCGTCCGGAGTGTTCCATGACTGACACCGAGTTATCGCTCGCCAGGCTACGCGCGAAGCCCATGGCGTTTTTGTTTCGCTACATCGGNNTGATCGACGTCGTTTCGATGGGGCGCGAGTCCGGCGCGACGCTGGTCTGGAGCGCCTTCGCGATCCTGTGCGCCCTGGTGGCGGCGGATAATCTGATGTGGCGCGTCGCCGGTTATACGGCGCACCGAACCTTCGTCGCGGTCACCGGCGATATCCGGCGCGATTTGTTTGCCTGGCTGTCCGGCCACGCGCCGGGCTTCTTCGCCTCGCGGTTGCCGGGCGGCCTTGCCAGCCGGGTCAGTTCTTCGGCCAATAACGCCTTCATTGTCCTGAACACCACGGTCTGGAGCGTGATTCCGCCGGTCGTCGCGGTCGCGCTGTCGATCGCCTTCATCGGCGCGGTCAACCTGAAGCTGGCGTCCGGGCTTTTGGCGCTGTCCGCGCTTCTGGGCCTGATCATCTTCACCCTGGCGCGCCGCGGCACGCCGCTGCATCGCGTTTATGCCGAGCAGGCCGCCGGGGTCGATGGCGAACTGGTCGATGTGATCTCCAACTTCGGCGTGATGCGGGCGTTCGGCGCGACGAAGCGCGAACAGGCCCGGCTGGAGCGGACGATGGGCGTGGAAATGTCCAGCCGGCGCCGTAGCCTTTATTATATGGAGCATCTGCGGCTGATCCACGCCGTGCTGACCGCCCTGCTGACGGCGGGTGTGGTGGGCGTCGGGATCAAATTGTGGCTGGCCGGTCAGGCGACCGTCGGCGACATCGTGCTGCTGACCTCGCTGGCGTTCACCATCCTGCACGGCACCCGCGNNTCGCGGTCTCCCTCGTCGATCTGACGCAATATATCGTCCGGCTGGAGGAAGCGACCGGCGCGCTGCTGCTGCCGCATGAGTTGCCCGACCTGCCCGGCGCCCTCCCGCTGCCGGCCGGCCCGCGCGAGGTCACGTTCGAGGATGTCACCTTCGCCTATCCTGGCCGCGCTCCGGTGCTGGAGCACTTCAACCTGAGCATCGTCCCCGGACAGCGCGTTGGCCTGGTCGGCTTCTCCGGCGCCGGCAAGTCCACCGTG
>PLSZ01000332.1 GCA_003164305.1 Acetobacteraceae bacterium
TCTGGCCTTGTTCGAGGCGCCAGACGTCGTCATCGATTTCCGCCCGGCCGCGGTAGTCCGGGCCGCGGCCGGAGGAGAACTCGTTGAGGTCCGCTCCGGCGCAGAAATGCGGGCCGGCGCCGCGCAGGACGACGCAATGGACCGGGTTGTATTCGTCCGCCTCCTTCAACGCCGCGTTCAGTTCACGCAACAACTGGCTGCTGAGCGCGTTGCGCCGCTCCGGCCGGTTGAGGGTCACGATGGCAGTGGTGCCTCTGATTTCGTAGGCGATTTGTTCGAATGGCATGGTTTCCTCCGTTCGCTGGTGGCCGATCAGAGGCAAAGAAGATGGCGAGGGCAAGTACGCCTTGGCCACGGCGTGATGTACCGTCCACCGCCGGGAACCTGTCAATGGCAAGACCTATGTTACGCTCTAACAGCGACGCCGCCGAGGTGGGGCAATAATCGTCGATCCAAAGAGGTTGTATAATGATGACTTGGCGACCTGTTTCTCCTGCGGAAAAGGTAGCCGTGAGTACGGCCGGATTTGCATTAGCGATCATTCTTACCTGTGGGACCATTGGGACGGCGGGGGCCGCTACAGTTGGTGCTGACGCGAGTTCCTCCGGTTACCAGCAGGGGTTGGCGGATCGTGACTCCTGGGAGACGTGGTTCAATGGTCTGACGGGCGCAGAGTCGGAAGGCGCCAGTTACTGGACGGAAGAGCGGAGCCGAAAGACGCCCGTTCCTTGCAGCGCACACGCATCCTATGGCGACGATTGGCTAGCGGGCTGCACCGAAGCAAAAAGGCGTCTCACGCCATCTGATATTAAGAGACGGACCGACCCTCAATATTGGAATGGATGGAACAAGGTCGGAGTAACGCCCACAGCTTCGACTGCGACTTCGCCAGCGCCCGTGCTAATTGAGGGAGCACAAGAGGCCAACCGATGCGCGACCCCGTACACAGTTAAGCACATCATGGAATGGATGAACGCTCCAGAACCGCGCAACTTTGGAAAACCTCGAGTTCTGTCGATATATCACGTTGAAACCATTAGAAGCACGGACAAGACGGTCGTAGCCGCCTGCCATGGCGAATTCGCCTTCGAGGGGATCGATCGACCCATCAAAGGAACGTGGTTCGTGCAAATGTATGACGACGCCAGAGGGATTGGTTCAGAGACCACGTTCAGGTTGGATACCGTGCAATGACCCGCGTCCAACACGCGGTCCATTCTCCGTCTGAGGGACGTGGCGAAAGTGGGAAAGACTCCGACCTCGCTGCCCCCTGGGTTACCACACAAACAAAGGAACGTCGGATATGACGGATACCCCGGAGGACCGATGGAAGACCCTTTCCGCTGCCTTGGACACATTTCATAAGCTCGCGTCGGACCGAGACCGAAAAGCCGTGTGGATGGCGGATGCATTGGAACGGTTGCTCACAGACTACATCGGTATCCCGCTCGGCAGGGACGGTGTCCCAGGGTGGCCCCCCATAAGCCCAATTCGCTTCTACGCGTATAAAGCCGGCATGTCGCCTGAATGTGACACCTTCGATTTGAAGGATAACGTGTCCGACGCCATAGGCATCGATGCCGAAGGTTTTTGCACGTTTGGCATCGGCGTTCAATTGGAAATGCAGCCCCATGCGCGGCCGCGATACCGGTTCAATTGGTTTGTGCGGGTGAAACTGGATGACGGTCAGTGGACATGCCAGGTTGGCGTCGGCGACCAAAAGTTGTTTGCACTAACGCCCCCTCAGAAGATTGAGGACCTTTTGCCGATCGTTGATGCTATCTACACCGGTCTCCGGGGATGGCTCCAAGCGGCAAGCGGTGCTGGGTCGCAGCGGAGCATTGGTTTTTCAACGGACGAGTGAGCTCATCCTTCGATTGGCTTAGACCCCCTTCAAGCTACGACCGCCGACACTGCCTCGGCTACCATGCGTCAACGTGCTCTGCTGACTTTGTCCCCGGCCAGATCACAAAATTCGGCAGAGGCGGCGGTTGAAGCCGATATCGTGTCCACCCGTAACGGCTTAATCGGCTTCCCGATCCTTTCCGGGTCCGGCGTCTGAGCGCGCACGACCCGCCGGCGTGGCCATGAAATTTCGTTACGACGCGCCCGGTTGAGACACGTATCTGGAAGACAAGATGATCATGCCGTCCCGCTCTCATGAGCCGCGCTTGCCTTCGTCTTCCTCCGCTTACACTAGCCGAGGGCGCGGTCTCGCCGGCAACGGAACCCGCTCGTAGAGCGACGCGAGACTGATGGTCAGGCCTAACCCGGGCATGCTGATAACCGCCTCTGCCTCCTGGAGCGTCTCGCTTCGCCAGGCACGTTCCGCGTCGCGGGACCAGAAGCCCACTTCAACACGGGTGGGGTCGGCGATGACGATATACTCCATGGTCTCGATGGCCTTGTACTCGTCCAGCTTCACGAACCGATCGATCCGCGCCGTCGATTCCGACAGAACCTCCACGACCAGGCGGGGACTGTCGGAGGTCATGGCTTCCTCGTCGAACGGCGGGCAAAGGACGCTGACCTCCGGCCGGCGGATGTGCCCAGGCGGGGTGAGGATGCCAATGTCGGCGGTGAAGGCGTCACAGGGGCTCCCGCTTGCGCGCAACTGCCGCCGGACCTCAGAGAAAGCATTGCCGGTCATCCTGTCGTGGCGGAGCTTCGCGCCGGCCATGGCGACAGGCTGACCGTTCACGAATTCGAAGCGTTCTTCTTGCTCCGTCTGCCAGGACAGGAATTCCGCGATGGTCATTCCCTTCGCCGCTCGATCGCCCATTCTGGTCTCCTTCGCCATCTCGCGCCACGCGCGAGAGACTTCTCGGATGGCTGCGATTCCGGCGCCTTGCTTCCTACATCGAACCGCGCGACAGGGGAAACAAAAGCTACCTCGCCACCTATATCATGCCGTGACCAACCCCGCGGAAGCCGGATGTACCAAGCCACGCTTCATGGTCTGCTTGACCGGGCCACCTGTTTCCGCACAGTGCGTCCAGGGATATCCTGGCCAAGCATGCGACGGGCCAGGAAATGGAGGATACCACCATGAAAATCGCGCGCATCGAAACTTTCCTGTTCGACCCCGGCCTCGCCAAAAATCTGCTGTTCTGCCGTGTTGAAACCGAGTCCGGCGTGCACGGCTGGGGCGAAGCCTATGTCACGCCCGGCAAGGAACAAGTGATCGAGCATCTGTTGCAGGTCATGGCGAAATACATGATCGGCCGCGGCGCGCATTCCATCCGGCACAGCGCGCAGGTGATTTTCGACGACTTCGCGATGCGGCGCGCCTCGCTGGACTTGATGTCAGCCTGGAGCGCAATCGAGATCGCGATGTGGGACATCGTCGCCAAAGCCGCCGCGCAACCGCTGTATAATTTGCTCGGCGGCCCGTCGCGCGAACGAGTAAAAGTTTACGCCAACGGCTGGTCCTCCGGCACCGCCTCGATCGAGGAAAACCTGGAACGCGCGTTGAAGGTGAAGGAAGCCGGCTTCACCGCGTTGAAATGGGATCCGTTCCCCGGCCCGTGGCGCAATTTCATCCATCGCGAGGATGAGGATCACGTCGTGCGCTATGTCCGCCGCATGCGGGAAACGCTTGGTCCCGACTTCGGATTGCTGATCGAGGTGCATCGCCGTCTGGCGCCGATGCACGCGGTTCGCATCGGTCAGCGGCTCACCGAATTCGACATCGGTTGGTACGAGGAACCGTGCCTGTGCGACAACATCGAACTGGTCGCCGAGGTGCGGCGCGCTCTGCCCGGCACGCCGATCGTGACGGGTGAGGCGATCTATTCGAAGGAAGCCTTCGCCCAGGCGCTGAACGCGCGGGCGGCGGATATCATTAATCCGGATATTTGCAATTGCGGCGGGATCAGCGCGATGCTGGATATCGCGGCGATGGCACAGCCGCACGCGGTGGCGATGGCGCCGCATAACTATAACTCGACGCTGATCGGTCTGGCGGCGACGGTGCAATTATCGGCGGTCATTCCGAATTTCTGGCTGGCGGAATGTTTCGTCAATCTGAAGCCGGCATGTGATGAGATCGCGATCCAGCCGCTGACCGTGAAGGACAGTTTCGTGGAATTGCCGACGATGCCGGGCCATGGGATCGATATCGACGTCGAGCGGTTGCGCGCGAAACCATATCGCGACATGGGGACGCGCGCGGGCAAGGCGTTGCGCAGTTATACGGAGGAGTTTCCGCGCAAACATTATCAGGTCGCGGCGACGCGGACGGGATACTAAGGTAAAAGACGGTGGCGGTTGAACAGGGCGTGGGCATGGCTGTATCGGCCCGGCCCCTGTCGGTTGGGCAAACTCTGTCGCGGCACGCAAGAATTTTACCACGGAGAACACGGAGGACCACTGAGGGCCACGGAGGTTCTTCGCGCGGCGTTGTCGCGGGCCTCTGGGCGAGGCACGAACGTGTTTAGCATTTGTAAATTGAATCAGACCGCGTCCACGCACGCCTCCCTGGCAACTGGCGCACGAGCCCGCGTTGGCCCGGTATCTCCGTGGCCCTCAGTGGTCCTCCGTGTTCTCCGTGTTAAAGCCTGGCGGAGTTCGCCCCAAACACCGCACTTTGATCAGACGCGAGACCCGCGGTCGCACGAAGCGAAGTCCACAAGGCCCCGCCTCCATCCGCGCCGCTTCCGCCAATGCTCAACTCATGTCTGACGCCTTGCCGCCCGAGTTCGCGCTGATCGCCAAATACTTCCGTCCGCTCGCCGGTCCCGGTTCGTTGGACCTTCGAGACGACGCCGCGTTGCTGACGCCGCCGCCGGAACGCGATCTGGTGCTGACCGCCGACGCGATGGTGGGCGGCGTGCATTTCCTGCCGGACGATCCGCCGGATCTGGTTGGACGCAAGCTGCTGCGGGTCAATCTGTCCGATCTCGCGGCCAAGGGGGCGACGCCGCTTGGCTATCTGCTGACCGTTTCCACACCGAAAGATACGCCCGAAAGCTGGTATGCGGCGTTCACCGACGGTCTGGCTCAGGATCAGGCGGAGTTCGGAGTGACGCTGTTGGGAGGGGACACGACATCGACTCCGGGCCCAATTTCGTTGTCGGTGACGATCGTTGGCCACGTCGCTCGCGGCATGGCGGTGCACCGGTTTGGCGCCAACGATGGCGACGGTATCTGGGTCACCGGCACGATTGGCGACGGCGCACTGGGCCTCGCGGTTGCCACCGGACGGCTGGCCGATCCGACGGGATACCTGCTCGGCCGTTACCGGTTGCCACAGCCTCGCGTGGGACTGGCGATCGGCGGGGTGGCGAGCGCGGGCATGGATGTGTCGGACGGATTGGTGCAGGACCTCGGCCACATTTGCCGCGCCAGCAATCTGGCGGCTGAAATCGACGCCGCGCTGGTCCCGCTCTCCCCCCAGGCGCGCGCGGCGGGCGAGGCGTGGCTGGAGACCTGCCTGACCGGCGGCGACGATTATGAACTGCTGCTGGCGGTGCCTCCGTCGAACGAGACCGCGTTACAGGAGGCCGCCACCGCGCGAGGCGTGGCTGTCACGCGGATCGGTGGCTTCCATTCCGGAGCGTCCCAGGTCATGGTGACGGCGGCGAACGGAGAAACCCTTGCTCTGAAAAAGGGTGGCTGGAGCCATTTTTAACGCGACGCGGCGTGCGATGGAAATCCGCTCCTCGCGCGCGATGTTCAAGACCACCCGAGGTATGTCCAAACGATGAACAAGAATGTCTGGCTGTTGTTCGCCTGTCAGGCGCTGATGAACGCCGTGATGTCGGGCCAGACCATCATGGCGTCGCTGGTCGGCTATAAACTCGTCGGCACCACCGGATTGAACACGTTACCGATGGCGATCCAACAAATCGGCGTGATGTGCGCCTCGATTCCGGCGGGAATCGTGTTCGCTCGCTGGGGGCGCAAAGCCGGCTTCTGGATGGGCGGTGCGATCGCGATCTGCGGCAGCATGACGTTCGCCCTGGGCATCTACACCGACAATTTCCCACTCTACGTGTTCGGCGCGTTTCCCGCCGGGATCGGGCACGGCATCTCCCAGCATCTGCGCTTCGCCGCCGCCGAGGTCGCCGCGCCCGAGGCTCGCCCGCGCGCCATTTCCCTGGTGCTGGCGGGTGGCGTGCTGGCCGCGATCGTCGGGCCGGAAATGGTCAAGCGCACGTACGATTACATCCCCGGCCATCCGTTCCTGGCGACGTATCTGTATCTGCCGTTGCTGCCGATCCTGACCGTCGTCCTGCTGTCATTCGCCGCGTTGCCCCCGGCCCCGCCGCGCGCGAGCGTTCCGATCGCGTTCCGGACCATCATCGCGCGGCCGACGTTTCTGACGGCGGTGATTGCCTCGCTGGTCGGCTATGGCACGATGAATCTGGTGATGGCATCGACACCGTTGCAAATGTTGCTGTGCGGGTTCGGGGTGCCGGCCAGCGCGGATGTCATTCGGGCGCACTCGCTGGCGATGTTCCTGCCCGGCTTCATCACGGGCCGCTTGATCCAGAAATTCGGCGTGCACCGGATCATCGCGGTGGGCGGGGTGCTGACGTTAAGTTGCGTCGCGGTGAACCTGGAGTTCGCGCCGTATTTCGCGACCTTCATGGTGGCGCTGGCGTTGTTGGGCGTGGGCTGGAATTTTATGTTCGTCGGCGGCTCGACGATGCTGACCACCGCATACGATGCGACCGAACGCGTGCGGGTGCAGGGGTTACACGACTTCATCGTGTTCGCGAGCGTGGCGTGCACGGCGGTGTCCTCCGGTGCGATCCACATGAAAGCGGGCTGGGAGGTGTTGAACCTGACGCTGGTCCCGCCGGTGGTGATCGCATTGACGGTGGTGGGCTGGCACTTCGTGGCGAAGGGGCGGCCCCGGACGGTGGCGGCGTAGAATCGACGGCGCGCCCGTCCGTTCGCGTGGCCCCAACCCGCGTTTCGACATTGCGAGGCTTGCCGGCCGCGGCATGAATTCTCCAATCGATGATGCCGTTTGGCGACCCAATGTACCGGGCCCCGACAGGGAGTTTCATAACCTGCCCTGATCTCCAGACGCCTTGCCGTCCGGTTCGGTGTGACCGGCCTCGGATCGCGTGCCACGCTCGCCGTCGCGCACGCTTTCTGGGCCAACCCGGTGGTGCTGAAGGCCGCCGACGCGCATCCTTTGGGCGATCCAAGTGTCATCGCTCTCGAGCACATGGGCGCGAAACTCGCCGACGCGACGGGCGGGCGCCTCACGCCGCGGCTCTATCCGTCAATGCAACTCGGTGGCGAGAAGGAGGAGATCGAGCAGGCGCAACCTGGCGCGCCGGCCTGGGCAAAATCGACCGCGCGGCGCTGCCGGCCATCGTCAAACAACCGCGGCAGTCATGAAAACGAAAATGGCCCAGGGCTGTACATCAAGCCGGGCCATGACGAACTAACGAGCGAGGTTCAGTGTTTTGTTCGGTTGGTATAATCGCCTGGCGGAACCTTCTGACCGCCCGGCGCCAACCCGGATGACATGCTCCGGATCGCGGAATTGGCTGACCCGGATGCCTCAGGCTCGCCGGAATGATCCTGGGCGGTTTCGCGATGATCTCCGTTGGCCGTCTCCGGCATGCCGATCGCGAACACGGCCACGGCGACCGCGGCGATGGCGCCGAGCGTCAGAAACGTCGCGGTGTAGCCGAAATGATCGACCACCACGCCGGAGACCAGCCCGCTCAGCGATGCGCCAATCCCTTGCACCGTCGCGATCCCGCCTTGCGCCAGATTGTAGCGGCCGGTGCCGCGCATGATGTCGGAGATCACCAATGGTGTCAGCGCGCCGAAAATCCCCGCGCCCACGCCGTCGAGAATCTGAACACCGATCAGCCAGGCGCTGTTGTCGGACAGCGTGTACAGCACGGCGCGGATCGGCAGCACCGCGAAACCGGCGAGGAACAGCGGCTTGCGGCCCCAGCTATCGGCCGTGCGCCCCACCACCAGAGCGATCGGCAGCATCACCAACTGCGCCGCGACGATGCAGGCGGACATCATCGCCGTTGCCTCCTTCGGCCACGCGGCGGCCAGCTTCTGTCCGACCAGCGGCAGCAGCGCCGCGTTGGCGAGATGGAACAGCATCACGCACAGGCCGAAAATCGCCAGCTCCCGCTTGGCGAACAGCACGCCGAGGCCACTGGGGGCGCCATCCTTGTCTGACTCCGACTCGCCACCCAGATCGCGCGCCCGATCGTGATCGATGGCGTCGGCCGGGATCGACAGCACGGCGAAGACCGTCAGGACCGCGACCAACGGGACCAACAGGAACACCGCGCGTTGTGAGAAAAAATAGCCGACGACGCCTGCCAGCAGGGCGATCGTGACGTTGCCGGCGTGATCGAAGGCCGAGTTGCGGCCCATGCGCCGGGCCAGTTGCTTGCGGACGAACAAACCGAGCGTCAGGGCGGCGACCGTGGGCCCAAAGACATCGCCGGCGATCGCCATCATCGTGTTGGCGACCGCCACCGGCCAGAACCGCGGCAGCGCGAAGATCACCACCGCCGCGACCGCCAGCACACCGAGCGCCAGCACGATCACGCCGCGTTTGGCGTGGGTCTCGTCGATCGCCCCGCCGATCGGGGTTTGCACGGCAATGCCCAAAAGCCCGGGGATCGTGGTTATTAACCCGACCTCGGACTGGCTCCAATGTTGTTGGGTCACCAGGAACACGTTGAGGTACGGGCCGAGCGCCCCTCGCACATCGGCCAACAGAAAGTTGACCGCGTCGAGGGAGGCGGGGTGGAACGCCGTGCGCTTGCCGGTCGGCGCGGCGTTCTGTTCGGTCAAAGCGCTCAGGTCCCCGAGCCCAACTCGCCGGCCCATTTGTGGTCGTTCTGGTCCACCGGTTTGGTTTTGCGGATGTGTCCGTCGAGTTCGATGTGCAACTCGTTCAGCGCGCCGTGCCGTTTGCCGAGCACTTCGAAGTGCTTCGGCTTGCGGCGCGGCGCCCCGAGCACCGCGAAGCCGGCGGCGCGCGCGGCGGAGAGCGCGACGGAGGGATCGACTGGAGCGTGATGGTCCTCGTGCGGCTTCTTCTTATGTTCGATGGCGATGGTTTCGCCGCCGCGGGTCAGGCGAGCCACTTTGAGCTCCGACGGCTTCATCTCGCCCTCGCAGGTGACCCTGTCATTGAGACGCAATTCGATCTGGCCGGCGCCTTTGGGGGTGATGTCGGCGAGCACGTCGCCCTGTTCCCCGCGGACGACGAAACGGTGGCCGAAGATGTGGGTGATCGCGCCGGAAATGGTTCTGGATTCATGATGTGGCATGAGATGCTTTCCTTGGTTGAGGGAGGGCTAACCGATTCAACGGCGCGGGGACAATGCGGTTGCATGGTTTGCGTCCCGGTGGGGAGCCACGCATTGACAGCCGACCGGGCCAGCGCAGACTCGTCGCAACGAAGCCGGCGGTTTGTCAGAAGCCGCTTCGCCAAAGGGGGAGAAACAAGAAATGCGCTCAATTGGACGCCGCGCGGCCTTGACGTTGCCGCTTCTCGGCGCGGCGGTCGTGACGCGCGCGCAAACCTCGAAGGCGCCCGCTGTTGGCGGCGTTTCGGCACAGCGCACGCTGCGGTTCGTGCCGTACAGCAACCTGATCGTCATGGATCCGGTGTGGTCGATCTCGATCGTCGGGCTGGTGCACGCTTACATGACCTGCGATCAGCTTTACGGGCTGGATGACAAGTACGTGCCGCGGCCGCAGATGGCGGCGGGACATGAAATATCGACGGATCAACTGCGCTGGAAGTTCACCCTGCGCGATGGCCTGATATTCCATGACGGTGAGAAAGTCCGTGCCGCCGACTGCGTTGCCTCCATCGCGCGATGGGCCAAACGGGATCCATTCGGTGTGCATATGGCGGCGCTGATGGACGAGATGACGGCGATCGACGACAAAACATTTGAAATACGGCTTAAACGCCCGTACGGACACCTGCTGTATGGTCTGGGCGCCACCACCTGCTTCATCCGCCCCGAGCGGCTTGCCAAAACCGATGCCTTCACCGCCATCACCGATCAAACCGGCAGCGGACCGTTCCGCTTCGAGCCCGGTGAATTCGTCACCGGTTCCAGCGCCGTTTACACACGATACGAGGCGTATGTCCCGCGCCAGGAACCGGCGAACATGTGGTCCGGCGGCAAAATGGCGTATTTCGATCGCGTCGAGTGGCACATGTTACCCGACCCCGCCACCGCCTCCGCCGCGCTGCAAAAGGATGAGGTCGACTGGGTGGAGCGCCCGCTGTTCGATTTGATCCCGAAATTGAAGGCGACCGCCGGTGTCAAGGTGGAGCTGGTCGATCCCATGGGGAATTTCGGCATTCTGAACCTGAACAATGCCGTGCCGCCCTTCGACAACGCGAAGTTGCGCGCCGCTTTGCTGCCGGCGATCAATCAGCAGGATTCCATGGCCGCGATCGTCGGCGATCTGCCGGGATTGTCGCGCGTGGGGATGGGGATGTTCACCCCTGGATCGCCCTTCGCCTCGGACGCCGGGATGTCGGTGCTGAACGGGCCGCGCGACCTGGCATTGTCGAAACGGTTGATCGCCGAGTCCGGCTATCAAGGCGAAAAAATCGTGCTGATGGCTCCGGAAATTCCGGAATACCGCGCGATGGCGGAGGTGACGAACGCGACGTTTATGCAACTCGGCCTCAACGTGGATTTTCAGTCGATGGACTGGGGCACGCTGTCGGCGCGGCAACGCAGCACCGATCCCGCGGTCATGGCGGGCTGGAGTTGCTTCTGTGTCGGATGGGCCGGATTGTGGCCCTCCAATCCCGGCAGCAACATTCCGTTGAACGGCGTGAAGGCCAATCCGAAGATGGACGCTTTGAAAGCCGCGTGGTTCGACGCGCCCGACCTGTCCGCGCAAAAGCAACTGGCGGAGAAGATGCAACTGCTCGGTTTTGAGGAACCGCCGTTCATTCCGCTCGGTCAGTATTTCATTCCGTACGCATACCGGAGCGGCATGAGCGGATTCGTGGCCGCGCCGATCACCGCGATGTGGAATGTTCGAAAGGGTTGAACGCATGACCGCTCCGGTCTGGACTCCGGTACCGATCCCCACGCAGGCATCGGCGCGCGAGGCCGTCGCCGATCTGCCGGGCACGCGGCTTTGGTACTGGGATACCGGCGGCTCCGGCAGGCCCGTGATCCTGATGCACGCGGCGACGCACAGCGCGGCGGGGTGGGTCTATCAGCAACCGGTGCTCGCTTCGGCGGGATATCGCGTCATCGCCTATTCCAGGCGAGGCTACTTTCGTTCCGATCCAGGCGATCCCGCCGATCCGGGCTACGCGACGGACGATCTGGACAACCTTATTCGACACCTCGGGCTCGGCCCGATCGACCTGGTCGCGGCGGCGCATGGCGGCTTCTTCGCGCTGGATTTCGCCCTCGCGCATCCCACCAAGGTGCGAAGCCTGACGATCGTGTCGTCGTTAATGGGCATCGACGAGCCGGATTACAAAGCGGTGAACGATCGCCTGAGGCCTCCGTTCTTCGCCAGCCTGCCGCACGAATTTCAGGAATTGTCGCCGTCTTATCGAGCCGGCGATCCGGACGGTGTCGCCGCGTGGCTGGAACTGCAACACCAGGCGATGCCCGGCCCTCGCATCTATCCAAACGTCAAACAACCTCTCACCTGGGCTCTCCTCGAAACGATTACGCAACCAACTCTCCTGGTCACGGGGGAGTCCGATCTTTATACGCCGCCGGCGCTGTTGCGCATGCAGGCCCAGCATATGCCGCACGCTCAAACGGCGACGATCGCTGAAGCCGGGCACAGTCCTTATTGGGAACAGCCGAAGCTGTTCAACAAACTTCTGCTGGAATTCCTGGCCGGTCATTGAGCGGCCGCGCGGTGCGGCGGAAGTCGCTCGAAGTCCCGGCGAATTATCAACTCTTAATTAATCCTTCGGGCGCATTTTCCGCCTCAGTCAGGCGCCGGTCGATGAAGAATCCGGCGAGGAGTCGGGCATGAAAATCATGGACAGACGGGAAATCGAGTTCAACGCGTTGTCGGTCGCGAAGGCGATCGCCGTGTCGCCACAGGCAGCGCAGGGCTTCGGTCTTCCCGGCATGCCGCCGGTCGGCGTGCGCTTCTACCCGAAGGACGCGAAGATCGACGTGCTGTACGGCACGAAAGATGCGCCGCGGGCGGTTTCCATCCCGGCGGGAACGCTTGGGGCCTTGCTGGTGTCCTATTGCATCCGGGCTCGCATCCCGATGCCGAAGAAGTCCGACAAGGGCATTCGCATCGAAAGCCACTCCGTTATTCTGGCATTTCGAACCAGATACGATGAAGCACCGCCTCCTGAACTCGCCGAGACGTCGGGACGCGCGTCGGCATCGGTGACGGCCTGGACGTGGCTGAAGCCGGACCGCGAAGGCACGGACTGATCACTGCCCCAGGCGCTGCAGGATCGCGGGAATATGCACCTGATCGCCTTTGTAATTCCCGGTCAGCGCGTACATCACCAGGTTGACTCCAAACCGGTACGCCAGTGTTCGCTGCCGTTGTCCACCCGGAATGACAGCGTAAGGGTTCCGCCCGCTGCCGTCGATCGCCCAGGCGGAGGCCCAATCGTTGCCGCCGATGATGACCGGGGAGACGCTGTCGTTGGAGCGGTCCTGGTCCCGCTGCACCCACACCTGATCGCCGGTAAAACGGCCGGGGAAGTCGTTGAGCAAGTAAAACGCTCGCGCCAGCACATGATCGCTGGACAATGGCGCCAGCGGCGGGATCGCCAGGTCATGCGCGACACGTTTCAACGCCTCATCCGTGCCCGGCGCGAACCCCGTGCCGGAGCCGGAGTCGCGTGTGTCGATCAGGATGATCCCGCCATGCGCCATGTAGTCGTTGAGTGCGGTGACCTGCTCGGCCGAGGGTGCCGCGACGTCCGCGGTGATCGGCCAGTATAATAAGGGATACAGGCTGAGATCGGTGCGGCCGGGCTCGACCGCGTCCGGCCTCACCAGGGCCGCGGCGGTGCGCCGGTTGACGTATTCGGACAGGCCCGTCAGCCCGGCCTCGGAGATCTGATCGACCCGGCTGTCGCCGGTAAGGATATATCCCAGCCTGGTGGTCAGCGCCGGATTGGTCGCCGGGTCGATGGTCTGCGCCCGGGCGAGCGGCGTCGCCATCGCCAGGACGATCATCGCGGCGATGCTTCGGCGCAGCAGGCCGCGCAGCCCCAAGGCCAGCACCAGATCGACCACCAGCAGCACGATCGCGGCGGCGAGCAGCGGCGGCCCGAGCTCTTTCTCCGGAACGGTTTCGCTCAGCGGTTCGACGGCGGCTCCGCTGACCATCGGCGCCAGTTCCAGTTTCGGCGCGGCGGCGCCCAGGTTCAGCGCGCGCCGGCCGGTTTCTGGACCGTAGAGGCCGGGCGGGTGACGCGGTGAGGCGGGGGTTCTGCCGAACGCACCGGCTTCCAGACCTTGCGCGGCTTCCGGCGGGCGGCCGAGGCGGCCGAAACCGTCCAGTGCCTCGGCCGGCGCCAGGACGGTCGCATCGGCGCTGCTGGTCACGCCGGCGGACAATTGCACCAGCCGGTTCAGCATATCGACGAACAGTCCCGACAGCGGCAGGTTCGACCAATCGGCGTTCGACGTCACATGAAACAGCACGACCTGCCCCGCCCCTTGCGCGCGCCACGTTACCAGCGGCGTGCCATCCGCCAGGGAAGCCCAGGTGTGGGAGGCGAGATCGGCGCCGGGTTCGGCGAGGACCTGACGGGTGACTCGCACGTCGGGCGGCACCGTCAGGCCGGCGAAGGGGGACGCGGTGGGAAAGGTCGCGAGCCCGGCCGGCTCGCTCCAGGACATGACGCCACCGAGTTGCCGGTCGCCGTTCAGCAGACGCACGGGCAGCAATGCGTCGGGCGTGATCGTCTCGGCGAGGCGGGGGCCGGCGAAGCGGATCAGCAAGCCGCCTTTATCGACCCAGTTGGTCAGCGCGGTCAGTTCCGGGCCGGGGCTCAGGACGCGGTCGGCCAGAATCAGTACGGAAATCTCGCCGCGCAGCAGGGTCGGCAGGTCGCCGTCGCGTAGCTCGGAGGTGGGGGCCAGAGCACGCCGTAAATAAAACAGCGGTCCGGTGAGCGGCGCGTTGGCCGAGGTCATGTCGGTGGTCAGCAGTCCGACCGGCCGCCGCCGCCACCGCTCATCCAACAGCACGACCGAACCGGCCGAGGGGGCGCCGTCCAGTACCAACTGACTGAGGCGATTGCGCAATTCCAGTGGCAGGGTCAGCGACGCAGCGCCCGAGGTCTCGCCGGACGCGAGGTGGATTTCGGCGCGCGCCAGGGTTCTTCCATCGCTGCTCCGCGCCAGGATCGCGTCGGTTTCCGGCTGGCCGCTGGCGGCGCGGGCGAGGTGGACGACCATGCGATCGGCCTCGGTTTCCGGTGGGAGCAGCAGTTTGGGTGACGTGGCGGCGCAGCAGATTTCGGTCACTCTGCCAATGGCGGACAGTCTTTTCTCAAACCGGGCGAAGTCGGAGCCGTCGATCAGACCATCGGCGATGTAGACGACCGTGGTTCCAGGATGGGCCCATGTGCCCGAGACCGCGGCGGCGCGGTCGGACGGCCAGGGCTTGGGACGGAGCGCGCCGATCAATGCGCGGGCGTCGGAGACCGGCATTGGTTCGGTGGCTTTGGGCGCGGCGGCGTTCTCTCCGGGGGCGGTGGCGAGCAGCGCGACGTCGCGGCCCGCGCGGGCGGCTCGGTCGAGGACGGTGTTGGCCATTTGCATGCGGCGTGGCCAGTCGGTGGCGGCGGCCCAGCCGTTGTCGATCACTAACAGGACAGGACCGGCGCCGGCGAGGGAGCCGGTGCTGTCGAGGACGGGACGGGCCAAGGCCAGAATCACCAGCGCGGCGGCGGCGATACGCAACAGAAGAAGCCACCAGGGGGTCCGCGCCGGGGTTTCCTCGGTCGCGTTCAGGCCGAGCAGCAGGCGGATGGCGGGGAAGATTTCCTGCCTGGGCGAGGGAGGCGTCACGCGGAGCAGCCACCACAAAAGCGGCAGCGCGGCGAGGGCGATCAGCGCGAGGGGCGCGGCGAATGTCATGCAGGCGAGGGCTCCGCCCTCGAACCTGCCAGGGGCTCTGCCCCATACGCATCCAGGGGCTCTGCCCCATACGCATCCAGGGGCTCTGCCCCATACGCATCAGGATAAGGCCGACGAAGACGGCAACCTTCCCCAGTAACGTCATCCTCGGGCTCGACCCGAGGATCGGCCAGCCCAGACATGTTGTCCGACGTCTGACTTCCTTGGCGGGTCGAGAGATCCTCGGGTCGAGCCCGAGGATGACGGGGAGAGGCGAACCATTTCCTCCCCGATGCCTTATCCCGATGACTATGGGGCGGGCTTGGTCCGCTCTTCGCGGCCCAAGGGGGTGAACCCTCGCCCTTCACCGCACACCCAGCGCGTTATACAGCGACAGCAACGCCGTTTCCGGCGCGTGATCCGTCCGGTGTACACCGAACCCGAACCCCGCCGCGGCGCAGATCGCCGCCAGCCCCTCCTGCTGCCGTTTCAGGCGATCTCGATACGTACCTCGAACGGTCTCCACGCGAGGGATCAGCGTCTCCCGCTCTCCCTGCAGCCCCTGAAAGCGAATACGGCCGTCATAGGGCAGCGTCGTCTCGGCCGGATCGAGGACCTGCAGCAAGTATCCGGTCACCGGAACGGCGGACATGCGGCCGATGGTCTCCTGTATCCGCTCCAAAGGCGACAGAAAATCACCGATCAGCACCACCTGAGCATGCCGCGGCAGAGGAAACCGCGGCGGCAGATCGTCATCGTCGCGCGCCTGATCCAGTTCCTCCAGCACCCGGTCCAGCCCGAACCGGCCCGCGATCGCGCGCCCGCCTGGGCGGATCACCGCCACCCGCTCCCCACCGCGCAGCAACAGCGACGCCAGCGCCAGCAGCAGCAAACTCGCCCGGTCCCGCTTGTCTGACTCCACCGCTCGCGAGCGCCAACTCATCGACGCGGAGCCGTCGCGCCACAGATAAACAGTCTGCGCGGCGTCCCACTCGGTCTGCCGCACCAGCCATCCCTCGGGGGCCTCACGGCCGGAGCGAGCGGATTGGCGCCAGTCGATGCGGTTCACCGGATCGCCGGACGCATACGGCCGGAACTGCCAGAAACTGTCGCCCTGTCCCACCCGACGGCGCCCGTGCACCCCTTGCGCCACCGTCGCCGCCACGCGCCGCGCCGCGACCAACAGCGGCGGCAACCGGCTGCCAAGCGCCTCCGCCCGGCGTGCGCGGGCGAGGTCGAACGCCAGCGGGCCGGGCAAATCAACCAAGCCGTTCGACCAGCCGATCGATCACTTCGTCCAAGGCCACGCCATCGGCGCGCGCCGAAAAATTCAATGCCATGCGGTGCCGCAACACCGGCCCAGCCAACGCCGCCACATCGTCCAGACTGGGCATCAAACGGCCTCCGAGGATCGCCCGGCTCCGGCACGCCAGCATCAATGCTTGCGCGGCCCGAGGCCCAGGGCCCCAGGCTACATGGTGGCGCACGACGTCGAGGTCGGTACTCTCCGGACGGCCGCCACGCACCATGGCCAAAATCGCGTCAACCACCGCCTCGCCGATGGGCATGCGGCGGATCAGCGACTGGGCGTCGATCAACTGCTCCGGCGTCATCACCGGGTCGGCGCCCTGGCTTTCGGAACCGGTTGTGGCGAGCAACATGGCACGCTCCGAATCGATGTCGGGATACGTGATGTCGATCGCCAGCAAGAAGCGGTCCAACTGGGCCTCCGGCAGAGGATACGTGCCCTCCTGCTCGATCGGGTT
>PLSZ01000054.1 GCA_003164305.1 Acetobacteraceae bacterium
GTGTGTGAGGCTTGTTCAGTCTCACCCACCATTGGGTGAACAACTGTAAGCGGCGTATGATCGTGACGGCAAGGCCACGACATGTGCTTGCTGTCGTTCCTTGGTTCGATCAAAGCGCCTGTTCCTTCGTCCCGACCTGCCATTATCCCGGCGGCCTCGCGCTGGCCATGTCAAATCCGTCGTCTTCGGCGGGACCGGAGCCACGCGCAGCCCCGCTTGAGGGCGAGCATGGCGAGGACCCACGATTTGGCACGGCCCGGGCGTGGCGCCACCGTGCGGGCAGGATGTCGTGGCGCAACACTCAGTCACGCCCATATCCGCGGGGCGGCTGAACCGCGGNNCCGCGGCGATGGCGTCCAGATCGAGATCGATCATGTCCTGAAGCGCGGCCGCCGTTGCGCTGTCGCGCAGACTTTCGGGCAAGGCTTCGAACCAGGCGGCGCATTCGGCCTGGACCGCGATCATCTCGGCCAGCGCGTCGTTCCAGCGCTTCGACCGGCTTCGCTGCGCCGCCGCAGCGGGGACAAGCCCGGTCATGACGGAACCAATACGTCCAACACTGTGATTTTGCCAGGTTGCAAAGCCGTCGACTCGCCGCCGTAAGGCACCGCCTGGGACACCCGCTCTCGACCCTAAGCTGACATTCGCGGCAAAGCGCGAAGTCATGACGGCTACCGGGTATGATGGCGAAGCGCCCGCGGATCGCGCTACGGTTGACGTTGTAAAAGAAGCTCAGGAACCCCCGGGTAATGTAGCAGCCGTAACAGATCAGCACGATCAGAAGGTGACCTTCCAGACCGCCAACGTCCCGGGGGCGGCCGAGCCTGGCCTTGCGACGCTGAACCTTGACCCAGTGGCGTGCGAATGCTCTCTGGACAGGGCGGATTCTGCTGTTTAACGGCTCCCGGTTGGCGCCCGGAACCATTGGAAGTGAGAAGCTGATGACGATCGAAGAAAAAGCCAGGCGGATCTTCGCGGAACGGGCAGCGTTCTATACAACCAGTACCGTGCACACCGATCCATCGGTTCTGGCGAAACTCGTCGAGCTGGCGGCGCCGCGACCGAACTGGGCGGCGCTGGATATCGCTACGGGTACCGGACACACGGCACTGGCTTTGGCGCCCTATGTAGCGAGCGTTGTCGGCATCGACCTGACACCGGAGATGCTGTCCGAAGCGGAACGATTGCGTGCCGATCACGCCGTCGGGAACGTCAGCTTCCGTCAGGGTGACGTCCATCACCTGCCGTTCGAGGATGCTATCTTCGATCTGGTCACGTGCCGGCGCGCCGCGCACCATTTTTCCGACATAGGCCTCGCGTTGCAAGAAATCAGACGGGTGTTGCGGCCCGGCGGCCGGCTGGTCGTCGATGATCGCAGCGTGGCGGAAGATGATTTCGTGGATCGCTGCATGAACCAGCTCGATTGGTACCACGACGAATCGCACGTACGCGAGTATCGTCCATCAGAGTGGCGGCGCATGCTCGCGGCATGTGGCCTGGAAGTGGAGAGCGTTGAAACCTTCACACGGCATCGGCCTTTATCCGCGCTGACCGACGGCGTCTCCGCGGAGAACACCGCCAGGATTCGTCAGGTTCTGGATGATCTGACCAACGACCAGCGACGGTCCCTGAATGTCGCGGAGGTGGACGGGCAGACATTCCTCAATCACTGGTACGTTCTGATCGCCGGGAGAAAGGCCTGTTAACAACTGTCTCTGATGCGCGAGCGGCTGTTCGCTGGACAAACAGACGATGATAGCGGCGGCGGGCTCCCCGGCCGCCCTCGACCAAGGTCGGCTTTCCACCCCGAGCGGTCGTTCAAGATCAGATCGGCCCGCGCCGGAATGAGCCATTCGGACGTCAGCAGCCGGATAACCGTTCCGGTAAACCATCAAACTCCTGTGCGTGGCTCCTAATTCCCAAACGTATCCCGCCACTGCTCGACCACCTCGGGGATTTCCTTGGCGATCTCCGCGGTGCTCAACGTCAGCAACTTAATCTCCGTCAACGCCCGCCCGCCCGCCATCGGGGGAGCGTCGGCGCGCACCGGTACCATGTGCTCGCGCGCGGACGCTTCGGCGAAATCGGCACTCAACAGCCACTCCAAAAACAACCGGCCCGCGTTCGGATGCGGCGCCTGCGCCAGCACGGCCGCCGGCCCGACCGTCAGCAACGTCCCATCCTCGGGATAGACGAACCCGATCGGATTGCCCTGTGCCGCGGATTGCAGCGACACGCTGGCGGCGGCGGTGCCGATCATGCACTCGCCGGCGTTCAGCAGCGTGATCGGATCGGCGGCGGAACGCCCAATGCGCGGATTGTTCTTCGCCAGCTTCTCGAAGAACTCCCAGCCATACAGCCTGCGCACCGCGACCACGAACTGACCGAAGTACCCGCTGAACGCCGGATGACCCGTCGCGATCCGCCCCTTCCATTTCGGGTTCAGCAAATCCGTCAGCCCCCGGGGCACATCCGCGCCCGTCACCTTATCGTTACGGTAGATCACCCCCTGTAGTGAGGCGATCGCCGGATAATAGTACCCGTCCTCACCGAGCCCATGAAACGGCGGCGCCAGCGCGGCGGCGTTGACCGGTTCGTAACGCGCCAGAGCGCCCCGCGCCTGCAACGCCGGATAATGCGCGATGTCGGTGGAACTGAACACGTCGCACTGCGGTGTCCTGTTCTTCAGTTCCTGGGTCAGCCGTTCATACGCCACCTGACCCGTGGTGCGGATCGCCACCACCTGAATCCCCGGATAGAGCGCGGTGAAACGCTTGCCCATCGCCTCCGCCACTTCGCCCGACATCTGCGCGATGTACCAGGTCAAAGTTCCCTCTTTCCGCGCGGCGTCCTCTAATTGACCCAGGTCCGCGCGCGCCGGCCGCGGCAGCAACGAGGCACCCGCCAAAAAGCCGAACGTGGCCAGCGTCCGGCGGCGCGCGACTGATAACGTCATGTGTCCTCCCATGGAGTTCTCCATCACGCGGAGGTTACGCCGCGGCGAATGGGGCTGACCAGCGTAAGGATCAGGACATCCGTGTCCGCCACCATCAACCCGGAACAGAGCCTCCGCCGCCCGTCCCGCTTCCGTCATGGCGGAACGCCTGGCCAGATGCCCGTCGTGCCAATGCCTCTTTCGCCGGAGCGGTCTGGCCAATATGGGTCAGGACGTTCCGGCCCCTTGAGTCGATTCTGGCGCTTTTCGTGGGCGCGCGGTAGGGTGCCAGCGTTCGCGTAACGTTGTTCGATATCAATGGGGGTGCTCGATGCTGAAAAGAACCTTGCTGGGGGCGGCCATGCTGGCCGGTGTGCTGTCGGTGCCGGCGATGGCGCAGATCCAGATCGGCGTTGCCGGACCGCTGACCGGTTCCAACGCCGCCGCCGGCGACCAGATGAAGACCGGCGCCGCGCAGGCCGTCGCGGACCTGAACAAGGCCGGCGGCGTACTGGGCAAGCAGATCTCGCTGACCGTCGCGGACGATGCCTGCGATCCGAAGCAGGCCGTTTCGGTCGCCAACCAAATGGTGGAAAAGAAAGTCGTGCTGGTGGCCGGTCATTACTGCTCCGGCAGTTCGATCCCGGCCAGCAAGGTCTATCTCGAGGAAGGCATCCTGGAGATCTCGCCGGCCTCGACCAACCCGAAATACACCGATGAGGGTGGCTGGGGCACGTTCCGCGTGTGCGGGCGAGACGACCAGCAAGGCCTTGTCGCGGGCAAATACCTCGCCACCCACTTCAAGGGTCAGAAGATCGCGATCCTCAACGACAACTCGGCTTACGGCAAAGGCCTCGCCGATGAGACCAAGAAGTCGCTGAACGCCGCCGGCGTGAAGGAAGTCTCCTTCGACGCGTACACGCCGGGTGAAAAGGACTACAGCGCCGTGGTCAGCCGCCTGAAACAGGCCGGCGTCACCGTGATCTATATCGGCGGTTACTACACGGAAGCCGCGCTGATCATCCGCCAGGCCAAGGAGCAGGGGATGAAGACGACCCTGGTCAGCGGCGATGCCTTGGTGACCAAGGAGTTTTGGAATATCTCCGGTCCGGCTGGAGCTGGTACCTTGATGACGTTCTCGCCCGATCCGCAGAAGAACGCGGCCGCGGCGAAAGTGGTGAAGGAATTCAAGGATCAGAAGATCGATCCCGAGGGCTACGTTCTTTACACCTATGCCACGATCCAGATCTGGGCTGAGGCGGCGAAGAAGGCCAACTCGACCGATCCGAAAAAGGTCGCGGCGATGTTGAAGTCCGGCGGACCCTGGCAGAGCGTCTTAGGCCCGGTCAGCTTCGACAAGAAGGGCGACGTCACCGGGGGCGCCTATGTGATGTACCAGTGGGACGACAAAGGTAATTACAACCAGATGTAATCTGGGCTTTGGCGACACAGGTGCCCCGCGGTGAAAATCGCGGGGCATTTTCATAAGTCGATCGTGATGCCTCCGCGTCCGTGTCCGACTTATGCCGACCGCCTGATGAACTGACCGATCGGCACCGCCGCGCAAGCGGTCGTCACGGGGTCGAACCCCTTGATCTCTTACGGCACGGTGCTGGAACGGTTGGCTGGCTAAGGGGTCGGCGATGAGGCAGTTGATGCTCGTGCGAAGGGTCAGTCATTCGGGCGGTTGATGATTAATCGTAAGGCGAACATGCGGCGGGTACGCGCGGTCCTCACGTTCGTGCTTTGGGAGTTCGGACCGCTGCTCGCGCTCCTGGCGCTGTCGGCGATGTTCAGCCTGAAAGTGGCGATCGCCGGAACGATCGCCATCATCCTGGTCGATTCGGGTCGCCGTTTGTGGCTGCGTATTCCGTTTACGCGGATCTATTTGTTGTCCAGCGGCCTCGCAGTCGTTTTCGGTACCATCGATCTGCTGGCCGAAACGCCGTTCATGCTGAAATACGAAGCCGTGATCACCAACCTGGCGACGGGTGTCGCCTTTGTGGCGGGCGCGCGTGGGCCCAAATCGATGATCCAGGAAATCGCCGAGCAACGCCGCGAAGCCTTCCCGGACCGAGCCGACGTCCGCCATTTCTTTCGGCTGCTCACCTTGTTCTGGGCTGTCTACTTCTTCCTCAAAGCCGGGCTTTATTTCTGGCTCAGCGTGACCCTGCCGACCGGGCGCGCGATCTTTCTGCGATCGATCATCGGAAGCGTCAGTCTGGGAATCATGGTGGCGGTCAGCTCGACCCAGGGCCGCCGGCTGTTCTTTCTTTGCCAGCGACTTGGATTGCTGCCAGTGGTCGCAATGCCCGAGCAGCCGAAGACGCCATGATCAGGCTGCTTCCACCTGCACGAGACGACGCCTTACCGCGGGACGTAGCGGCATCGCGGCGTATACATCCTTTACCGCCTCGGTAATCGTAACTCCGGCCAGGCCGGGCATCAGCCGCCGCCCAGCCCGCTCAAACAAAGGGGCTCCGCGCAGGATCAGCCGGGTCTGCCAGGGAGGCATCCAGAGCGCGGTATCATGTCGCTCCACCCGGAATAAAGCGCCCGCCAGCAGCCGGCCCAACTGACCCGACGTGTACGGTTGCCCATGGCCGAACGGAGTGCTTTCCCAATAGGCCCACATGCCAGTGCGGTTCGGCGTGATCACCAGCAGCCGGCCGTCGTCTTTCAGTACCCGCCATGCCTCCCGCAACAGGCGCCGCGCGTTTTCCGCGATCTCCAGGCCGTGCACGATCAGGATGCGGTCGAACACCAGGTCGGGAAAAGGCAATACGTCTTCCTCGGCGGTGCAGGACAGGTTCGGCGCGTCGGGCGGCCAGCGGATGGCGCCAATCTGCGCCGGAGTCAGCGCGATGCGCCGATACGCCACGCCGTCCCACATCCGCAGATACGGCGCGGTGTAGCCGATGCCCAACACCGAGCAGCCAGCCATGTCCGGCCATAGCATGGCGATGCGCGCGCGTAACAACCTCGCGGTCACCGCCCCGCGAGAGGTTCTGTAAAATTCCGCCGCCCCATGCGCGTCCGCCGTCATACCACCGGATCATAAACGAAAATCCCCCACCGCGGCAGATGTGATCGGGGTCACCGGCCGAGCCTGGGCAAGCGTCAGGGCTTCGCCCCGAAACCCACCCGGGGGGCTGTGCCTTGGGCGGGGTCGAGGGGCAGCCCCCCCGTGGGGTTTGGGGCGGAGCCCCATCGCCTGCGTCGGCCCGACCGATGAACCCGACGCTAACGCGCCGGATGCACGAAATTCACCGACGTCGACTCCCCGCGATCAGGATCGACCACGAAGCCCTTACGCGCAGCCCAGTACAATTTTTGCCAATACAGCGGCAGGATCGCCGCGTCGTCCATGGCGATTTTGGTTGCCTGTGCCAGCAGCGCGCCGCGTTTCGCCTCATCGAACTCCGCCGAAGCGCGGCTGAGAACTTCATCGAACGCCGTGTTCGAATACCGTGCCCGGTTCAACGACCCGGTGCCTTTGGCCGCGTCGTAGGTCGCCAGCACGCCGGTCAGCCCGTTCAGCGCGCTGCTGCCGATGCTGCCGTAACTAAATATGAACAGGCTGTATTTTCGTTGCGTGGCCGCCGTGGCATAAACGTTGTACGGCACGACCTCGACGCCGTTCACCCGGAGGCCGCCGCGCGAGAACATTTGCCCCAGAGCCTGCGCCAATTGCGAATCGTTCGGGAAACGATTGTTGGAGCCGTGCAGGGTCAGACCGAACCCATCCGGATACCCCGCCTCGATCAGCAGCTTTTTCGCCCCCGCCAGATCGAGCGCGACCGGTCGCAGCGCCGGGTCATGGCCGCCCATCCCGTCCGGCACGATCTGCCCGGTTGCCTCCCCGGCGCCTGACAGCACGCGTTCCACGATCGCCGGCCGATTGATCATTTTCGACAGAGCCAACCGGACGCGCCGGTCCTTCAACGGATTGACCGGCATCGGTTTGCCGTCCTTGTCGGTGATGAACGGACTCTCGTCGCGTCCCTGGTCCATGCCAACGTAAACCACGCGGGTCGAGACCGCGTCATACAGCGTCACATCCTCGCGATTTCTGAAGATGCCAATGTCAGACGGCGGAATTTGTTCGATCACATCGACCGCTCCGGACAGCAGCGCCGCGCTGCGCGCCGCCGGATTGGACAGGAATTTAACCGTGACCGAGCCGAACGCTGGCTTGTCGCCCCAGTAATCCGGGTTCGCCGTCCACATCACGCTATCACCCGGCGCGCTCGATTTAAATCGGTACGGCCCGGTACCGATCATGGCGCGTCCGGAATTGAAGTCCTCATTCGTGACCGACGCGCCGAGCGATGCCGGCAGCACGAAGATGCGTCCGATCATATCCATCAGCAGAGGCGTCGGCGTGACGGTGTGGATTCTCAAGGTGTGGTCATCGACGATCTCCGCCTGTTTCACCGGCCGCACGAAACTCGCCAGTGGGCCTGGACTATTGGGAATATCCCGCGCGCGGTTCAGAGAATAAGCCACGTCGCCCGCCGTCAGCGGCGCGCCGTTGTGAAAAGTCACGCCGGGCCGGATTTTGATCTCCCACGTCAGCGGATCGATCAGCTTCCATTCGGTGGCGAGGGATGGATGAATGCGCAATTTCGAATCGAACCGGATCATGCTTTCGAACATGTTCTCGGCCGTGGCGACATCGCTGCCGAGATCCGAATACAGCGGATCGAGCGAACCATGCTCGGTCGCCCGCCCAATACGGAGATCGCCGGCGAACACGGGCGTGGCCGCGATGATAAACGTCAAAATTGCGACCAGTCGGCGCATGATGTGTCATCTCCCCCCGGAGAATTGGATTGTTGGCGGCCGCACCGTAGCGCTCACCGTGGCACCCGCCCAGAGGGAGGTTGTGCCAGAGGGGGTTGTGCGAGAGGAAGGTCGTGCGATGCGGCACGTCGCGGCGAGCGAGGGAACGCGATCTTCCGATTCTACCATCGACGGCGACGAGATTCCATTAGTGATCCGTAACGAATGGAAAACAAAATGCCCGCTTATCTCTGGCATGGTCTGTCATCTCGAAGCCGTCGCGCGCCGCGCCGCGCCGCTCTCCCCGCTGCTCCCCAATGCGGCAACCGCCCCCGCGATCACTGGGCGAGTGATCGAGAATTGGTCAACCGCGCCGGCCGCCGCCAGGAAATCGCCTCGGCCGCTGATGGCACAAATCATGCACTCCGAACCTCATTCGGGCAATAAGAAAGCGACGGGCAAATGGCAGCAAACTCATCGCGGCGGGTCGGCCGCCGGACCCTTCTCGCGACCGCGGGCGTCGCCGCCGGCACGGGAGCGATCACCGGCTTCCCAACGATCTGGGCGCAGAATATCAAGAACGTGACCCTGCGCCAGTTCGGCACCGGCGTCTCGAACCTCAACGCCGTCGCCGAAAAAGTGAAGCAGGATCTGGGGTTCACCCTGGCCATGACCGCGCTGGACACCGACGCGGTGACCCAGAAAGC
>PLSZ01000486.1:0-2890 GCA_003164305.1 Acetobacteraceae bacterium
ATGGGCGTCACTCGGGTACCAGTCCAGGACCTCCGCGACGGTCATCGAGGGCTGTGCGGACTTGCGAAGCGCGACCATACGGTCTTCATACCACGCCTGGGCCGAGGTGTCGCGCGTCGCGTGAGCTTGGCTGGGTTCCGGCATGAAACGTTCAAGTCAGGAGCGCGCGTCAGCGGGACCGACTTACGCGTCCATCCCCAACACACAAGACCCGACTTCGAAATCGGCAACCCGCCATATGGGCCGGCAACGTTTCGGGAGGAGCATCATGGAACAGGCGGATCGGCGATCAGGATGTCCTTCAGATCGGACCACGCAAGCGTGATGGTCGGCGGGTTGTAGACGTACGGTCCAATTTCATATCGATTGAAGTTGAAGGTGATACCCTCCATTCCGAGAGCCCATCGGGTCGGATCAGAAGCAATTTGCGCGGCGAAACCATTGAAGTCGCCATACAAGGGGAACTGGTCGGTCGGAACTGTTCGCCGCAACTCAGCCAGCAGCAGCGCGCCCAATCTCTCGTGCCAGGGTGCCTCTGGACGGAACAGATCTTCCGGCCGAAGAGCATGCAATTCCGGCGAAAGCACCATCGTTGCCGTGTAGCTGGTGCCGTTACCATGCGCGGCGCCATGACCATAGAACCAGTACGACCAGTCGACACTGATCAGGCGCGCGTTGGCGAGGCCAAACCCGTAACTCATTTTGGTATCTTCATCGGCGTCTTCACAGTCCTCCCCGCGTCCCGAGGCATCGGCGGCGAGCTGATTCCACCGTTCCGTGAGCGGTGTTTGAGGACGGTCTATCCGAGGCCATGCCCAATGATGGGTCGCCCAACCAGGGTGGCTGCCAGTGTTATCGTCGGACGCTTTGTGCGCGCAATTCCGATCGACTGAGATGAATTGGAATGCGCCCCGTGTGATAATGAGATCCTTCAGGTAAAGAATTCGGCCAAGATACTCTTTCGCCAGGCATTTTTTCGACCAGGCGGTTTGATCATCGACCTCGGAAGCCCGGCAGATTTGCGAAATGTACTTGACCCAGCTCGCCTCGCCTTCTTCAATGAAGGCTTTGCCTTGCACCGACAAACGGCTCAAGGCGAATTCATATGAATCTCGCAATTTAAAATCGAGCACGGACAATGCGGCGTCCGTCGCAAGAACCTGCTCGAGCGACGAAGCCGTCCGCGCATCCTGGGTTTCCGCATGGGAAAGTGCTGTCGGGGATGCCGCGAAGGCGACGACGACAAAACCCCGCATTCGTTTCGCGCCGCGCCGAGATCGGGCACCGAACAGGAATGGCGGGCAAACCGTCATCCACCAATCACAAATGACCGACTATGCATCCATCTTCAGCGCGGCGAGGAACGCCGACTGCGGGATTTCCACTTTCCCGAACTGCCGCATCCGTTTCTTGCCTTCCTTCTGCTTCTCCAGCAGTTTCCGCTTGCGGCTGATATCGCCGCCATAACATTTCGCGGTCACATCCTTCGACAGCGCCCCGATCGTTTCGCGCGCGATCACGCGCCCGCCGATCGCCGCCTGGATCGCGATCTTGAACAACTGCCGCGGGATCAGATCCTTCAGCCGTCCGCAAATCGCTCGCCCGCGAGTCTCCGCCACCGCGCGATGCGCGATGAAACTCAGCGCATCGACCGGGTCGTTGTTGACCAGGATCGAAATCCGCACCAGTTCGCCTTCCTCGTAGCCGTCCATCTGATAATCGAAGCTGGCATAACCGCGAGATACCGACTTCAACCGGTCGTAGAAGTCGAACACCACCTCATTCAACGGGATCCGGTACACCACCATCGCGCGGTTGCCGACATAAGTCAGATCGACCTGCACGCCGCGCCGTTCGGTGCACAGAGCCAGGATGGAGCCGAGATATTCATCGGGCACCATGATGGTGGCTTTGATCCACGGCTCCTCGATATGATCGATCACCGACGGGTCGGGCATATCGACTGGATTATGCAACTCCATGACCTGGCCGTTGGTGCGATGGATGCGGTACACCACCGACGGCGCGGTCGCGATCAGGTCGAGGTCGAATTCACGGCTCAACCGCTCCTGAATGATTTCCAGGTGCAACAAGCCGAGANNCGCAGCTTCTCGAAGTCGTCGGCATCGACCGGATACAACCCGCACCAAACGACCGGAATGGACGGCTTGAACCCCGGCAGAGCCTCGGCCGCGGGCATCCGGTCATCGGTGATCGTGTCGCCGATGTTGCAATCGGCGACGGTCTTGATGGCGGCGGTGATGTAGCCCATCTCGCCCGGACCCAGATCGTCGGTCGGCACCATGCGGGGGCTGAACACGCCGACCTGCTCGATCAGGTGGGTCGAGCCTTTCGCCATCATGCGGATCTTCTGGCCACGCTTCATCCGGCCGTCCTTGATCCGCACGAGGACGACCACGCCCAGATACTGGTCGTACCAACTGTCGACCAGCAACGCCTTCAGCGGCGCGTTGGCATCGCCGGTCGGCGGCGGCAGGCGATGCACCACTGCCTCCAGCACACCCTCGATGTTCAGGCCGGTCTTGGCGCTGATCTCCACCGCGTCGGAGGCATCCAGCCCGATCACATCCTCGATCTGTTGCTTCACCCGTTCCGGCTCGGCGGCGGGCAGGTCAATCTTGTTCAGGATGGGCACGATTTCGTGGTTGGCCTCGATCGCCTGGTAGACGTTGGCCAATGTCTGCGCCTCAACCCCCTGGCTGGCATCGACGACCAACAGCGACCCTTCGCACGCGGCGAGGCTGCGGCTGACCTCATAGGCGAAGTCCACATGGCCGGGCGTGTCCATGAGGTTCAGCTCGTAGGTCTCACCGTTTTTCGCGTTGTAGGACAGGCGGACGGTCTGCGCCTTGATGGTGATGCCGCGCTC
>PLSZ01000486.1:2919-11796 GCA_003164305.1 Acetobacteraceae bacterium
CGAAGTTGCGGATGTGGTCGGTCGGCGTGTCGGTCATGTTCAGAGGTCAATGGCCAGTGGTCAGGGGTCAGACGGTGACCCTCCGCTCATGGCCCCCTGATAGACGTTGTGCACCGCGATGTCATCCGTCGTCGGATGGGTAGTTGGCGTGGTAGGTCTCGGACATGACTTCATCCAACCGGCGACCGGCCCGGTATGGCGCCATTTCCGGCGGGATAACCGCGTCCGGGTGCTGTCTCGGGCAGGGGTCGGCCTCCCCAATCACCTGACTCACCGGATAGATCGCAGCCCAGATCGGCAGCTCGTAATCCTCTTCCTCTTCGCCGACATGGGTGTTACGGATTTTGCCGGACGCCTGCTCGATCTCATCATGATGAAGGTCGTCGCCTTGATATCCCCGGAATTCGGCGCGCGCAGCAGCTTCGAGCGGCCCGGATAGAACCGGTCGATGAACCCGTCCATGGCACGCAGCTTCTCATCCTCGCCCTCCACCAGGCGGGCGGTCCCGAACGCCATCGCCGACCGGTAATTCACCGAATGGTGAAATCCCGACCGGGCCAGCACCAGCGCGTCGAGATGCGTTACGGTCACGCAAACCGGCACGCCCGGCTTCTGAAACCGGATCATCCGGCTGGCGGAGGAGCCGTGCCAATAAAGATGCTCGCCCTCACGCCAGAACGCGGTCGGCGTGCAGAACGGCTGCCCATCGATGACATAGGAGATGTGCGCGAGCAACGCGGCGTCGAGAATGGCGTGCACGGTGGCCTTGTCATAGCGGCCGCGCCTCGGAGCACGAACAACCTTGTTGCGGCGGGTAATCGGGTAAGAGTCGGACATTCGGGTTCCATGGGATCGATGAGGCGTGGACTTACCCGCCTCCCACGCCCTCGCCGAGAGCCAATTACCGCGATTTCACCTGGGCCAAGAGTGAGGCCACGCCGGCGATACGAGCCATTCCCCGGTCTGACCGGTATCGAGTGGCGAAGTGATATCGCGCGCCAGCGGTCGCATTGGCCCGAGGCCATGCCGCCGCGGGCCGCTTACGCCGGCCGCAACCGCCCCAGCAGCGATGCCGCCCGGCCGCGCGCTCGCAACAGCCGTCCCACGCCACGCAACCGGCGGTCGATGAACGCCCGCGTAGCCGAATCATCGTCGCTGGTGTCGTGCAGCCAGAACAACACCGTCGCCCCGTAAACCGCGGTCAACAACGCTCGTTTCGTATACCAGCTGAAGTCCGCCGAGCGGTCCCCCGCCGCGTGCCAGATCGCGTCCACCGTTCGTGCCATGATCGCCGCCGCCGTTCGGGCATTTCCGGGCAGGGCCAGCACCGCCATCGCGCGCCGGATTGCTTCCTTGTAGGGCCGGTTCATCTCAAGGCGCAGCGCGATCAGTTCACGCACCCGTGCTGTCAGTTTGGTCTCGGTCAGTCCCGCGGCCGCCTCCGTCATCCGCCGGTCGGCGAGGTCGCAAAATACCGCGATCATGTCCGCGGCGCCGCCGGGGAACAGGATTGTCGCCTCATCCTCCGGCATTCCGGCGGCCGCGAGCCCGGCCCGCAATGAGCGCAGCGTCCACCCGTCGAACGGCACATTTGGCAGCATCGCGTCGATCGCGGCGTCGCGTTCCGCCAGGCGCTCCGGAGGCGAGATCACGACGCATTCTCCGTCTGGGCTGCCGCCTGTTGCTGACGCTGCGCTTCCGCCGCGCGATCGAGCTCGGAGTTGAAGCCGAAATACCGGAAGTCCGTCACCCGCATCGGGTACAGGATGCCGTCGAGGTGGTCGTATTCATGCTGAATCACCCGCGCGTGAAAGCGCGACGCTTCGCCTTCGATGACGTTCCCGTCGCAATCGACGCCGCGGTAGCGGATGTGCAGCGCGCGCGGCACGACGGCGCGCAGATCGGGGATCGACAGGCAGCCTTCCCAGTTCAGGCCAATTTCCTCGCCGATCGGTTCGATCTCGGGGTTGATCAGCACCGTGCTGGGAACGCCGCGGCTGTTGGGATCGGCGCTGGCACGCTCCTCCGGCACGCGGAAGACGAAGATCCGCAGCGGCACGTAGACCTGAGGCCCGGCGAGGCCGACACCGGGGGCGTCTTCCATGGTTTGCATCATGTCGGCGACCAGCCGGCGGATTTCCGGGGCGCCGGGGTCGGGCACGGGATCGCAGTTGCGTAGCAGGATGGGGTTGCCCATGCGGGCGATTTTCAGGATGGCCATGCGAGTTCCCTGGATGCGGCTTTGGGTTGCCAGAACGGTCGGGCGATGCACCTGCTTCAGTGTTCACCCTTGGCCGCGCCCGGTTTGTGTCGCATCGAATGGCGGCGGGCAAGCCCAATCGGCGCGGCCGAATGGGCACGGATCGTCGCGACCATTGAACGGGTCCGGGGATACTCCTATCCTGCGTGGATAAAGGAAAGGGCTGTCCGTGACCATACCCGCGCCGGGCGCGATCGATTGCGATATCCATCCGGCGTTGCCCGGCGCCCACGTGCTGCTGCCCTATCTTGACGACTATTGGCGCGCCCATGTCCAAATGCGCGGGCTGGAGCGCGACAACTACAATGCGGCCGCGTTCCCGGTAAACGCGCCGATCAACGCGCGGCCGGATTGGAAGCCCGACAAGGGCAACGCCGGTTGCGACTTCGATACGTTAAGAACTCAGGCGCTCGATGGGTTTGGCAGCAAATACGCGATCTGCAACGTTCTGCATGGCGCCCAATCGATCTTCAGCGAGGATTTGTCGGCGGCGTTTTGCCGAGCGATCAATGATTGGGTGGCGAAGGAGTGGCTGGATCGCGATCCTCGGTTGCGCGCCTCGATCGTCGTGCCGATGCATAGTCCTGAGTTGTCCGCTCGGGAGATCGAACGTTGCGCGGCCGATCCTCGCTTCGTTCAGGTGCTGGTCTGGGAGATGCAGGAGATTCCCCTGGGCCGCCGGCAGCACTGGCCGATCTATCGCGTCGCGGAACAATTGGATTTGCCGATCGGTATCCACGCGGGCAGTTCGTACCGGCATCCGCCGACCAATCTGGGGTGGCCGTCGTATTACCTGGAAGATTATGTGTCGTGGTCGACCGGTTTCGCCGGGGTGCTGAACAGCCTGATCTCGGAAGGCGTGTTCGTTGAATTCCCGAAGTTGAAGGTCGTGTTGATGGAATCCGGCGTCACGTGGCTGCCGGCCTGGATGTGGCGCGCCAACAAAACCTGGCGCGGCGTGCGGGCCGAGGTGCCGTGGCTGGAGAAATCCCCCGCCGAGTATGCGCGCGAACACGTGCGTCTCACCTGCCAACCGTTCGACGCCCCGCCCAACGCGACGATGTTACGGAAAATCATCGAGGAGATCGACTGCGAGGACATGCTGCTGTTCTCGACCGACTATCCGCACTGGCATTTCGACGGCAACGACGCGCTGCCGGATGGATTGCCGGAGCACCTGATGCAAAAGCTGCTGGTCGGCAACGCGATGAAGACGTACCCAAGGCTGCGGGGATGAGCGCGCGCGCCAGGTCGCGTCTCCGCGCATTGTCATGGCCGGCATCGCACCCGTCGCCGGCCGGTCCCGCGATTGTCATCGCCCACCCCGCGATCGTCATCGCCGGGCTTGACCCGGTGATCTCTCGCGGCATGCAGTGTGCGGGAAGCGATGGCCGGCTCGGCGCCCGGCCGAGACGAGGCGGCGGTGCCCGCCATGACGACGAAACGACGTGCCTCAGTCACCTAACCAAGGAGCCAGTTCCATGAGCACCGCGGTCCAGGAGCCTAAAGTTCTCACCACGGATGACGCCATCCTCGGCTTCGTCGATTGCGACGTGCATCCCTATACGAAATCGCCCGCCGATCTCGACGCGTTCCTGCCTGAGCGCTGGCGGAAGTTGCGGCAATCGATCGGCAACCGCTCGCGCTCCGCGTTCGTTGGCGCGCCGAACTATCCGCGGATGTCGCCCGGCGTCGGCATGCGCATGGACAGTTGGCCGGCCGACGGCGGCCATCCTGGCTCGGACCTGGCCATGATGCGGGAGCAATTGCTCGACGCGTTCAACGTGTCGTTCGGCATGATGATGCCGCTTCTGGGCCGCGGCGGCGACGAACGCAATGTGGAGTTTGGCGCGGCACTCTGCACAGCCGCGAACGACTGGGAAGCGCAGGTGTGGTGCGACCCGGAACCGCGGTTGAAGGCGGCCATTCAGATCACCACCGAATACACCGAAGCCGCGATCAAGGAGATCGAGAAACGCGCCGGCGATCGCCGTTTCACCCACGTGATGATCCCGCCGCGCGGGCTGGAGCCTCTGGGCCGCCGCCGCTACTGGCCGATCCTGGAAGCCTGCGCCGCCAACAACTTTCCGATCGCCCTGCATCTGGGGGGCACCAGCGGTCATCCCTCGACCGGCGGCGGCTGGCCGTCGTTCTATCACGAGGAACACCCGTCCTATCCGCAATCGAAGGAAGCGCTGGTCACCAGCCTGGTGACCGAGGGCGTGTTCGAACATATTCCCAACCTGCGCGTCGCTCTGGTCGAAGGCGGTTTCGCGTGGCTGCCGTCGCTGAGTTGGCGCCTCGACAAACACTACAAGCGCCTCCGCGAGGAAGTGCCGCATCTGAAGATGCTGCCTTCAGAATACATTCGGAGAAATATCTGGGTCACCACGCAGCCGATCGAGGAGCCGGAACATCCCGACGACCTGATCACGACCTGCGAATGGATCGGCTGGGACCGGATCATGTTCTCCACCGATTATCCGCACTGGGATCAGGACGATCCGCGCTACGCCTTTAAGTCGAAGGTGCCGGATAAGGCAAAGCGCATGCTGTATCGCGAAAACGCGCTGTCCTTCTACAATCTGACCGCCTAAGCGACGCCATGGCGCGTCACGTCGTCGCCACCGTTGGGGAAATCCCCGTGGGCGGAAAGAAAGTCGTCAACCCGGCGGCCCGGGAGATTTGCGTGTTCAACGTCAATGGCGAACATTACGCGCTGATCAACCGTTGCCCGCACGAGGGCGCCGCGTTGAGTTACGGTCACGTCCTCGGCTGTTTCGAGTCGAAGCGGCCGGGCGAATATCAGTTGACCCGGCACGGCGAGATGCTGCGCTGCCCGTGGCATGGCTGGGAGTTCGATATCAAGACCGGCCAGTCGTGGTGCCATCCGGAGAGCGTCAAGGCTCGCACCTATAAGGTTGAAGTCGTTCCGGGGGAGTTGCTGGCCAAAGGCCCCTTCGTGGCGGAGACGGTGCAGGTTAAAATCGACGGCGAATACGTCGTCGTCGAAGTGTAACGAACGAGAGAGGAAACGAACATGGCGGACAGCCCCCTGCGTGCCAAAGGCCGCGCGATGCGACGGAAACTGATGGGCGACGCTTACGCGGACAAGCTCGATAGCTCGGTCTACAGCAACCCGATCATGGACAAGTTCGCCGAGGTTACTCAGGAAACGATTTTCGGCACGTTGTGGACGCGGCCTGGCCTGGATCTGAAGACAAGGTCGTTGATTTGCGTGATCTCCGACGCCGCGACCGGGCGGGAGCAGGAACTGAAGCTGCATCTGCGCTTCGCCCGCAATCAGGGCTGGACCGAGGATGAGCTGTCGGAGGCGCTGCTGCACCTCACCGGCTATATCGGTGCGCCGCTGGTGCGCGGGGCGATGCTGACCGCGGTCGAACTGTTCAAGGAACTTCGCGAGGAGAGCTAAGTTCCCCGCGGCGTGGATGCGAGGCGAGGATGAAGCGGCGTCGGCTCTTCATCGGGAACGCTGGCTATGATCTCTTGCAAAAGCAAGGATTCTAACACGGATTACACGGATTAAGGGCACGGATTTCAGGGAATCTGGTTGTGATACCGAGGTTGCCGGACGCGACGTGCCGTTGCGATCGCGGTATCATGGAATATCAGTTTTAATTGTCTTCCGTGAAATCCGTGCCCTTAATCCGTGTTAAAGTCTTGCTTTTCGCCAACGCTGGCGGTCCCGGCATCTGGGCGGATTGCGCCGACCGAGCGCGGTTTAGTTCCAGCAATCGACCAAGGATTTCATCATCCGCCAGATCGGCGGCCCAACCGTAGGCGGCGGCGACCGCCTCATCCAACGCGCGATGCAGGTTGTCGAGCCAGGTGCCCTCGGGCGTGCCGCGGGTGTTGTAAAGGTTGGTCAACGTGCGGGTCTTCAGGATCGCGGCGGCCTCGGGGTTACGCGGAATGATGCGATCCGGATAGCCGGGGACGACTTCGGGCACACGTTCGATCAGGTCAGGCGGGTTGAGCCAAAGGTCTCGCTTTTCGACAAGTTCCCGCGCGGCGGCCGCGATGGCCTGGGCATGGGGGTTGGCGGCATATGTTGATGCGGGAAAATCCGGCGTTAGATCCTTGGGAAAACTGAAGGTTTCAAAGGTTGTCGATGGAGTGTAGCGAGGACGATCTTCTAACGACGATCCAAGGGCGAGCGACCACAGTTCATGGAACCGGCTTTGAAGGATACCGAAAGTCGTGTCATCATCTCGAGAAATCACGATAAGTTGACAGTCTGGGAGTATACTCTTCGGCAGCCAGGCAAAGATTCTGTGCTTCGCTATACGCGGCGTCGCGATGTAACGCTTAAGATTAGCCAGCGCCTTTCGCATGGCCGGCATGGTTTCTCCATGGAGCCACCAGCGTTCACGCCGATGCTGACGGGGATTTGTAAGACGCACAGGCTTAACCATTCGAACGACATATGCGAATGGCAATATAAAAGCACTTGCTTCGGCCTCCGTTTTATCGACGAAATCAATGACCCAAAGGTCGGGCCACCTGCGAACAATAGCAAGGCCGTTTGCCCAGGGATGAACAATCTCGCTATTGAGGTGGCCTCCTGGGTTCTGGGGTTGCTCGAGCATTGCACGGGCCGTGCTCCCATCAAGTTCGAACGGTCCGGTCTTCTGAGGAGGAATAAACGAAATGCCGGCATTCTCAGATAGGCGCCGTGCCGTCGTTAAATTCGCGCTGTCACTTGTAAGGTCGGCATTGATCGCCTGTACCGGTTGACCGGGGAGTGTCCGAATATCTGTGTGTGAGGCTTGTTCAGTCTCACCCACCATTGGGTGAACGACTGTAAGCGGTGGACGATCGTGACGGCAAGGCCACGAAGCCCACGGTTGTTTCTTTGTTCGATCAAAGCGCCTGTTCCTTCGTCCCGACCTGGCATTGTCCCGGCGGCCGCGCGTGAGCCGTGTCAAATCCGCCGTCTTCGGCGGGACCGGAGCCACGCGCAGCCCCCGTTTGGGGGCGAGCATGGCGAGGACCCACGATTTGGTACGGCTCGCGCGCGGCGCCCCGCTGTGGTGGGAAGTCGTGGCGCGCCACTCAGTCACGGCCATATCCGCGGGGCGGCTGAACCGCGGATATGGCGTCCAGATCGAGTTCGATCATCTCCTGAAGTGCCTCCGCGGTGGGACTTTCGCGCAAACTTTCGGGCAGGGCCTCGAACCAGGCGGCGCATTCGGCCTGGACCGCGATCATTTCGGCCAAAGCATCATTCCAGCGCTTCGATCGGCTTCGCCGCGTCGCCACCGCGGCGCGTTTGACGACGAGCGGCGGTTGAACCGCCAGCCGTTTGGCACGATGACGGGCCTGGCGTTCGGCGTNNCCTCCTTCCAGTTGTGCGCGGCGTTACCCCAGCCGGCGGTGATATTGCGTAAGGCGAGCCATATGAGTTTATTCGCCGCGTCGTCGGTCGGGAAATGGCCGCGTGTCTTAATGATCTTGCGCACCCGCGCGTTGACGCTCTCAATCGCGTTGGTGGTGTAGATCACTCGCCTGATCTCCGGTGGAAACGTGAAGAACGGGATCACCTGGTCCCAGGCTCGTCGCCACGCGGCGGCGACGGTTGGGAACTTCCGGCCCCATTCGCCATCCTCGAACGCATCCAGCGCGGCGAGGGCGGCCTCGGCACTGGCGGCCGCGTAGATCGGCCGAAGTGCCGCGGCCAGCATCTTGCGGTCCTTCCAACTGGCGTAATCCAGACTGTTACGGATGAGATGCACGATGCAGGTTTGCAACGTTGTCCGCGGGAACACCGCCGCCAGCGCCGCCGGCATTCCCGTCAGTCCGTCGGTGACCGCGATCAGGATGTCGGCCACGCCGCGGGTCCTCAGATCGTTGAACACCTTCATCCAGAACTTCGCGCCTTCGGTGGTCTCGATCCACAGGCCCAGAATCTCGCGTGAGCCATCGCGGCGGACACCCAGTGCCAGATACACCGCTTTGTTGCGTACCACGTTGTCTTCTCGGATCTTCACTCGCAATGCATCGAAGAAGACAACCGGATACACAGCCTCCAATGGCCGCGCCTGCCAGGCCGTGACCTCCGCCAGCACGCCGTCGGTCACAGTGCTGATCAGGTCGGGACTGACTTCGGTGCCGTAGCTTTCAACCAGATAGCCCTGGATCTCGCGCACCGTCAGGCCGCGCGCATACAAGGCCACGATGCTGTCGTCGAACGCGGTGAAGCGACGCGCATGTTTGGGCAGCAGCAAGGGTTCGAAGCTGCCGTCCCGATCGCGCGGTGTCTCGACCCGCATCTTGCCGTCACCGGTCAGCACCGTCTTGGCGGTCACGCCGTTGCGCTGGTTGGTCGTGGCCTCCGGCCGCTCCGCGCCCGGCGCGTAGCCCAGATGGTGCGTCAGCTCCGCGTTCAGGGATGCCTCGATCAGCGCTTGCTTGAAAGCGATCCCCGCGGCGTTGATCGCCTCTCCGGTCATCGGACCGGTCAGGAACCGCGCGACAAGCTCTTTCGGGATCGAGGGAAGACCGGCTACCGCGCGGTCCAGCTTTTTCGTTCGGCTCGGCATGATACGCCTCCTGGGCGTTGGTTATGCCTCGCACACAGAATTACGGACAGGCTC
>PLSZ01000476.1 GCA_003164305.1 Acetobacteraceae bacterium
TGCCGATGGAGGCACTCGGCGACGTACTGGGCGTTCCCAATGGTGACCGGGAGAAGTTCTTCGCATGGGTGGACACTTTCGCCGCGCCGTTCGATACCCGCATCACCCCCTCGTTCGAATATGTGATGCAGGCCATCTTCGACCTGCTGGGCTACGCGTTGGAGTTGGGCGAGCTCAAACGCCGCGAGCCCGGCGACGATGTCATTACCCAACTCGTCCAGGCCGGTGCCGAGGTCATTTCAGNNTGCCTTGCTGGCTTCCGGTGCCGCCGAAAGCACCCGCACCGCACTGTCTCACGGCGTGCATGAGCTGATGCGCAACCCGGCCCAGATGAGCTGGCTGCGCGAGCACGCGCACGACATCCCCAACACTGCGATCCAAGAACTCGTGCGCATCTCCACCCCGTTCACCCATCTGGTGCGCACCGCCACAGCCGATCACGAGCTGCACGGCCAGCAGATCAAAGAAGGCGACACCGTGCTGATGCTGTTCGCCGCGGGTAACTTCGACGCGCGCGCGTTCGACGACCCCAACGCCTTCGATTTGGCCCGCGAGAAAAATCCCCACGTCAGCTTTGGTCGCGGGCCGCATCAGTGCCTGGGCAAACACGTCGCGGGACTGGAGATGAAGATCCTGCTTGAAGAACTGCTGCAACGCACCAAAGACATCACCCCCGCTGGGGATATCAGCTACATACGTGACGCCTATTCGCGAGGGGTTTACCAGCTGCCCGTGACGATCACCCCGGCCTGACGAAGACGGGATCGACAAGCAATGAAGGTCATCGTTGACAGCGGCCGGTGCGAACTTCACGGGGAGTGCGTCATGGCAGCACCCGACGTGTTCGCAATCGATGACGACGCCGACAGCGTAGCCGTGTTGGACGCTCAACCTGATGAGCATCTACGGTCGAACGTTGAGGAAGCCGTGTTGATGTGCCCGGTCGCTGCGATCCGAATTGAGGACTGAGCTATGACCACCGCTGAAGAAGCGACCCGGAAGAAGGAGCCACGACAGGCCGGCGCTTCGGTTGTCGAGGTGCACAATCCGGCTGACGGTTCGTTGGTCGGAGTGGTTCCGGACATGTCCGCCGACCAAGTGTCCAAGCTAGCCGACGAGCTTCGATCGGCTCAGCCGGCCTGGGAGGCGCTGGGACCGGAAGGCCGTGCGGCTTATCTGCGGCGGTGGCTGGATTGGATTGTCGACAATCAAGACCGAATTCTTGGCCTGGTGCATCGGGAGGCGGGCAAATCCTGGGGGGATGCGCAGATCGAGCTGCTGGTGTGCATGGAAGTGATCAACTACTACACCAAGCACGGAGCAGAGTTCCTGGCCGAGGAGACCCGCCGCCCACACGGACCGGCGTCGGCAACCAAGGGGCTCCGAATCCGCTACCGACCTTACGAACTCGTAGGCGTGATCACCCCCTGGAACTATCCGGTGGGGATGCCGATGCTCGACGTGCCACAGGCGTTGATGGCGGGGGCGGCCGTGCTCACGAAGCCGTCGGAGGAAACACCGCTGGGCTGGGCCGAAATCGTGCGTGGCTGGAACGAGGAGATCGGCGCGCCACCCGTACTGGGCTGTGTGACGGGAAGGGGCGAAACCGGCAGGGCGGTCGTGGACGCGGTCGACATGGTGCAGTTCACGGGATCCACCAAAACCGGCCGCCAGGTCGGCATCCGCTGCGCGGAACGGCTCATCCCGGTCAGCCTCGAATTGGGCGGCAAAGACGCGATGATTGTGCTGTCCGATGTCCCGCTGCAGCGAACCGTCCGCGGAGCGATCTGGGCCGGACTGTTCAACTCGGGCCAGTCCTGCGTCGCCGTCGAACGGATCTATGTCGAGGATTCGGTATATGACGAGTTCACGTCGCGTCTTGTCGACGAGGTCAACAAACTCCGTCAGGGCCACGACGCACCGGGCAGTTTCGCCGCCGATATCGGCGCGCTGGCAAACGAAGCTCAGATGGCGATTGTCGAGCGCCATGTCAGCGACGCGGTGGCTCGCGGGGCACGCATCCTCACGGGCGGAAAGCGATCCGAGCTTGGTCTGTTCTATGCGCCCACCGTGCTGGTGGATGTCGACCACACGATGGCCTGTATGCGCGAGGAGACGTTTGGCCCGCTGCTGCCGATCATGAAGGTGTCCAGTGAAGACGAAGCCATCGCCCTTGCCAACGACACCACTTACGGCCTGGGCGCCAGCGTCTGGACGGCGAGCAAGGAGCGCGGCGAGCGAGTCGGCCGGCGGATCGAAGCCGGCGGCGTCAACATCAACAACGCGATGATGCACGTATTCCAGTTTCCGCTGCCGATGGGCGGCTGGAAGGAATCCGGTCTTGGTCACCGGATGGGCGGGCCCGACGGCATCCGGAAATACTGTCGCGCACAGGCGGTAGTCACAGAGAAGCTCAGCCTGCCCAACGAGACACACTGGTACCCCTACTCGCCGCGCAAGGCTCGGATCTCCGGCGCAGTGCTTCGGCTGCTCGAAATGCACGACTGGCGCCGTCGGCTGGGCCTACACCCGAAGAGATGACGGCGACCCGGAAAACCCGCCGGATCAATCAGAACACTCGGCCGAGGTGGACGATCGGGGCGGCGACGCGGTGAACTCGCCTTCGGATAACACTCGCGATGCGCGGACGACTCGAGGCCCGCTGGACGGGCTCAAGGTCATTGAACTCGCCGGTATCGGTCCGGGGCCTTACGCGGCGATGCTGCTCGCCGACCTGGGCGCCGACGTCGTCCGCATTGAGCGCCCCGGGCCGCCCGCCAGCGCAGTGCCCCCCGAGAAGGATGTGTTGCGCCGCAACCGCCGATCGATCGTCGTAGATCTCCACGATCCCGACGGCGCGCGCACCGTGTTATCGATGGCCACGAAGGCCGACGTGCTGCTCGAGAGTTTCCGGCCGGGCGTCACAGAACGCCTCGGGCTGGGTCCTGCCGACTGCTGGAACGTCAACCCGCGACTGGTCTACGGACGAATGACCGGCTGGGGTCAGTCGGGTCCATTGGCGTCGACCGCTGGCCACGACATCGGGTACATCGCTGTGACCGGGGCGCTCGCATCGATAGGCCGGGCCGGCGAGGCGCCCGTGCCGCCGGTGAATCTAGTCGGCGACTTTGGCGGTGGGTCGACGTTTCTTGTGATCGGCGTGCTTGCCGCGGTGTGGGAGGCAGGCCGATCAGGCCGCGGACAAGTCGTCGATGCGGCAATCGTGGACGGGGCCAGCTCGCTGACCGCGCTTTTGCATGGGCTAATGGCGGCTGGGCAGTGGACCGATAAGCGAGGATCCAATTTTCTCGATGGTGGGGTGCCGTGGTACGACACCTACCTGACCGCCGACGGCCAATGGATGGCTGTCGGCGCTCTGGAGCAAAAGTTCTACGCGCAATTCACCCGCCTGCTAGGGATTCCCAACGTACTCGCCGACCAGCGCGACGATCCGTCGGCGTGGCCGCAACTGCGGGATGCATTTGCGCGAGCGTTCGCGACGCGAACGCGGGACGAGTGGGTGACGGTCTTCGAAGGGACCGACGCTTGCGTGGCACCGGTCCTGTCACTGACCGAGGCGGCCACCCATCCGCACCTGGCTGCGCGCGAAACCTTCGTCGAAGTTGGCGGTGTGATCCAACCGGCGCCTGTCCCCCGGTTCAGCAGGACGATCCCGCGGCATCCAACACCGCCGCCGCCAGTGGGGGCCGACACACTGGATGCGTTGAGCGATTGGTGATTGGCGAGGACACGGTCGCGGCCCGTGCCGGCGATCAGTACGAGCGGGGCAGCCCCCAGAGAATGTTCAGCCATTGTGCTGACTCCACACAGGTGATGAACACCT
>PLSZ01000011.1 GCA_003164305.1 Acetobacteraceae bacterium
GTACGTCATTTCTTTCGCCAGTTGGTATAAGCCAGGGCGATTCTGCTCTGGTGTCCGTGTTGGCGTTGGCTGGGATTTACGAATTCAAGGCAATCACGCGGCGGCAAACACAGCGAAACGTTCTGAACCAAGGCGCAGCCGATATAGTAAAAAAAGCAACAGGAGCGCACCAAACAAGGGCGTCGATTCAAGAAAGTTCCAATGGCTGTCCGCGAAGACCATGGAAGCGTCCATATCATTCGCCAACGGCAAATATGACAGGGCCAACAGGCCATAAAGCCTGACGTTCGGTTGCTCACTGGAGCGAATACTCAGTAGTGCCAACCACCAGACCGGCAAGATCAATCCATAATGATGACCATAGGCGATTGGCGAGGCGACCGTGCAAACGAGGAGCGCGGTGCAAAAGTCCAAGGTGCCGGCAAGCGTGTTTCGCGGGGACCTGATAAGCAACGCCGCCAGAACCATGGCAGCCGAGGATATGGACGTCGCCGCATGCACCCAACCACTGTAGATCATGTGACTATGAGTTGGCTCGAACGTCACGTTCGGGCCGAGAAAAAACATTCGGTTCAATAGTCCGTTGATCGATTGATTGCCTATGTATGACTCGCCTCGGCCTGACAGAAACAGCAGCAATGACAAATAGTCCGAATGAATCTTCCAGCCGTAATCCATGAGCGAAGCCGTGCCGAATACCACGATCGGGATCAGCCCGCCGGCCAGGAAGCGCCAGTCCCGCCGTAGCGCGGCCCAGGCCAACATGACACCGAGCTGAGGTTTGACGATGGCGGCCAGACCGATAACGATTCCCGAGGCCAGGCGCCTGTCGATGATCAACAGAAACAGCGAGAGCATGGCCAGAAGATCCAGCCAGGTTTGGATCTGGCCGTGCCGAATCGCGCTGTTGATCGGGGCGAACGCACTGACCGCGATGATCGCCAGCAAAGTCAGGCCTATCATCTGGATCACGGTCGGGGCGGCGTTTGAACGCCCGTACTTCATTATTGTTTTTCGCATGGTCAAGGTCATCACCAGGATCATCGCCAGCATCACCCACCAGGACACACTGTTCATCCGGTCCTGGGAATACCAGTCGATCAGTGGCGGGAACTGCGTGACACGATAAAATATCAGGCTGAGCGGCGAATAGATGAACTGATGACCCGAATTATAATAAACCATCTCGTAAAATTGGTCCGCTCCGTGCGTATCCAGATACTGGAGGGCTTTGGTGATGGCGCCCCACGAGTCGCCTCCGCCTTCGCCTCGCCAAAGATTCGCGATCAGCCAAAAGCCATTTTCCAGGCCCATGGCGCGCAAAATCAATGTCGGCAGCAGTCCGGCACCGATCAGGATCACCAGGTAAACCATCATGGTTTTGTAACGGAAATTGTTTGTTTCTGGGCCGCACCGTATTACGCTGTCAGACATTCCGGCGATCCCTCGCGGCCGCGGTTGCTTGCTTCATCATGCCACGGTCGCTGAGGAGCCTCTCGCTCGCGCTTGCTGGCCAGTGCTCCGCGAGGATCCTGACACTCCGGCGATCTGGCTTCAAGGATATGACAATCTGTCCTCCAGACGTCGCGGTCGCCAATCTACGGCCCGCCACGCCTGGTTTCGGCCGAGGCGCGCCAGCCGCGCGCGGGGGGCGCCCGAGGATCGATCAGCGCCGGCGGACCGGCCCAGCCGGACGGTTCCCCGAAGGTGCCTTCTCTCGCCCTCTGAGCCGTGAGCCGCCACCCGGTCGCGACAGAGGAGTCAGCCCGCTCCGCATGCCAGACATAGGCTCGAAGGCATATGCCGAGCGATACGAAATACCAGAAAGGCGGCTGAAACGCGATACCAACGAACGCGCCGGAGGTCATGAACGCCAGCATGCCAGTTTGCAAGGCGTTCGCCAGGTCCGCGGCCCACACCAGATCTGGCGATTTCCTGCATTTTCGCGATAACCGGGTCAGGCTGATAAATGTCGAACCCATCAACGTCAGGAATATTGCCAGGCCGGGCCAGCCGAGTTCGCCAAGGACCTCGAAGTAGATGCTGTGATAAGCACGCCCATGCTGCACACTGCCGCCCGGGTTCAGGGCATCGCCAGGCATGTCGATCGTGTTGACAAGAAATGCGTCAAAGCTGCCGCCGAAGGGATGCGTCGATACGTAACCGAGGGTCCACTTCCAGACCAGGATGCGGGTCATCGCCGATCCGTCGGACTGATAATCACCGATCGTCGATACGCGCTCGTTCCAACTGCTCGCGGTTCCCACTATGAGGGCGATGACCACCATGCCGGCGATAATGCCGTACAGGAATTTCCGGCGTGAGTGGAAGAACATGTAGATGCCCATTGCGACGATGCCAATCAGCGCACTGCGTTCGTAGGTGCCGATCGCCGTCACGAACGCCAGCGCCGCGACAGCGGCGTAAGCGATATTCATCATCGGTAGTCGCGGAATGAGCTGTCCATGCCTGCCGAGAAACAGCGCCAATGGCACCGCCATCAAACAGACGGTGGAAAGTTGCCCACCCTCCGCCAGACCGGAGTTGCCGCCGGCCAGGCCAAGGTTCGTGCCATAGCCGCCGCCTGATATGAGAACTTTAATGCCGAACGGTACGTAATTGGCGGCCAGTGAGAATACGAAAACCTGCACAAAGGCCTCTATTTGCACCCGCGAGCGGATGACCAAAGGCACGAATGCGGCGAACACCACGTCCTTAAAGCATGGATCCCATTTGGCCAAGGCCTGGTCGGGCAACTCCGCCCAAAGCAGGCTCGCGGTCATCCAAACCGCCATGGAGATTTGCAACACCGACGGCAGCATAAGCGGCGGCGGGGATCGGCGATCGAGAGCGAAGTACGTCACGACAGCCCCCGCGCCCATGATCATGGCGACAGGAAGTTCATTCAGAATGAACCAGGCTACGTCCTGCGGACGGAACGTATCGACCCACAGGTAGCCAAGCGTCATGACGAACGGAGTCGTCACGCCCAGGCCCAGGAACGCCAGGTAAAGCAGCAACAACCACGAACTACGAAGCACGGAGGGCCGCCTCACGCATCTGGAAGTGGGAAGAAGCGATCATTCGCCGGTTATCACCCGCCGCGTGTCACGTCGCGGCGCCCGGTCTGATTTTCACCGTTTGGTCGCAGCCGCAGGCCGGAACTGTCGGCGCCCATTTTCGGCGGTTTGAACCACGGTTGCACGCTGTCCATCTGAATCGCGCGCAGGATCACCAGGAACATGATGATCGAACTGAACATAATGCCAAGAAGGTCGAGCATCGCGGACTCCTGTCTTCCACGCCCGTGGCACTCGATTTGCCGCGTCATGGTGTCCGCGCCCTCTATACAGGCTTGAACAGGCCGCCGTCACGCATTCTGATGGCGGCGGCCAACGAGAGGCTCAGCCCTCGCGCAACACCCGCCCGGCCACCGCGTCCAACTTCCGCGCCAACGCCTCCGACCGCACCGAGGGCGCCGTGATCACCGCGTTGTCCAACGCCCGGTCGCAGCCTTGCCGGCAGCCTGGCCGCGCCGCGCCAAGCGAGGGCACCAACGCCCGCACCAGCGTCCTCGCTTTGTCCGCGTTCTCGAACAGCACCTTCACCACGGCTTCGACCGTGACATGGTCGTGGTCGGGATGCCAGCAATCGAAATCCGTCACCATGGCGACGGTTGCGTAGCAAAGCTCCGCCTCGCGGG
>PLSZ01000198.1 GCA_003164305.1 Acetobacteraceae bacterium
TTGATGATCGATGCACACGCGCCGGGCGTGACAATACAACCGGTGCGGGTGCTGGGCGGATGGCGAGTCAACGCCTGCTTTTTCGACAACGTGACCGTCCCGGCGCGGGCGCTCATCGGGCACCCGGGCCAGGCGTGGACGATGATGTCGCAGGCACTGGACATGGAGCGCTCGATGAGCTTCGGCGGCCGTGAGGCACGCCTACTTTTGGCCCGCTATCTGGACCGGGTCGACAGGCAGGGGGCCAAGCTCGACGAGTCCGACTACCGCGACATCGGCGAGTTCATTATGGAGCTGCAGGCCGAGCGCCTGCTCGGTCAGCAGGTCGTCGCCCTGGGCGAGCGTGGCCAGTCCGCCAGTGGTGAGGCGTCGATGAGCAAGCTACACGGCCCGGCGATCGCGCAGCGCGTGGCGCAGTGGCTCGTCGATGCTCTCGGTCCTAATGCCTACACACTCGGTTCCGGCGACCCGCTGGCTGAGGACGCCGAGCACTTCCTGCGCGCATCCACGGTGCTGTCGATCATCGGCGGCACCAGCGAAATTCAACGCAATATCATCGCCGCGCGCTGGTTGGGCCTGCCCCGAGGCTGATTGGAGGACGACATGGATCTCGGACTGAAAGACAAAGTCGCGATCGTGCTGGGCGCGACACAGGGAATGGGCCGGGCCACCGCGGTCCGGCTCGGCGCGGAAGGCGCTCACGTAGTCCTGTGTTCGCGCGGTCGCGACGCGGGCGATTCCGAGTACCGCTATGTCACCAAGCCGAGCCTGCAGTCGGTCGCACAAGAGGTGTCCGACGCCGGTGCGGCGTCGACGTTGACCGTGGTCGCCGACCTCACCCGCGCCGGAGACGCCGAAAAGATCGTCAAGGAGACCACCGAGCATTACGGCCACATTGACAATGTGGTCAACACCGTTGGCCTCTGTGAGGTACGGACGTCGCCCGTGGAGCCAGACGAGCTGTGGGAGAGAGCGTTTCAGTCGGTTCTGATGACGTCGGTGCGGATCGCGCGCGCCGCGATCCCGGCCATGCTGCAGAACGGCGGCGGTGCGCTCGTCACCACGTCGGCGATGTCGGTGCGCCATTTCATTCCGCGGATCGCCCATTACTCGGCGCAAAAAGCGGCCTTGGCGCACTTCACCAAGAACATCGCTAAAGAGTATGGCGCTCAGGGTATCCGGGCCAATGCCGTGCTGCCCGGGATGGTCCTGAACGAACAGCTCGTCGAGGAACGCCGACAGCGGATGGCCAAGTCCGGTCACACCGAGGATGAGGATTTCCGCGAGCGCAACCAAGCCTGGGGCGGAGCCACCTGGGGTAACCGGTTCGGTGTGCCCGAAGACATCGCCGACGCCATCGCGTTCCTGCTCTCGGAGCGCGCCGGGTATATCAATGGCGTGCTGTTCAATGTCGATGGCGGCTCAGAATACTTCTGAGCATGCCCGGCCGGTCGCGCCGCTGTCGGCGACGACGATCTCGGCGATGCCAGGGCGCTTCTGAGGCTACCCAATCCGGAGTTGTTTGAGCGTGCGCGATTCGGAACTGATCAGGGTGCCGAGGTACACGTGTCAGTAGGGTTGGCCGACTACGAGTTCGCCGACCTGGTCTGGACGTCGGGACAAACGCTGAGCGAGATTTTGCGGGACTTCGAGGATTGCAGTTGGGTCCATCGAGAGTCGGGCGCCGTTGTGGCCCTGAACCGCCCAGCACCTCAGCGGTTGGCCCGTGGTGGCTGGAGGCTTCGCTACAAAGCCTGCACAAGTGTGACAGTTCCCCGAGTCCCGTCGACCTCGACGATGCAACCGTTCTTGAGGTTTAACGTCGCGCAGGCTGTTCCAACCACACAAGGCACGCCGAACTCGCGGGCGACGATCGCCGCATGCGAGTGCAGACCACCGACGTCGGTGACGACCGCTGCCACGCAGCTGAACATCGGCGTCCAGCCGACATCGGTGACACGCGCGATAAGAACGCTNNGCGAGTGCACGACGCGCACCGGCCCGCGCACGATGCCCGGCGACGCGCCGATGCCGTGCATTACTTGAATGCCGGCGCCCGCGTCATCGCTGCCCAGCGGTTCCCAGCGCAGGGTGAACGTCGGCGGAATATTCAGCCCTGCCAGCCGCGTACGCTCAGCGCGACGCGCGGATGTGCGCTCGGCGTGCAGAACAGGTGCGACGACTTCGTCGGGCACCAGGTAGAAGACGTCATCGATTNNCCCCGGCGTCGACCTGGCGGCGTCCGATCTCGCGGAGCGCCAATCGAAGCGTGTGGGTACCGCGCATGGCCACGTCTTTTGAGCGCTCGCGTCGCCGCACGGCGGCATTCAGCGCAGCCACCGCCCGGCGAGGCACCCCAGAGAGCCGCGTCGGATCGGGGAACATGCGGGGCTGCACGTCGAGTGCCATCCTCACCATGTCGAGGAGCTTGGCGGGGTTGTCGCCGTACATCAAGTTCGCCAACTCGGTCTCGCCTGGTCCGCGGTGGCCGGCCGCCGCGATCAACTTCCAGAACGCCATGGCGAACATCGGGTCGACATCGTCGAGCCGCTGGACAAGGTCCTCAGCCGTTTCGGACCGCAGAACTTGCTCGAATTGCGGCTCGGCGCGCGACAGATCCACGAGGCGCCGCACACCACCGAGCAGAGAAGCGCTGGCTAGCCCCTTAGTGCCACCACGCATCGCCGACAGGTCGAGTTCGGGGGCGATCTTGCGCACCAAAGCTTGGGCGGCTGAGGCGACCAGGTTGGTGGTGGTGCTGTAAGCCCAGGCATCGATGGTGATTTCGCGCATCGAGTCGATCAGCGTCAGTATGGCGCTGTCGTCGAGTTCACGCAGCTCGACAGGCGATGGCGTCAGAGCCGTTATGCGCTCACTGATTTCGGCGACCCGACTGCCGGTGCCGGCCATCCGCATGGCCGCGGCGGGCATGCCGAGTGCGGAGCGGGTCGATTGGAGAACCGACCCGTGCTCTTCTGCGGTCTCCG
>PLSZ01000422.1 GCA_003164305.1 Acetobacteraceae bacterium
GTGAGAATTTGCCGGATATCGGCCTTCTGATGATCGACCAGACCGCGTCGATGCAGGTCGGCGACCGGACGGCGCAAACCCAGGCGGCGCAGGCGGCGATCCGCGACGCTGCGCGGCAGTTCCCGGACCTGGAACTACGCACCGCCACCGTCAGCGAGAAGGGCGACGCCGGCACCCTGCTGTTCGGCGAAATGGAGCGCGCGGTCGGCGAAATCCCCCGGTCCCGCCTCGCCGGCATCATCGCCATCACCGACGGCCAGATCCACGACGTACCCGACGCGGTCCCCGGCGGCGTGCCGCTGAACGTGCTGATCCCCGCGAAGGGCGAGGAAACCGACCGCCGCCTGCGCATCATCGAGGCGCCCGGCTTCGGCATCGTCGGCAAGCCGGTCACCATCCGCCTCGCCGTCGATGATCTGGGCACCAGCGACCGCGGCGAGGCCACGCTGACCTTGCGCCGCGACGGCGAACCGCCGCGCACCAGCCTCGTCCCCATCGGCCGCGAGCAATCGATCGAGGTCCCGATCACCCGCGCCGGCCCGACCGTGGTGGAATTGTCCGTCAGCCCGCTGGCCGGGGAGGTCTCGACCATCAACAACCGCGCGGTGGTGGAGATCAACGGCGTGCGCGACCGGCTGCGCGTGCTGCTGATCTCCGGCGAACCGCATCCCGGGGAGCGCGCGTGGCGGCGGCTGCTGAAAGCCGATCCATCAGTCGATCTGGTGCATTTCACCATCTTGCGGCCGCCGGAAAAGGACGATCTGACGCCGCTGAACGAGCTCGCGCTGATCGCCTTTCCGGTGCGCGAGTTGTTCCAGGACAAGATCGGCGAATTCGACCTGATCATCCTCGACCGGTTCCAGAATCGCGGCCTGCTGCCGATGCCGTATCTGGCGAATATCGCCAACCGGGTGCGTCAGGGCGGTGCGTTGCTGCTGAGCGTCGGGCCGGAGTTTTCCGGAATCACCAGCCTGGCCTCGACCCCGTTGGCCAGTGTGCTGCCCGGCGGCCCGGCGCGCTTCAACGCCGTGGTGAATGAGCGGTTTCGTCCCGAGGTCACCGACCTCGGCCAGCGCCATCCGGTGACCGAGGGCCTGACCGGAGCCAATCCACCTGCCGCGACGGGCGCGCCGCCGGCCGAGGCGAAATGGGGCCGTTGGTACCGCCGCATCGAGCCCGGCGACGTGCACGGTTCGGTGCTGATGAAGACGCCGGACGGCCAGCCTCTGTTGGCCCTGGACCGCGTCGGTGAGGGCCGCGTCGCGTTGCTGCTGTCCGACCAGATCTGGCTCTGGTCGCGCGGCCATGACGGCGGCGGCCCGCAGGCCGAACTGCTGCGCCGCATCGCGCACTGGCTGATGAAGGAACCGGCGCTGGAAGAAAACGCCCTCGCCGCGAAGGTAACTGAGGGACGGTTGACCGTCCAACGCCGCTCCACCGATCCCGCGCCGCCTCCGCCGGTGACGGTGACCGACCCGGACGGCAAGAAGCAAACCGTACCACTCAACCCGGCGGGTCCAGGCGAGGCGTCCGTCAGCCTGCCGGCGTCCACCCCCGGCGTCTGGCAGGCGAGCGACGGCACCTATACCGCGTTCGCCGCGGCGGGCGCGGCCAATCCGCCGGAGATCGCCGATTTGCGCGCCACCGCCTCGGTCGTCGGGAAGTTGGCCAACGCGTCCGGCGGTGGGGTGCATTTTCTGGGCAGCCTGGCGTCGATGGACATCCCGGCGCTGCGGCGAACCGAGCCCGATCGTCCCGCGTCCGGCGGCAGTTGGATCGGCTTGCAGCGCCGCCACGACGCGATCGTGACCGGCATCGCCTCGTTGACGTTACTGCCCGCGTGGCTGTCATTGCCGCTGATCCTGGCGCTGCTGGTCCTGGCCTGGCGCCGCGAAGGCGCCTGACGCCGAACACCCGCCGCCGTTCAGTGGATCTGCGACGGCGGTGCCGGTGGCGCGAGCGGCCGCACCGCCAGCGTGACCTGAGGCAGGATCAGCGGGAGGAAGCGCAATCCCACTCCGCCACCCGGCCGCCACCCTGGTCCCCACCCTCGGCCAGGGGCGGCGGGACCCGGATATCGCCCGGCATATGGTTGCGCATAGCCGTACGATCCCTGGGCTGGCGGCCTGGACCGCTGTTGCGCCAGCGCCGGAGACGCCAGCAACAAGGCGGCCGTGAACAGAACGCATGATATTTTGAACATCGCCGTGCACCACGTTGAAGGTCTGCGTGCACGGTTTATCAATCCGGGGTTAACGAAGGTTTAACGCGAGAGAATTTAATGATCGGCCGCGCCGCGCCGCCTCTGCCCCTACAACATCCGTTGCAAGATCAGCTTCTGCACATCCGACGTGCCCTCATAAATCTGGCACACCCGCACATCGCGATAAATCCGCTCCACCGGGTAATCCGCCAGGAACCCATACCCGCCCAGAGTCTGGATCGCCGCCGTGCACACCGCCTCGGCCGTTTCGGAGGCGAACAGTTTGGCCATGCACGCCGCCTCCAGCGACGGCTTCCCCTCGGCCTTCAACCGCGCCGCGTGCAGCGTCAACTGCCGCGCCGCCTCCAGCTTCGTCTTGGCGTCCGCCAACCGGAACCCCACCGCCTGAAAATCGATGATCTTGCCGCCGAACGCCGTCCGCTCCCGCGCGTAGCCGATCGCATACTCCAACGCCGCCCGAGCCATCCCAACACTCTGCGCCGCGATGCCAATCCGACCGCTTTCCAGAGTGGACAGCGCGATCTTATAGCCCTCGCCCTCCGCCCCGATGCGCTGGTCCTCGGGAATTTCCACATCCTCGAAACTCAGCGCGCACGTATCGGACGCTTTTTGCCCCAGCTTCGCCTCGGTCCGCACCACCGAGAACCCCGGATGGTTCTTATCGATCACGAAACAGGAAATCCCGCGCTTGCCGGCCGAGGGATCGGTCACCGCGAAAAACACCAAACTCCCCGGATGCGTCGCGTTGCTGATGAACTGTTTCGATCCATTGACGATATATTTATCGCCCTGCTTCACCGCCCGCGTGCGCAACGCCGCCGCGTCCGACCCCGCCTGCGATTCCGTCAACCCGAACGAGCCAACCGCTTCGCCCGTCGCCAGCTTGCGCAGCCAGCGATCTTTCTGCGCGGCGGTCCCCGAATTGGCGATCACGATGCAGGTCGGCGAATTATGCACCGAGACCATGGTGGAAACGGAGCCATCGCCCGCCGCGATCTCCTCCAGCAGCAAAGCATACGTGACCGGATCGATTTCGCTGCCGTCCCATTCCGCCGGCGTCGTGGCGCCGAACACGCCCAGATCGCCCAGTTCGCGAATGATTTCGGGTTCGATCCGACCCGCTTTCTCCCGCTCCGCCGCTCCCGGAGCCAACCGCTCCTGGGCGAACTTGCGGATCATGTCGACGATGATGGTGTCGCCGTACACCGGCAAACTATCGGGCATTGGAACGCTCCTGGTCCTGAGGGGACCCGCGCCGTTTACCAGGATGCACCGTCCGGTCCAAGCGGCGCCAACCATCCGCCGGCCGGATCGTCGTGGCATGCTCTCTCAGCCGTCATGGCCCGGCTCGACCCCATAGGCATCAAGTTAAGGCCGGCG
>PLSZ01000641.1 GCA_003164305.1 Acetobacteraceae bacterium
CGCGGCGCTTAACTTGATGCCTATGCGGCTCGACCCGGCCATCTCTCGCCGCGAAATCCGTGATGCGACAGATCACCGGGTCGAGCCCGGTGATGACGAGAAGAGGTCGATGCCCTTTCCGGTTACCGACCCTGCTTCCACGCCTCGTAACGCGCCTTGTTCTCCGCGTTCGGCGGATACAGGCCCGGCAGCGAGGCCCCGTTGTTCACCTCGGTCATGATCCAGGCCTCCTGGCGTTCCTGTTCCGCCGCCTCGGCGGCGACGGCATCGACCAGAGCGGCCGGTACGACCACCGCGCCGTCATCGTCCACCACGACCAGGTCGTCCGGAAACACCGCGACGCCGCCGCAACCGATCGGTTCGTTCCATCCCACGAACGTCAGCCCGGCGACCGAGGCCGGCGCGGCGACTCCCTGGCACCACACCGGCAACCCGGTGCCCAACACGCCCGCCACGTCGCGCACCACGCCGTCGGTGATCAGCGCCGACACGCCGCGCTTCGCCATCCGCGCGCACAGGATGTCGCCGAAAATCCCGGCATCGGTGACGCCCATCGCATCGACCACGGCGATGCAGCCTTCCGGCATCGCCTCGATCGCCGAGCGGGTGGAGATCGGGCTCGACCACGACGCGGGCGTCGCCAGATCTTCCCGAGATGGCACGAACCGCAACGTGAAAGCGCGGCCGATCTGCCGTGCCTGCGGTGACCTTATGGGCTTCGTCCCGCGCATCCACACATTGCGCAGCCCCTTCTTCAGCAGGACCGTGGTGATGGTCGCGGTGGACACGCCGTCAAACGCTTTGGCGAGGGCGGGATCGATGGTCATGGCAAGGGTTCCGGCTGTTGGAAGCGATGCCGGATTGTGCGACCGAACCGCGCCCGAGGCCAAGGGGGGAGGCAGTAGGGCCTCCGTTACGCCGCCTCCAGCACCTCATGCATTTTCGCCGCGATCTGCCCCAGCGTGAACGGCTTGGCGATGAAATGCACCCCGGCGTCCAGCTTGCCGCTATGCACCACGGCGTCACGCGTGAACCCAGTCGTGTACAGCACCTTCATATCCGGCCGCCGCCGCGATACCTCGGCCGCGAGTTGCCGTCCATTGGTCTCCGGCATCACGATATCGGTGAACAGCACCTCGGCCTCCGGATGCCGCTCCAGCATCGCCAGCGCGGCCGTCCCGCCATTCGCGTGGATGACGGTGTATCCCAGTTCCCGCAGCGAAAGGACGGTCATTTCGCTGACTCGCGCGTCGTCCTCCACGACGAGGATCAGATGCCGCGCGTTGTCCTGGCGCGCCTCGGGCCAGGTCTCTTCGGCCGCGGACCGCGCCACCTGCCCGCTCGCCGCGTCGAACAGCCGCGGCAAATACATTTTGACCGTCGTGCCATGCCCAGGCTCGGAGTAGATTTTAATATGGCCGCCGGATTGCTTGATGAAGCCGAAGGCCTGCGACAAGCCCAGACCGGTGCCTTTGCCCACGCCCTTGGTGGTGAAGAACGGATCGAACGCCTTTTCCATGACCTCCGCGCTCATTCCGGTCCCGGTATCGGTCACCGCGATCATGACGTATTGCCCGGGCGGCATGCCGTTCCGCTGCCCATAGTCTTCGTCGAGGCGGGTGTTCGCCGTCTCGATCGTCAACTTGCCGCCCTCCGGCATCGCGTCGCGCGCGTTGATCGCCAGGTTCAGCACCGCGTTCTCAAGCTGTCCGGCGTCCACGCTGGTCAGCCACAGGCCCGCGTTGAGCACCGTGCAGGTATTGATGGCTTCGCCGATGGTCCGCTGCACCATGTCCGCCATGCCGCCCACCAGCCGGTTGGCGTCCAGCGCCTCGGGCCGCAACGGCTGTTGGCGGGAAAACGCCATCAGACGGTTGGTCAGCGACGCCGCGCGGGTCGCGCCATCCATCGCCGCGTCCACGAACCGCAGCACGTTCGTGTCCCCCGCCGCGAGCCGCCGTTGCGTCAGATTGAGCCCGCTGATGATCACCGCCAGCATGTTATTCAAATCGTGCGCCAGGCCGCCGGTCAGTTGCCCCACCGCCTCGATCTTCTGCATTTGCCGGATTTGCGCTTCTTTCTGTTCGCGTTCCGCCGTCGTCACCGATCGCGCGGCCGCGTCGCGCCGTGTATTCGCGATCCACGCGGCGAGGGCGGCCATCACCAGCAGCGACGCCAGAATCGCGATCGCCGCTACCGCCGAGGTCACCTGACGCTCGGCCTCGGTCCGGCTGAGCAGCAGGCCGTCCTCGGTCGCCTGCATCGCGGCGATTTCATCGCGCGCCAATTGGGTCGTGGTTTCAACGGTGCTGTTGCCAAACGCCACCACGACCGCATCGAGACCGGCGGTCTGACGCAGCTCGGCCACGCGGTCCAATTTCTCGAACCGCGCCGCGATTACTGGGCTCAGAGCCGCCAGCGCCGCCACTTGCACGGGATTATCCGCCACCAGGCGCCGCACCGCATCCATTTGCGCCGCGATTTCAGGGGCGGCCCGGCGATACCGCGTCAAAAACCCGTCATCTCCGCTGATCACATAGCCGCGATTACTGGCCTCCGCGTCCAGTAACATCGTCAGGATCGGCGCGATCGCCGCCTTCGCCTCGATCGTATGCGCGACCCATCCGGCGGTCCGGCGATACTCGACGGTCAGAAACGCCAGCGCCGAGATCACCATGATGATGACGATCGCGGAAATCTCCGGAACACGCGTGCGGAGACGAGCAAACGAATACCAGGGCAATGGGAGAACTCCCGCGTCCGGCGCCTGGAGGGAAATCCCCGTCGCCGGCGGAGCGATTGTCCGGCCGGCGCCACGCGGCGAAGCGAGACCCTGTTATACAACCGAACCCAGCCGTGCGATAGGAAAATGATCAAAGGCAGAACACCTTCCCGCCGAAGCGGGATGCGTGCCGCGCTCGGCCCGACAGCGAAGTGTCCACCCGGCCTGTTCCCGCCCCCCATAACGCTTGCCAAAGGGAATTTCCGTTGCCCGTTGCCGTCACGGCGCCCTCTCGCCTGGCCGATCCGTACGGCCGCGCGTCCATGCCGTTAACCGGCACGCGAGTCTTCCTGGCCGAGGACGAACCGATGTTGTTATGGGCGCTGGAAGCCGTGCTCGAAGATCTGGGCTGTCAGTTGGCGGGTTCCGCGACAACCGTGGCCGGCGCCCTGACCTTCATGGCGGCGGAAACGTTCGACGTCGCCATCCTCGACCGGAAACTTTCCGACGGCCTCATCGATCCGGTGGTCCGGGCACTGCTCGCCCGCTGCATTCCCATCGTCATCGCCTCGGGCGCGCCAGAGGACGAATCGCGCGCGAAATACCCTGGCGCCGTCGTGCTGCCGAAACCATTTCAAGAAGACGATTTGCGTCGCGCGTCGCAGACCGCGCTGCTCTGATACCAGCGGCGGCAGGTCCTGACTCCTGGGCGCTGAAATGGTGTCGCCAATGGAACGGCACCGTTTGTTATTCGTCAGGGTCCGGCTGGACCGGACCATCGGTATCCCCAAAATCGCTGTCACCTCGTGCGTTTGTGCTGATGGTCCGGTCGAGCCGGACCATGACGAGGGATGCGCCGCACCGCGCCGCCGATACGATTTTCTATACGCGGCCACCACGCGTCACGCTGAAATTTAATTTCCCGCCGCCGCGAGCTACGTCGATTTTTAATACAACATCGCCGGTGCCTCTTTGGCGCTCATTCCGCGGGTTCGCCGGGCTCGCTCGGCGCGGCGTCGCCTCGCCGCGTTTCCGGCATCGCCAGCGCCACCAGCGCGACCGCCGCGACGCCCGCCGCCGCCAGCACCCAGAACGCCGCGTGCCGCCCGTAATGATCCGCCGTCCACCCCGCCAGCGCCGTGCTGATCGCCGTGCCCGCCCCCGCCGCCAGACCAACCAGGCTCAGGCAGAGGGTGTAATGCCCCTTGCCCTGGGTCAGATCCGCGGCGACCAGCGGCATCATCACGCCGAACGCCGCCCCGCCGGCGCCCTCCAGCACCTGGACCGGCACCAGCACGTAAGGGTTCCTCACCAGGGCGAACAGCACGCCGCGCACCGGGACCGTGGCGAACCCGACCAGCAACACGACGCGGTGGCCGAACCGGTCCGCCGCCTTGCCCAGCCAGGGCGAGATCACCGCGACCACGACCTGCGGCACGATCAGGAAGGCCGCGATCACCAAGGCCCCGCGCGCGCCCAACCGAGCCGTCACATCCACCGCCGACAATTGCAGCACCGCGATGCTGGCGACCTGAAACAGCGCGACACACAGCGCGTAAATCAGCAGCCTCCGGTCGCGTAACAAACGGAACGGCGAGAACAACCCCGGCCGCTCCTCCGTCGCGGTCATTGGCACCACTGCTGCCCGATCCGGCCCGATCGCTCGCAACGCCAACAGCGCCGGGACCGTCAACGCCGCCGCCGCCACGAACGCCACCTTCGGCGAACCGAGATACCCGCAGGCCCCCATCACCGCCGCCCCCATCCCGGCGCCGATCGAGCCATAGCGCCCGTTGCGGCCCACCCGTTCCCCCAGCCCATCGCGGCCGACCAGCGCGAGGCTGATCGCGGCGACCGCCGGCGTGAAGATGCTGCCGGCCGCCGCCTGCACCGCCATCGCCAGCAGCACCGGCAGGCTGCGCGGCAGGATGACGAACACCATCGGTACCAACCCGGCGGCGACGATAGCCCAGTACAGAGCGGTCCTCCGCCGCGGCCCGATCGCGTCCACCAGCAGGCCGGCCGGTACCTGGCACAGCATGCCGACCACCGTGCTGACCGTCAGCACCAGGCCGATCCGCGTCTGCGTCCAGGCATGGGCCGTGAGGTAGACCGGAATGAACGCCCCATACGCGGAGCCGCCGCCCGCCAGCAGCAGAGTCAGCCAGTCCATGCCCCGATCGGGCCCACGCGCCAGACCACTGGCCGGCGTCATGGCGGCGGTCGGTCGATCACGATCAAGGTGTTGTCGGGGCCTTCGAACTCCGGCGCGGCGGCGGCGGAATCGAAAGTCAGGTCCATCACGACATGGGTGCCGTCGATGTCGTGCACGAAGCGCAGCAAATGCCACGCGATCGCCACCCGCCGCGTGCCGACGCCCAGAAATCCGCCGACATCGATGACCCCGGCGAGCGGCTTGCCGTCCCGATCGACCACGACATCGACCAACTGGCCGACATTGTCGCCCTTCGAATCGAACACATCCCGGCCGAGGATGGTGCCCGCCTCCGGACCGGACACCTCGTGCGACGCGACCTCCGGCGTCGTCTGTTGCGCCCACGCGGCACCGATCGGCGGCAGCGTCAGGACCGCCAGAGCCAGCAGCGCCCGCCGGCGCGCGCGCGGTGCCATCAATACATCCCGTTGCCGCCGTTCACGTGGATCACCTGGCCGGTGACGAACCCGCCCGCCGGACTGGCCAGGAACAAGCAGGCGCCGGCGATCTCATCGACATGGCCGTAACGGCCCAAAGGCACATGCGCGATCACGTCTTCTTTCTTCTGGTGCACGTATTGCGACCAATCACGCACCGTATCGATCGGGCCCGGCGCCACCGTGTTCGCGGTGATATTGTCCGCGCCAAACTCCAGAGCGATCGCCTTCGCCAGCCCGTGCATACCGATCTTCGACACCACGTTGGGCGCGCGATGCGTCACGTGCCCCCAGAACCCGTCCGCGCCCGAGATCACGATGATCCGCCCGAATTTTTTCTCCTTCATATGCGGGATCGCGTAACGCGACAGATAGAACGCCGCCGAAAGATTGGACTTCAGCACGCCGTCCCATTCCTCGGGCGAGATGTCCAGAAACGCGCGATATTTGCGAATGCCGACATTCGACACCAGGATGTCGATGCCGCCAAACGTCGCCACCGTCTTATCGATCATGCCGCGCACCGCTTCGGGATCGGACACGTCGGCCAGGATCGGCAATGCCTGCCCGCCATTGGCGCGGATCGCCTCGGCCGTGTCGTCCAGCGCCGCTTCGTCACGGTGCCCGTTAATCACCACCCGCGCGCCGGCGGCCGCGAAACATTCCGCGATGGCCCGCCCGATATTGCGGCCCGAGCCGGTGATCAGCGCCACCTTGCCATCCAGGCGAAATCCATCCGTCGTGAGCATGAGGAACGATTCCTTAATTCTTTCGGCGTCATCTGTGACCATGGCGGCGAACGGAGCAAGCCCATCATCATCTTCGGCCTTGAGCCGAAGATCACTCGCATCACGCACCGTGACCGATTTGCAACCCCGGGGAGGGCGTCCACAGATGCTCGGGTCAAGCCCGAGCAAGACGGCGGGAGAGGAATTTCGACGTTGCCTGGCGCTCATCCTGATGCGCATGGGGGCGAGCCGATTGGCCAGGTCTACGTGGGGCCAGATCGGGTTTTGTTTACCGCGCGGCCCCGCGTCCGCCTATGCTTGCCCCGGAGGGGCTCCGAATGAACACGACGACCATCATCGACGACGAGGACGACGGCCCACCCCGCCTCGCGGGCGGGCGCTTCTACATGACGCCGGACAGCCACGCGACGCTGACCGCCGAACTGCACCACCTTCGCTCCACCGAACGCCCCCGTATCGTCGATATCGTATCCTGGGCCGCCGGCAACGGCGACCGCTCCGAAAACGGCGATTACCTTTATGGCAAGCGCAGACTGCGAGAAATCGACGGCCGCATGCGCTTCCTGATGCGCCGCCTGCGCCACGCCGAAGTCATCGATCCGCGCCTGCAAACCAACCGCGACCAGGTTTTTTTCGGCGCGCGGGTGACCTACATCAATGAGCGCGATGAGGAACTGACGGTAACCATCGTCGGGGTCGATGAAGCCGACATGGCGGTCGGAAAAATCAGCATCGCGTCCCCCGTGGCGCTCGCCTTGTTGCGCGCGCGGGTGGGCGACGAGGCGGCGGTGCGCACGCCCCGCGGCGCGGAGATCGTCGAAATCCTGGCCATTGGGTACCCGGAATGAGCCGTATCGTCACCGTGACATTGAACCCCGCNNGGCGGCGGCGGCATCAACGTCGCCCGCGTGCTGCATGCGCTGCGCGCCGACGTGCTGGCCGTGATCGTCGCCGGCGGCGTGACCGGCGCGCTGATCGAGGAACTGTTGACCGAGGCCGGCGTGCCGCACCAGACCGTGCATTGCCACGGCCGCTCCCGCATCAGCTACACCGTGTTCGATCGAGCAACGAAAGAAGAATACCGCTTCGTGCCGATGGGCCCCACCGCCGAGCGGCACGACTGGACCGAGGTCCTGAACCTGCTGGAAATCGTCGAGTGCGACTGGCTCGTCGCCAGCGGCAGCCTGGAACCCGGCATGCCGCCCGACCTTTACGCCACCATCGCGAAGCTGGCGCGCCGCCGCGGCATTCGGATCGCCCTCGATACGTCCGGCGCGCCGCTGCGAGCCGCGCTGGATGTCGGCGTCGATCTGGTCAAACCGAGCCTCAGCGAACTGGAAAGCTACGCGCAACGCGCGCTGCCCGATCCGGCGGACCAGGAAGCCGAGGCGCTGGCTCTGGTCCAGTCCGGCCGCGCGGCGATGGTCGCCGTCACGTTGGGCGATGCAGGCGCGATCCTGGCCTCGGCCGAGGGCGTGATCCGCATGCCGGCGGTTCCGGTCCCGTTCCAGGGCGCGGTCGGCGCCGGCGATAGTTTCGTCGCCGGCATGGTCTGGTCGTTATCGCGCGGCTTCCCCCCGCGAGATTCTCTGGGCTGGGCCATCGCCGCCGGCAGCGCCACCGTATCCCGCGTCGGCACCGCTCGCGTGCGGCTGGATGACGTGATCGAGATGCACGGCAGGTTGGCGGTCTGATCAGACGGCCTCCGGCAACCCCTCCAACAACCGTTCCGCCAGCGCGCGTTTCGCCGGATCCGCGTCTCGCGCCACGATCCGTTGCAACACCGACCGCGCCCGAGGATCCCGCGCCTCTCCCAGTTCAAACGCCCGGGCATCGCGCTTATCGAACCACACCGGATCGAACGGTTTGATCGTCAGGTCCATGCGCCGCCAATAATACTTCAATTCCTCCGACGCCCATCCGGCATAAACATCCTCCCACGCCAGAGGCTGGCCATCCGCGTTCGCGTTATCCGGATTGAACGGCTCGGACGCGAGTTGATACCGCACATCCATCGACATGCGCAGCCGATCGCTTCGGTTCGGTACGCCTTTATGCACCAGAAGACTGTGGAAAATCAGCACGTCCCCCACCGCGAACGGACCGGAAACCCAGCGTCCGTCGAACGGATCGGTGATCTCGATGCCGCCCGCGCCGGTGCCGATATCGAAGTCGTATACCTCGCCCGAATGCGTGCCTTCCGCCACCTGCAGCGGACCGGTTTCCATCGGACAATCGATCAGCGGAAACCACGCCGTGAACACCTCGGGGGTGCCTTGCACATTGGGAAAATCCTGATGCGCCTTGGTGGTGAACGCCTCCCGCGCCGGAAAGATATTGCGCGTCAACACCCGAGGATGCGGCAGGATCGGTCCCTCCAGCATCCGCTCGAACAGGCCGATCAACGCCGGATGATGCTTCAACCGGTGATAATCCTCCAGCCGGTTGATCGCGCGCAGAGTGGCCAGGTAAACCGGATCGGGATCGACACAAAACCCTTCGGGATCGGCCACCGCCTCCGTCACATTCCGATCCCGCCGCAACCACCCCGCGTCCCGGGCGATCGTCCCCACCTGGCGTTGCACATTCCGTACGGCGTCCCCGGGCAGCAACCCACGCAAAAACAAATACCCGTCGGAGCGCATTCGCTCCGCCAGAGCCGGCCCGTCTTCAATCAGCGACGTAGAATCACGAAAAAGCCGCATCCTGTCCCTACCTGTCCAACCAAATCATCCCAACCAGCCAATGGCCCCAAGACCCTGTCCCAACCGCGCGCTTATAGAATCATCTCACGCCAACGCCACCTCCGCCCTCGCCGCACATAAAGAACTCAGCGTCCTCCGCGTCTCCGTGCCTCCCAGGCAAATCTTACTTTCCTTCTTGCCCAAAACCCCGACGTCCCATCCCACGACCCTCACCTCGCGAAGCCCGTAAATCCACAAGGAATCCGCTGCAAAGCCTCAATCGTCCCTCGCCTGACCGAGGCCGGCGTCCCGTCGGCAAAGTCCACCGAAACCGCGTCCACGATCCCGCCGTAACGTTTCTCCACCGCCTCCGCCAACCCCTCATACGGAGCGCGCGCCACGAATAAGTCCAACACGTCATCCGGCACCTGCCGCGCCATATCGCTCCACTCCCCCGCCCGCGACATCGCGTTCAACTTAATTCCCAGATCGCCCACGCCATGCAAATCGAACACCCCGCGATACGCCGGAGTGGACCCATAAAACGCCACCCGGTACCGCACCTTCTCCGCCGCCGCGGCAACCGCCTTTTCATCCGGCCCGGTGGCGATAAATCCACCCCCGGTGACCTCGAACCGATCGAACGACTTCCCCGCCGCCGCCAGTTCCGTCGCCAGCAGAGGCCGTACCACTTCATCGGCGTACCGCCGCGTCGCGAAACTATGCAGCCGCACGCTATCGGCGACCCGAGCCGCCGTCTTCAGCATCAACGGCCCCACCGCCGCCATCGCGATCGGCGGAAGCGGTAAATTTTGGGGACCCGGCGAAAACTCCGGCGTCATCAACGAAAACTGATAGTACCGCCCCTGATAATTTAACTTCTCCCCATGCTCCCAGCAGCGAAAGATCGCCCGCAACGCCTCGACATACTCGCCAAGCCGCGCCGCCGGAGCGATCCACGGCACGCTGAACCGCCGCTCATTATGCGCCTTCACCTGCGAGCCCAGTCCGACAACGAAACGACCTTTCGAGTGGCGCTGCAAATCCCACGCATGATTGGCGACGATCATCGGACTGCGCGGAAACGCGATGGCGACGGACGGCACCAATNNTGCTTCAACTCATTGCTGGTGATCACATCGACTCCGTCGTCCTCGGCCTGGCGCGCCGCTTTGGCGCAGGCGGCCCAGTCGTGCACCGGCAATCCGATCGAGACCCGCATCGCTTCTCTCCCTCACTCCGCCGCTAGTTTGCCGCCGGCCGCGTGGTCCCGTAAACCGGGGGCTTCGAAGAGGAGTCACATCGCATGGGCAGCCTGACAGGCAAGGTCATGATCGTCACCGGCGCCAGCCGAGGCATCGGCGCCGCCGCCGCCGCCGCGCTGGCGAAAGAAGGCGCGTCCGTGATGCTGACCGCCCGCGATGCCGCCCTGGCCACCGAGGTCGCGGACCAGATCATCGAGGCCGGCGGCCGCGCTTACGCCACCCCCTGCGATGTGTCCGACTACGCCGCGGTCGAGTGGCTGGTCACCGAAACCGAAGGCCGCTTCGGCAGAGTCGATGCCCTGATCAACAACGCCGGCGTGATCGAACCGATCGCCCCGGTCGCCGAAAGCGATCCCGCGGTGTGGGCGCGCAACATCGAAATCAATCTGATCGGCGCTTATTATCCGATCCGGGCTTTGCTGCCAAAGATGATCGCCAACGGCGGTGGGACCATCGTCAACGTGTCCTCGGGCGCCGGCATCCGGCCGCTGGAAGGGTGGAGCGCTTATTGTTCCGGCAAGGCCGGCCTGGTGATGCTGACCCGCGCCATCGCGTTGGAGAATCCCTCAAACGGCATTCGGGTTTTCGGGTTTCAGCCAGGCACCACCGACACCGGCATGCAGGTCGTCATACGCGCGTCCGGCATCAACATGGTCAGCAAAATCCCGCGCGAGAATCTAACTCCGGTCGCGCAGCCCGCCGCCGCCATTGTCTACTTATGCACACCGGCCGCCGACGATCTGAACGGCCAGGAGTTCAGTCTCCGAGACGACTCGTTCCGCGCCCGGCTGAACCTGGCCGCCTGACATGCCCGGCCCGCTGCATGGCGTAAAGGTCATCGAACTCGGCCAGGCACTCGCCGGACCCCTGGCCGGCGTGATCATGGCCGACCTCGGCGCCGACGTGATCAAAGTCGAAAAACCCGATGGAGGCGACGACGCGCGCCTCTGGGGTCCACCCTTCGTCGATGGCGACTCGGTCAGTTTCCACAGCAACAACCGCGCCAAACGCTCGATCACGCTGGACATCAAAGCCGCCGCCGATGTCGAGGCGTTGAAGCGCCTGGTCCGCGACGCCGACATCCTGATCCAAAACCTGCGGCCCGGCATCGTCGACGATTTCGGCATCGGCCCGGACGCCATGCTGGCGGTCAATCCACGGCTGATCTACTGCTCCATCTGGGCTTTTGGCCATCAGGGGCCACTGAAAATGGCGCCCGGCTTCGATCCGTTGCTGCAATGTTACGGCGCCGTGGTATCGCTGACCGGCCGCCCCGACGATCCACCGACTTTCTGCGCCCCCGCGATCAACGACACCGCGACCGGCATGTGGTGCGTGATCGGCGCCCTCGCCGCCCTGAAGCAGCGCGAGGCGACCGGCAAAGGCTGTGTCGTGGACACATCTTTATTCGAGAGTGCCGTGGCCTGGGTGCAAGGTCCGTTGAACGCCTTCGGAGTCACCGGCAACCTGCCGAAACGCCACGGCGCGGCCAGCGCGACGCTCGCCCCATACCAGATATTCGAGACCGCGGACCGGCCGATTTGCATCGCCGCCGGCAATGATCGCCTGTTCGTGAAGCTCGCCCGAGCGATGGGCCATCCCGAATGGTCCGCCGATTCGCGCTTCGCCCATGGCCCGACCCGCGCCGCGAATCGCGAGGTGTTGGTCGCCGTCATGCAGCCCGTTTTGCTGATGAAAACCCGCCGCGACTGGCTGGGTATCATCGGCGAGGCCGGCGTTCCCGTCGCGCCCGTCAACAACATCGCCGAACTGGCCGAAACGGAACAGTTGCAAGCGATGGACATGATGCGCACACTCCCCGGCAGCGATCTGCGTGTCGTCGGCCTGCCGGTGTCCTTCGATCGCCAACGCCCCCAGCCGAGCGGGGATTCGCCCAAACTGGGGCAGCACAATTCGGAAATTCTTGGAGTCCCCGTATGAACCAACTCGACCGCGCCCGTTCCTATCAAAAAGAACTGTCCGCCATCCGCCAGGATATCCACGCGCATCCCGAACTGGGGTTGCAAGAGGTCCGCACGGCCGACCTGGTGGCAAGGAAATTGGAAGAGTGGGGCATTGAGGTTCATCGTGGCGTCGGCGTCACCGGCGTTGTGGGTGTGTTACGGAATGGCAACGGTCAGGCCGCGGTCGGACTGCGCGCGGACATGGACGCATTGCCAATCCTGGAGGCGACCGGCTTGTCATACGAGAGCCAGAACCCCGGCCGCATGCACGCCTGCGGTCACGACGGCCATACCACGATGCTGCTAGGCGCGGCGAAGTACCTGTCGGAGACACGCAACTTCAACGGCACCGTCAATTTCATTTTCCAGCCGGCGGAAGAGGGCGTCGGCGGCGCGCTGGCTATGTTGAAGGACGGTTTGTTCGAGCGCTTTCCGTGCAACGCGGTCTACGGCATGCACAACCGGCCGGGCCTGCCGGTCGGCAAGTTCATCACCGGACCGGGCGCGCGGGCGGCCGGCGGTGCGTTTTTCGACATCACGATCACCGGCAAGGGCGCCCACGGTGCGCATCCGCATCAAAGCATCGACCCCGTATTGGTCGCCTGCCACCTGGGCACCGCGCTGCAATCCATCGTCTCCCGCAACGTCGCCGCGCGTGACACCGCGGTGCTGAGCATCACGCGCATTCAATCCGGCGATGCCTACAACGTTATTCCGCAATCCGCCGTGATGGCCGGCACCGTCCGCACCATGCAGCGCGAGACGATGAAGACCATCGAAGCCAACATGCGGCGGCTGACCAAAGCGATCGCGGAAGGCTTCGGCGCTGAAGCGACATTGGATTTCCGCCTCATCTTCGCCTCCATGGTGAACGATGAGACCGAGGCGGCGCTGTATGGCGACGCCGCCGCCGAACTGGTTGGCGAGGCCAATCTCGATCGCAATTCGCCCCCCGGAATGGGCTCCGAGGATTTTAGTTTCATGATGGAACAGGTTCCCGGCGCGCACATCAATCTCGGCAATGGCGACAGCGCCGCGTTGCACAATCATAAGTACGACTTCAACGACGAAACCATTCCGTACGGCGTGGCCCTGTACGGCGCGATCGTGGAAAAGAAGTTGCCGAAAGGTCAGGTCGCCTGAATGTTTCGCCGCGACACCGCCGAGCCGTGGACGATGACCTTCGACGGCCGGCCGGTGCGCGCGAAAGATGGTGACAGCGTCGCTTCCGCTTTGCTCGCCGCCGGTATCCAGGTCACTCGTCGCACCCCGGTGTCGGGCGCGCCGCGCGGCCCATGGTGCATGATGGGCGCCTGTTTCGATTGCGTGGCGATCGTCGATGGACGCCGCGGCGTGCGCACCTGCATGACCCCGGCGCGAGAAGGGCTGCGCGTTGACAGCCAGCGAGACTGACCTCCTCATCATCGGCGCCGGACCGGCCGGGCTGGCCGCTGGCGTTGAAGCCGCTCGCCGCGGGATGCGCACGCTGCTGCTGGACGAAAACGCAGCGCCTGGCGGCAGAATCTGGCAGGCGCTGGAACACCGTGGTGCCGGCGACGCCGACGAAGCCGCTGGCCTGGAGTTAATCCGGGCGTTCGCGAGCAGCGGCGCCCAGGCGCGGTATGGCGCGGGTGTGTGGGGGATCGAGCCGGACGGGATGGTGTTCTGGTCCCAGGACGGCGTCGCGCATTCGTTACGCGCTCGCCGGATTTTACTGGCGACCGGAACGACCGAACGGCCGATGCCAATCGCCGGCTGGACTCTGCCCGGCGTAATGACCGTCGGCGCCGCGCAGATCGCACTGAAGACCGGAGGATTGTTGCCGGCCGGCAACACCTGGATCGCCGGACAGGGTCCATTGACAGTACTTTACGCCGCGCAGGCGATTCGCGCGGGCGGCCGCCTCGCCGGCATTCTGGATTTAAGTCAACCCTCCAACCGCTGGAGCGCTTTACGCCATCTTCCAGCCGCCATTACCGACATTCGCAAAGGACTGGGCTGGCTGCGCGAAATCCGCCGCGCTCGCGTGCCGATCATTCGCGCCACCGATCTGCGCGCTGAAGGCGACGCCGCGTTGCACCAGATTACGTTCCACGCCAATGGCCAGCAGCGCACCGAGCCCGCCGATACGTTGCTGCTCCATGATGGTGTCATTCCCTCCATCCAGATCACCCGTGCCCTAGGCTGTGCCCATATGTGGAACGAACAGCAGCGCTGTTGGTGGCCGATGGCCGATGCCTGGGGTGCGACGACCGTCCCCGGCGTTGTCGTCGCCGGTGACGGCGCGGGTGTCGGGGGCGCGAACGCAGCCGTGTTGTCCGGCCAGATCGCCGCGCTCGGTTGCGCCTGTGCACTGGGATTCATCGACACCGCGACCCGTGATCGCGACGCGGCACCATTGCGCGCACGTCACCGCAAAGCGATCGCCTCCCGTCCGTTCATCGACATGCTGTTCGTGCCGCGCCCGATCGATCCTGACGATGACGTAGCGATCTGCCGTTGCGAGGAAGTCACCGTCGGCGCCGTCCGGGACGCGGTGAAACTCGGCTGCCAGGGACTGCAACAGTTGAAAGCGTTTACCCGCTGCGGCATGGGCCCGTGCCAGGGCCGCATGTGCGGACCATCCGTCGCCGACGTGTTGGCCAGTGCCCGCGGACTGCATTCCCGCGACATCGAACCCTACCGCGCCCGCTTCCCCGCGCGCCCCCTGACCGTCGGAGAACTCGCCGCCCTGGACCGGTAGCGCCGCGCCGGGAATAATGGAATAATCCGTCGCAACGGCGCCCAACGTGGAGGCGCGGCGAAAACGGAGGCGCGTCATGCTTTATACAACTCGTCGTACGATCCTCGGCGCGGCCACAATGGCCGGCCTGAGCCTGCCATCCATCATCCGCGCCCAGGATAAGGAATCGATCAAGATCGGCAGCGCTTTGCCGTTGACCGGATCGCAGGCAGGCTACGGCAAGGATTTCGACACCAGCATGCGCATGGGCGCCGCGGATGTGAACGCCGCGGGAGGCGTCAATGGCCGCAAGGTGGAGATCGTCGCGCTCGATACGCAAGCGGAACCGCAGCTTGGCATCAACGCGGCCAACCGCTTCATCGGCGTGGAGAAAATGCCGATGTTTTACGTCTCCTGGTCCGCCGTGGTCAAAGCCGTCGCGCCGATCGCCAATCGCGAAAAGGTCCTGGCCATCAACAACGGAGCGAACTCCCCCGAGATCGCCACGCTCGGCGATTACGTCTACACAACGTTTCCGTTGGCCGACGTGGACATAACAAAGTTGGCTCGTTACGTTTACACCACACTCGGCAAGCGCCGCGCCGCGGTGCTTTACATCAACAATGACACCGGCATCGACGCCGCGAAACTGTATCGCGACACGTTCACCCAGGCCGGGGGCACCATCGTCACATTCGAGGCCTACGATCCAAAAGCCACCGAATTCACTGGCATGTTGCTGAAGACCCGCGCCGCCAATCCCGACACGGTGCACATCCACGGCCTCACCGCCGACACGCCCCAGGTCATCGCCCAAATGCGTCAACTGGGCATGCAGCAACGCGTGACCAGTTATTCCGCCGCTTACAACCCGAAGATCCTCGAACAACTTGGTCCGGCGGCCGAGGGCCTGATCGTGACCTCCCTGGCGCCCGGCGTGAACGACAACAAGAACGTGCAGAAGCTACTGGACGAATGGAAGGCCGCGCAAAACCGTGTCCCGAATGGCCTTCCCTACGATCAATACCAGTACGATATGGTTTGGTTGACCAAGGCGCTGTACGAATATCTCGACAAGAAGTCGCTGCCCGCCACGGGCGACACGCTGAAGGAAGCGCTGTTGACGCAGAAGGAATTCGACCTGCCGATGACCGGCAAGATGATCATCGATGGCCATCGGGTGAACAAGCCGGTCTATCTGCTGACCGTCGAGAAGGGCGCGTTTGTTCCGCTGGCGACACTGACCTGAGGCAGCCCGAGTGCTCGACCCCGTCATCCTGGCGCAGATCCTGTGGACGGGGATCGCGACCTCGGCGCCGTATGTCTTGATGACCGTCGGTTTCGCCCTGACCTTGAAGGTCACCGGCCTGTGGAATTTCGCCCATGCCGGCCTGATGGCGATCGCCTTCTACACGATGTACTTCGTGCTGGATTTCTGCGATCTGCCGGTCGTCGCGGCGCTTCCCGCGGCGTTGATCGTGACCGGCGCCGCCTCATTGGCGATTGAGATATTCGGGCTTCAGGTCCTGCGCGACCGCGGTTCCGGCAATCTGACGTTCTTTATCTTCACACTGATCCTGTCGGAACTGATCATCTATGTAATCACGTTGCTATTCGGCACCGAGCCCGAAACCTTGTTCAAAAGCATCCTCTCCCCGGTCACCATCGTCGCGAATATCGCTGTCAGCGACTGGGACGAACTGGCCGTCGCTGTCGCCGCGTCCGGCCTTGTCCTGCTCTATGCCTTTCTCACCTGGTCGCGCGAGGGCCAGTTCCTCAATGCCGTCGCCGACAATGCCCGTCTGGCCGAGCTTTACGGCATCAGCGCCAAACGCGCCTGGCGCGTGGTTTCGATCATCTCCGCCGTGTTCATCGTCGCATCGATGTACTTAATCGGCACGCATGGCGGCGTCGTGCCCAACTCGCCTCTGGAACTGATCATCACCGCGGTGATCGGCACCTTATTGGGTGGCATCGGCCGGGTCTTCGCCGCCGCCGGGGCCGCCGTCTTCCTGGGGCTGCTGCAAAGCTTCTCCATCCTGGTCATCGACTCCCGCTGGCAGAATTTGCTGCTGTACGGCGTGTTGTTTATCACCATCCTGATGTTCCCGCGCGGCGTGCGCCTGCCGCCGGTGCGCCTGCTCTGGGCCGCGAGATAGGCGATGGAATATCTCGCCACCATCGGCGTCCTCATCGCCATCTACATCATCCTGAGTTCCAGTTACGACCTGGTCATCGGCTATGGCGGCCTGTCCACCGTCGCGCATCCGATCTTCTTCGCTATCGGCGCTTACACAGCCGGTCTGCTGGCGATCCATTCCGGCCTTCCCGCTGTGTGCAACGTCATCCTTGGCGGCCTCGCCGCGATGCTGGCATCGGTGTTGCTCGCGGCATCTTCCCTGCGCGTATCAGGTGATTACCTTCTGATCGCCAGTCTTGGTTTCCAACTCGGATTGTTGCAACTGATCAAGAACCTCGACTTCACCGGCGGTCCCGGCGGCCTGACCGCGATTCCCGGCACCGTCACCGGCGCGGCCCGAACGCCGTTCTTCCTGATCGTCTCCGGCTTGCTGGCGGTCGCCACGGTCTGGGGCATCCGCGCCCTCGTCAACGGCCCCTACGGCCGAGCCATCACCGCCATGCGCGACGAGGAACTCGCTTTCACCGCCCTCGGCCGAGACGCCGCCAGCATGAAGATCGTCATCTTCGCCATCGGCTGCGGCATCGCGGGAGTCGCTGGTGGCGTCTACGCTTATTACTTCCAGTACATCAGCCCGGATCAATTTGAAGTGCTGCAATCGGCCGCCATCCTGACCATGGTCGTACTTGGCGGCATGGGCACCACCTTCGGTCCCGTGGTCGGCGCTGTCCTGTTGCTGGCGATCCCGCAAGCGATCACCTTCCTCAGTTTACCGCCGAGCATCATGGCACCCACGCAAGGTATCATATTCACCGTCCTGGTCTTGCTGTTTCTGTTTCTGCGTCCCGCCGGCATCGTCGGCCTGTCCAGGAAAACCCTGTGACCGCCGTGCTGCGCGTTGAGGACCTGTGCAAACGGTTCGGCGGCATCGTCGTCTCCGATCAGATCAACCTGACTGTCGATCGAGGTGAAATCCTCGGCCTGATCGGCCCCAATGGCGCCGGCAAAACGTCCTTGTTCAATTTGATCTCCGGTGTGCTGCGTCCCGACTCCGGTTCGATCTATCTGAATGGTGTCGCGATCGACGCCGCCGCGTTGTACCGCCGCGCGCGCCTCGGCATCGCCCGCACCTGGCAGAACATGCTGCTGTTCCGCACCATGACCGTGCTGGATAATCTGCTGATCGCGCCTCGGTCCTACCCCGGCGAGTCGATCCTGCGCGTCGCCTTCGCTCGCGGGACCGTGCGTGACGCGGAACGCCTGGCTCATGAACGAGCCATGACCACCCTCGCGCGCATGGGCCTGGAGCATACCGCCAACGACATGGTCGTCGATCTGCCGTTTGGTCAACAAAAACTGATCGGTCTCGCGCGTACTTTGATGAACGACGGACCGGTCCTGCTGCTCGACGAACCGATGGCCGGTGTCGAGGGCGCCGCTTACGAAACCATGCAACGCGTGGTGCGCGAGGAAGCCGCGTCCGGCCGCGCCGTATGCGTGGTGGAGCACAACGTGTCCTTCATTCGCGACCTGTGTTCGCGCGCGGTGTTCATGGCCAACGGCAGGATTCTCCAGGATGGCACAGTGGAAGAGCTGATCGCCAGCGCCGCCTTGACCGAACTTTATTTCGGCGTCTGAGCATGTTGTCGTTCAGCGATGTCTCCGCCGGCTATGGCGGCATCCCCGTCCTGAAGGACATCGGCTTCCAGGTCGCCGACGGCGAAATGGTGGCGATCTTCGGCCATAACGGCGCCGGCAAAACCACGCTGATGCGCTGCGCCGTCGGCGACATGACCGAAGTCTCCGGCGAGATATCCTGGCGCGGAGAACCAATAATCTCCAAAGCCGTGTTCCGCAACGTTCGCCTCGGCATTGGCTTCGTTCCCCAAGGCCACAACGTTTTTCGCGAACTGACCGTTCGTCGCAACCTGACCATCGCCGGCCTGCGCCACCCCGACGTCGATGTCGAGCACATCTACCGACTGTTCCCCATCCTGAAACTACGTGGCGCGCAACTCGCCGCTTCCCTCAGTGGTGGCCAGCAACAAATCCTTGCCCTTGGCATGGCGCTGATGACCAAACCGAGCATTCTGCTGCTGGACGAACCCTCCACCGGCCTCGCCCCGGTCATCGTGCGCGACGTCATGGAGAGCCTCGTGAAAGTCAACCGCGAAACCAACACCACCGTCGTCATCGTCGAGCAGAACATTCCCGCCACGCTCAAGATCGCATCGCGCGCCCTTGTGCTAAAGTCCGGCCGTCTGGTCTTCGACGGCGCCAGTGGCGAACTCGCACGCAAAGAAGACCTGTGGGCCTGGTTCTGAAGAAGGAAACCCGATATGCGCATCTGGCACCAAAGCTTTACCGTGCTCGACGACATTCCCGGCTACGAAGACGCGATGCGCGCGCATCTGGGAAACGTCCTTCGTCCCGACACCGAAGTCGTCTTCCATGGTCAGGCCCCGGGCACTTACCCGAGCGACTATCCCGGCGACGACATCGGCTATGGCTACACGTTCTGGATCCACGGCAATCAATGGGTCGCCGCCGGCCGCAAAGCCGAAGCGCAAGGCTTCGACGCCTATGCGATGTGCACCTTGCCGAACCCGATGCTGCGCGAAGTCCGCTCGATCATCGATATTCCCGCGATCGGCATGGGAGAAACCTGCTGTCATCTCGCCACCATGTTCGGCCAGCGCTTCGCCATCATGCTGTTCATCGAACGCATGATCCCACTGTATCAGGAGCAGGTGCGAAACTACGGACTTTCCGACCGCTGCGCCGGTGTCGTCGCCTCCGGCCTGCGCTTCCAGGACGTCCTGCCAGGCTACACCAATCCTGGGCCTGTCATCGAAAAGTTCCAGGAAGCCGCACGCCGCGTGATCAAGGAAACCGGAGCCGACGTCATCATCCCCGGCGAAGTGCCGTTGAACCTGTTGATGGCACGCAACGGCATTACCCGGGTCGATGACGTTCCGATCATCGACGGCCTCGCCTGCACCATGAAGATGGCCGAGCTGATGGCCGATCTTCAAAAAACCACCGGCATCAAACACAGCCGCGCCGGCTGGTTCAATTCCGTTCCGAGCCAGGAACGCCTCGATCAGGTTGCCAGCTTCTATGGCATCGACCGCCTGATGCGCTAACATCCCGCCAAAGAAGGGAACCGCCCCCATGAGCAGCACTACCCACGCCAGCCCTTATCTGCCGGTCCGCGACGATTGGCTTGCGCGGCGCACCGAAACGATCCTTGAGCCCGCGCTGCCGATCGTCGATCCGCATCACCATCTGTGGGAAAGACCAGGCTGGCGCTACATGCTCGACGATCTGCTGGCCGATACCAACAGCGGCCATAACATCGTCGCCACGGTGTTCGTACAATGCCGGTCCATGCATCGCGCGAGCGGTCCGGAAGAATTCCGGCCCGTCGGCGAAACGGAATTCGTCAACGGCGTCGCGGCGATGAGCGCGTCCGGCGGCTACGGTGACACGAAAATCTGCGCCGGGATTGTCGGTCACGTCGATCTGCGCATTGGCGGTCACGCGCGCGACGTGCTGGAAGCGCATATCCGCGCCGGTGGCGGCCGGTTCCGCGGTATCCGTCACATTACCGCTTACGATTCAGATCCCACCTTGATGAATCCCGCCTACAGCCCGCCGCCCAGCCTGATGGGAGACAAGACATTCCGCGAAGGCTTTGCCTGCCTCGCGCCATTGAATTTAACCTTCGACGCCTGGCTATATCATCCGCAAATCCCTGACGTGACGTCTCTCGCCCGCGCCTTCCCGAACACCGGCATTTGCCTCAACCACATCGGCGGCCCGCTGGCGATCGGAACTTATGCCGGCAAACGCGACGAAATCTTCTCCACCTGGTCCCAATCCATCCGCGAACTCGCCGCCTTCCCCAACGTCGTCGTAAAACTGGGCGGCATGGCGATGCGCATCAACGGCTGGGACTTTCACGAACAACCCGACCCGCCGTCGTCCGAAACGCTTGCCGCGGCATGGAAACCCTATGTCGAGACCTGCATCGAGGCGTTCGGCGTTAATCGCTGCATGTTCGAAAGTAACTTTCCGGTGGACAAAGGCTCTTACGGCTACGCACCATTCTGGAACGCGTGCAAAATCCTCGCCAAAGGCGCCAGCGCCACCGAGAAAACCGACCTGTTCAGCGGCACCGCCGCGCGGTTCTATCGACTGGACCTGCCATGAAGACACTCAAAATCGGCGACGTTACCATCACCAGCATCATCGAACGCGACGGTCCCTGGCGCAAACCCGCCGATATGTTCCCTGCTTATGACAAAGACGTAGGCGAACGTCATCTGGCGGAACTGGAACCGGAGATTTTCGATCCGGCCACCGGCCTGATGGTCATCACCTATCAGACCTTCGTTGTCCGCACCCCGCATCACACCATCCTGGTCGATACCTGCACCGGCGAGGACAAAGGCTACCCCGCGCCGATGGATTTCCCCAAGCAGCGCTGGCTGGACGAATTCAAGGCCGCCGGCCTGAGTTTCGACGCGATCGATTACGTGTTCTGCACCCATTTGCACATCGATCATTGCGGTTGGAATACGATTCTGCGGAATGGCAAATGGGTGCCTACCTTCCCGCGCGCGAAATACGTGTTCCACAAAAAGGAATACGCCGCCTGGGAAGAAGCCACCAAACGGGGCGCACAACCGCCCGGCGACGTCTGGCGCTTCAACTGCGAGCCGATCGTCGCCGCCGGTCAGGCGCTACTGGTCGATGACGACTACACCCTCGACGACACGGTCTGGCTGAGCCCGACGCCCGGCCACTCGCCGTGTCATTGCTGCGTCAATATTAAATCCGGCGGGCAGCGGGCCGTCGTCACCGGCGACATGATGCACCACGCCTTGCAGTGCCGGGAGCCAGACTGGTCCACCATTTTCGACTGGGACGCCAAGGAAGCCGCCGTATCCCGCCGTAAATTCCTCGGAGAAATCGCCGGCACCGGTACCTTCGTCCTGCCGATCCATTTCCCCAATCCGACCACCGGCCTCGTCGAGGCCGACGGCGATCGTTTCACCTGGAAGTTCGCGCGATGAATTACCGGTTCGACCACATCCACCTTCGCAGTCCAAACCCGGACGCGACCGCGACGTTCTTCGAAACGATGTTCGGCGCGGAAGCAAAGCGCGATATCTATCCCCCCGGCACGCTGTATCCTGGCCAGCAGCGCATTTCGTTAACCTTGGGCGGGCAGAAGATCCTGATCGCGCCAACGCATCCGAACGATGCGATGGCCCAGCCTCCGGCGTTCCCTTATTACGGTCTCGAACACATTGGGTTGACCGTCGAGAACGTCGATGAAGCCTGCGAGGAATTACGCCGCAAAGGGGCCGAGATCGCCATCGGCCCGCTGACCCGCAACGCCGGCCTCCGGCTCGCCTTCGTGCGCGGACCGGAGGGGATCATGATCGAACTGGTGCAGCGTTAAGCGAGTGCCGGCGTCTTCACCTCGATCTTGCGTCCTTTGAACGCCGGCATGACTTCCTTGGCGAACCGCTCCAGTTGTTCCAGCGCGACCGCTTCGGGCACGCCGACGGACAGGCTGATGGAGATCCGATCCAGCCCCGGATAGGCTTTTTCCAGTTTCATCAGATGCTCGACGATTTCGTCCGGCGAACCGGTCAGGAACCCGCCCGACTTCACCGCGTCCTCGATCCGCGGCAATTTCGCGGTTGGAGCTCGTTTCGGATCACGCATGATCTCAATCTGCTCGTCGGTCATCGCGCGGTTCAGGCGCAACTCGCCGAACATCTTCATATTTTCTTCGTAATATTTCGCCGCCTCGCGGATGCACTGCTCCTTATTCTCGCCGATATAGGCGTGGAAGCCGAAGCACAGTCGCTCCCCCAACGCGATATCCTGACCAATCCGCCGATGCGCCTCCTGCCATTTCAGCACGACGTTATGCATCGCGCCGCCATCGGCCGAGCCACCGCCGATCATCCCCTGAATGCCATGCTTCGCCATGAACGCCAGCGCCCGCTCCGAGCCGCCCTGAATCGGCTGCCAGCACTCCACCGGCAACCGCGCCGGCCGCGGCACCAACGTCAGTTCCTTCAGCGTGTAGCCGCGATACGGCACCTCCGGCGGCAGCGTGTAATGCTTGCCCTGATGCGAAAACGACTCGCTGTTGAACGCTTTGAAGATGATGTCGACCTGTTCCTCGAACAATTCGCGGTTGGCGTCCTGATCGGTCAGCGGCGAACCGAAAGTCTCGACTTCCCGCGTGTGGTAGCCGCGTCCGACACCGAACACGACGCGGCCTTTGGTCAGGATATCGGCGACCGCGTAATCCTCGGCGAGCCGCAGCGGGTGCCACATCGGCGCGATGTTGAAGCCAGTACCGATCTTCAAATTCGTCGTGATGTGCGTCAGGTGCAGCGCCATCAGCAGTACGTTCGGAATGCATTCGGTGCCTTCGCGCTGGAAATGATGCTCGGCCATCCAGAACGTGTTGTAGCCAAACTCATCCATTTTGCGCGCCATCGCCTCGGCCTTCGACAACGCGGTGGACAGATGCGCGTTGTCGTAGCGGCGATCGTTGATCGGTGTGCCGCCGTAACCGATATTCTCAAGATCGACGTGCCCGGCATAAAGGCTGTCGAATTTTGTGATCATTGGGGCGCCCTCCGCGAATACTGGTCGGTATCATCCCCATCCGGCCGGTTTTGGCAAGCGACACAAAGGGTGGGTGGATTTCCGCGCCGGAGCGTGCGAAGCCTTCGCCCCATGCTGTTGTTGATACCAGGCCCCGTCACGACCCGTCCCGAAGTGCGCGCCGCGCTGAGCGTGGACATCGCGCCCTGGGACTTCGATTTTCGTGACGTCTATTCCGGCGTGCGCACCCGCCTGCTGCGCATCGCCAACGGCGTGGCTGGCGAGCACTCCGCGTTGCCGTTGCCCGGTTGCGGACACTTCATCACCGAGGCCGCGATCAGAAGTTTCGTCGCCCCGAACGCGCGCCTGTTGGTACCGATGACCGGCAGTTACAGCGACCGCATGGTGCGTCTGGCCCGCGAATCCGGCCGCACGCCCGTCCCCATGCCGATCGCCGCCACCCAGGCAATCCCGGCCGGCGACGTCGCCGATGCTTTGGAACGCGACCCCACGATCACCCATGTCGGCCTCGTGCAGTCGGAAACCGGCAGCGGAGTCGTGCACGACATCGATGCCATCGGTGCCGCCGTCCGAGCCTCCGGCCGTCGCATGATTGTAGACGCCGTCTCGGCTTTTGGCGCATTGCCCATGGACATGGCGGCGCATCCTGAAATCGACGCGGCCGTCTTTACCGCCAACAAATGCCTGGAAGCGTTCCCCGGCATTGCGTATGCGATCGCCCGCGTCGATCGCCTGGAAGCGAACGCCGGAATGGCCGGCAGCTGGTCGTTCGATCTCTCCGATGTTTATGCTCAGGTCGTCAGCCGAGGCGACGGCCGCCCGCGCTTCACCCCGCCGGCGCAGATCATCAACGCGCTGAACCGGGCTCTGGATTTCTTCGACGCGGAAGGCGGCCGCGCGGCACGGCTGGCGCGTTATACCGCGAACATGCGGACGCTGTACGATGGCCTGATCCGCATCGGCCTGATCCCGTACGTCCAGCCGAACCATCAAGGCCCCATCATCGTCAATGTCCACGCGCCTTCCGATCCGGCGTGGCACTTACAGCGTTTCGTCGACGCATTGAAATCGCGCGGCGTGCTGATCAGCAACTTCTACAACACACCAAAGCCGGGCTTTCGGGTCGGCTGCATCGGTGCGATCACGCCCTCCGACATGGCGGGCGCGGTCGAGGCGATGGACCTGGCCCTGAAAGACATCGGCGTCAACAACCGAGCGGGAGAGAAGACCCAATGAACCCAGATCTTGAAATCGCGCGCGCGGCGACATTGAAACCGATCGCCGACATCGCGGCGCGATTGAACATTCCCGCCGACGATCTTGAACCCTATGGCCGTTATAAAGCGAAGATCGGCTTCGATTTCATCAACGCGCAACAGGGCCGCAAGGACGGCGCGCTGGTGCTGGTGACCGGCATCAGTCCCACCCCCGCGGGCGAAGGCAAGACGACAACGACCGTCGGTCTCGGCGACGCGCTGAACCGGATCGGCAAACGCGCCACGATCTGTTTGCGTGAGCCTTCCCTCGGTCCCAGCTTCGGCATGAAAGGCGGCGCGGCGGGTGGCGGTCACGCGCAGGTGGTGCCGATGGATCAGATCAACCTGCATTTCACCGGCGATTTCCACGCGATCACCTCGGCCAACAACCTGCTGGCCGCGATGATCGATAACCATGTGTACTGGAGCAATTCGCTCGGCATCGATCCGCGACGGATTTCCTGGCGCCGCTGCCTGGACATGAACGACCGGGCGCTACGCTCCATCGTTGGCAGTCTGGGCGGTGTCGCCAACGGCTTCCCGCGGGAGGACGGGTTCGACATCACCGTCGCCTCCGAGGTGATGGCCGTCTTCTGCCTGGCCAAGGACATGGCCGATCTGCAACAGCGCCTCGGCAAGATGATCGTCGCGCAGCGCCGCGACGGCACGAATGTCACGGCTTCCGATATCAAGGCCGACGGTGCCATGTCGGTGCTGCTGCGCGACGCGCTGGCGCCGAACCTCGTGCAAACGTTGGAGGGCTCGCCCGCCATGGTGCACGGCGGTCCCTTCGCCAACATCGCGCATGGCTGCAACTCCGTGATGGCGACACAGCTCGCGCTGAAATTGTCCGACGTCGTGGTGACCGAGGCCGGCTTCGGCGCCGATCTGGGCGCGGAAAAATTCATGGACATCAAGTGCCGATCCGCCGGCCTGACCCCGTCCTGCGCGGTCATCGTCGCCACGGTGCGCGCGTTGAAGATGCACGGCGGCATCGCCCGCAACGCGCTTGGCCCGGAAAATGTCGATGCCGTGAAGAAAGGCCTCGCCAACCTCGTTCGTCACGTCGAGAACCTTGGCAAATTCGGCCTTCCCGTCGTGGTCGCGGTCAATCATTTCACCTCCGACACTGAAGCGGAGTTCGCCGCGATCAAGGACGGCATGGCCGCTCTGGGCGTCGAGGCGATCTCCTGCACCCATTGGGCGCATGGCAGCGCGGGCGCCGAGGCATTGGCGCACGCGGTGATGGCCAAGATCGAATCGAGCAAGGCCACTTATAAACCGCTGTATCCGCTGGAACTGAAACTCGCCGACAAGATCAGGACCATCGCGAAGGAGATCTATCGCGCGGCGGACATTGCCATCCCGGACCCGGTCGCTCGCCGGCTGAAAGCGTTCGAGGACGCCGGCTTCGGCAACGTCCCCATCTGCATCGCCAAGACGCAGTACAGTTTCACCTCCGATCCGACCGTGATGGGCGCGCCCACCGGTCACATCCTGCCGGTCCGCGAAGTGCGGCTGTCCGCCGGTGCCGGATTCGTCGTCGCGGTCTGCGGCGAAATCATGACCATGCCCGGCCTGCCTCGCGTCCCCGCGGCGGAGGCGATCCATCTGCGCGAAGACGGCGAAATCGAAGGATTGTTCTGATTTCAACTTTGGACATCAATCGCGTCCCAGGCTCGAAGATCGTCGAGATCGCGCGTATCGCGTTCGCCATGCCCGGCATCGACTTTCTTTGTTTTGGGGAGTCGGACCAGCCGAGCCCGATCGTCGCGCGCGACGCGGCGATCGAGGCGCTGCTGGACGGGCAAACGCGGTATCCGGACGTGCGCGGGTTGCCGCCTTTGCGCGACGCGTTAGCCCAGTACCTGACGGGACTTTACGCGAAACCGGTGGCGGAAAGCCGGATCCAGGTCACCGCGTCCGGCATGGCCGCGATGGCGGTGTCGCTGGCAGCGGTGGTGCGCGCCGGTGACCGCGTCGTGCTGCATTCTCCCGCCTGGCCGAACGTCGGCAACGCGGCGTTGCTGCGCGGCGCGATTGTCGATGAACTGCCGTTGGCCCGAGACGACAACGGAATGTTCCGCCTCGATCTCGATCAACTGGAACACCGCATGCGCGGCGCGCGCGCGTTCATTTTGAATTCGCCGAACAATCCCACCGGATGGACCGCGACCCGCGAGGAACTGGCAGCGATCCTGGAGATGGCCCGCCGGCACGGCGTCTGGCTGATCTCCGACGAGGTCTATTCCCGCCTGACCTACGACGGCTCCCCAGCCGCCGCTTCCCTGCTGGACGTCGCGGAACCGGACGACCGGGTGATCGTCTGCAACAGTTTTTCCAAGACCTGGATGATGACCGGCTGGCGCCTGGGCTGGCTGGTGGCCCGCGCCGACCTTGCGGCCAACGCCACGCGGTTGAACGAATTCATCGTTTCGCACGCCCCCAGCTTCGCGCAGAAGG
>PLSZ01000003.1 GCA_003164305.1 Acetobacteraceae bacterium
CGAGCTTCGCAAACCTGAAAGCCACATGCTTCACGGCCGATTTCGAAATCTCGCGTAGTTTTCCATGCGGAGACGCGCTCCGCGAAGGCATGGGCCGCGATTGACCCTGGTTCGAGCAGCCGGACAGGTCAGAGACAACGCGCGCCGTCTCCACGAGGTACGCGTAGCCAAAGTGGCGATCCGGTTCCAGGTGCGCGCCCTCAGCCCACTCATTCCACGCGTTGACGAATACGATACGCTCTTCAGGATCGGGTGAGGCGAGCGCGGCCTGACAGGCCGCGGCGAGCCACTCCCCATAGGCGTCGGGGTTGGCGCCCTTGAAGCAGATGCCCACGCCGGGGTGACGCGCCTCGTTGTCCCAGCCTGGGCAAACGCCGGGAAAGAATGGGAATTCCGAAGGCAGGTAGGCCCGCGCGGCGGCCGCCATCTCGGCGTAGTCGAAGACCGTTCCGCAATACGCCGAATCCAGGCGCTCCACCGCGTCCCGGAGGTTCGTTCCCCTGAAGCCATGGTTATGCGGGGGGAATCCAGCGGCCGCGTCCATGCCATACGGACGGGGATCCGTTTCCCCATGGCTCTGAGCCATCACGATATACGGGTCGCCCAGACCGGCGGCCTGAAAATGGGTCCGCCAGCGACGCACCGTGGCGCGCGGGTTCAACAGAACTTTCGGGCGATAGACCATCATGAGAGGACGGCCGTTGACACGAATATAGCGGGGATCGCGAAACAAGGGTTCGAGCGAGGCGGCGAACGCGAGGTCGTCGGCGGCGGAATGTGCCTGGCCGATCAGAATTTCACGGTCGCTGCCGTCCCAGCGACGCGTCCAGTTTTCATTGGCCCAGTTGATGCAAAAGCGAATATCGATGTCCGGGTTGCGCAGGAGAAGTTGGATTGGCGTCTCGAGAATCTGCTTGCCGCCAAACCAATAGTGATGAAAGCATAATCCGGTCAGTCCGTAGCCCCGGGCGAGTTTCGCCTGGCTTCGCAGGGTATCGGCGAGCCGCAGATCGTAGAATCCAAGTTCACCCGGCAGGTGCGGTTGATAATGGCCTTTGAATCGAGGCAGCGCCTTCGACACGTTGGTCCATTCGGTGAACCCTTTACCCCACCAGGTGTCATTCTCCGGGATCGGGTGAAACTGAGGCAGGTAATAGGCTATAAGGCGTACCGATGAAGCTGGCGGCGACGCGGGCCGCTCGTCTCCGCGGTAATACTGGCTCTTCGCGTGGTTGGCCGAAAGTTGCTCCAATATGCTCATCGGTCAGGGATCATTTGGTCCATGCGGGGGTTAACTCAGGCTTATTGTCATTGCCCCGGGAGAGCGAAACCCGGACTTTTACACCGGCGCGCCTTCGCCAGGGCGCATCAGGAATGTGTATAGCCCGCGACGATTGGTCAAGATTGAAACAGCTCTCACGCCAGTATCCGCCGGGCGGTCGCAACATCGTCCCGGCACGAACAAGATGAGGCGACCCGAGAGCTTCGACCCCGCGGTCACCCAATCAATCGGTGGTGCCTCCTTTGCCAGACTACGGAGCCTGGGCTAGGTTTGGTCTCCCTCTGCGAAGCTGGCGATGACTACAGAAAGCGATTTGTACGACCAGAAAAGCGATGACTATTTCGGCTACGAACGGCCGGAGATTGCTTCGCTTCTGCCTGAGGCGACGAATCGCGTGCTGGAGCTCGGCTGTGGCAGTGGGGCGACATTAAGATGGCTCCGCGCCCAACGGCCCGTCGAGTACGCGGTCGGGATCGAGATGTCACCGGAAGCATCCAGACGTGCCACGTCGGTCTTCGATCTGGTCCTGACGGGTAATGTCGAGACAATGGAATTGCCCGGCGGCGGTTTCGATCTGATCCTGGCGCTCGATGTGCTGGAACATCTGGTCGATCCCTGGACGGTCGTCCGGCGGCTGCATGCGTTGCTGAATCCCGGCGGCGTCATCATCGTGTCGCTGCCCAACGTCGGCCACTACTCGGTCGCTGTTCCGTTGATGCTACTGGGGCGCTGGACCTATGCGGATGAAGGCTTGCTGGATCGCACCCACCTCAGGTTCTTCACAAGGCGAACGGCCATCGAATTGATGACATGCTCTGGCCTCGTCATGGACAAAATCGCGTGGACGCGTATCTGGCGGCGACGTTTCACCATGAAGCTCGTAAGCCGCTTTCTGGACCATGTTCTTCCCGGTCACCTGTCCGGTTTTCAGTTCCTAATTCGGGTCAAGGCGCCCTGAGCTCAACGCTGGAGACGCAGGTGAAACAGGCGGTCATGACTCCAGTATCTCCAATGATACGGCTCACGTGACAACCAGCCAACCGCCCCAACATAAAGCAGACTTATCTCGTGGAAGCCCGCCCAGGAGTCCGCATATCCTGATATTTGAGCCTGAGGCGACCGGCCACCAAATGATCCTGATCCGTTATCTGCTGGCGAGCATTCAGCTTCATGTGAAAAACCCCCGCGTGACGTTGCTCACCTCAGACGAGGCCGCTACTCATCCGAATTGTCAGAAGCTTCTGGGCGATTTTTCTCATTTGGTCTCACTTCGAATCGCGCCGCCTGTGACACGGCGGAGTCGCCTGTTTGGCGCTCTCGGCGCGTTTTACGAGCGACAATGGGTGCAGGCGGTATCGCTGGAACAAGGTCTGGATGAACTCGGAGCCAACGGCGTCGATTTTGTCCTGCTGCCGCATCTCGAGTCCGTCGGACTTCTCCAGATCGGCCTCCGGCCCAACCTGTTTCGCGGCCGCCCATGGGCGACGATCGCCGTGGCGATCAGGTTCCATCTCCGGCGATGCGGTATCGAAGGTTCCTTCCGCTGGCTCGATTTTCTCCAGAAGTTGTTCTTCTGGCATATAATCAGGCGTCCCTCGCTTGTCTGTTTCGGCTCGGTCAACCCTTACTTCGCGAGGGCCATCGATCACCCGAAGGTCGTTCATTGTCCGGACCCCGCGCCCCCACCGGTTCTGAGCAGCGTCGAAGCAGCCCGCGCGGCCTATGGTATTCGGCCCGAGACCTGTGTCGTTCTCGTCTTCGGCTTCATAGACCGCCGCAAATGCCTCGATGCATTGTTCGAAGGCGTGGCCCGCGTGATTCCCGATCTGGACCTGACCGTGTTCCTCGCGGGCACGCAACATCGTGAACACCTCGCACCCGTGATGAATGGAGCAGCGGCGCGCAAGCTGCGGGAGCATGGCCGTCTGGTCGAGGCCAATCGTTTTATCATGGACGGCGTGGACATCGATCCCATGAGCGCGGCTGATATCGTTTGGGTGTTTTACGAGCGTGACTTCGTCATTCAGGGCAGCGTGCTTGTGCGCTGCGGACTGGCGCGCCGGCCGGCTATCACGCGCGACACGGGAACCATCGGGCGACAGGTCGCGGAATTCAAATGTGGTCTGGCATTGTCATCCGATTCGGCCGACGAGGTGGCCGCGGCGTTGACCCGATTGGCGCGCGACCCGGCGATGCGCGCCGAAATGGGCGACAATGGCGCCCGCGGTTTCGCCGGACATACGCCGGAAAACTTCGCGCGCCCGATAGTGGACGCAATCAATCGAGCAGTGGTAACGGATTGAAACACTCCGCGCCGGACCCGCGTCGCCACCAATGAACAACAACAACTTACACGCGAAACGAAGCATGCAAATCAAATTCATGGGTGCACCGCACTCGCCCCACATCCTGATCTTCGAGCCGGAGTCGAACGGCCACCAAATGGAACACATTCGCTATCTCCTGAACGATATCGAAGCGAAGGTCGCGAATGTCCGCGTGACCTTGCTCACGA
>PLSZ01000405.1 GCA_003164305.1 Acetobacteraceae bacterium
CTGATCGACGGCACCGACGCCGCCGCTCTGCCCACCTTCGCTCGCGCTCGGCTTGGCATCGCCGTGGTGCCGGAAAACCGCGGCATTTTCGCCAGCCTGACGGTGCGGGAAAACCTGCGACTGGGCGCCGCCAACCGCCAAACCGACTGGCCNNTCGGGCGGCGAGCAACAGATGCTCGCCATCGGCCGCGCCTTGATGACCAACCCCCGCGTGCTGATCCTGGATGAGGCGACCGAAGGCCTCGCGCCCCTGATGCGCGATGAAATCTGGCGCGTGATCGGCGTGGTGCGGGAGGCGGGCGTGGCCGCGATCGTGGTGGACAAGACCGTTGACGCGGTGCTGTCTCTCGCCGACCGGGCCGTCGTGCTGGTCAAAGGCGCCGTGGCCTTCGACGGCCCGCCGGCCGCGCTGCGCGCCGATCCGGACCTGATGGCGCGCTACCTGGGCGTCGCGGGCTAACGAGCCCAAACCTACGACAACGGCGCCTCGCCGTCCGCCAGAGCCGCCCGCACCATCGCCGCGTTGACCTCCCGCTTGCGGGACGCCGTCGCCGCCTCGTCCAGCCGCTCCACCGCCCGCAGCACCTGCTCGGGACTGCGCGGCAGCCGCAGCAGCAGCCGGCCATGCACCGAGGCATCCGCGACCAGGCCCCGCTCGGTCAGCCAGCGCAGCAGCAGACGGCGCAGCAGATCGTCGTCCGGCGCCTCCACCTCCACGGCGGTGATCGCCCGCAACCGGCTGGCGAGGTCCCGCAGCGCGACATCCCAACGCGCCGGCGGCAGACGCGCGGCGAGCAGCACCGGCCGTCCCAGATCCCGCGCGGTGTTCAGCAGATGCAGCAAGGCCGCCTCATCCGCCCGGTCGGCGTCGTCCACCGCCGCCCCGGACGGTGAAGCGATTCCTGGAAACCCGGCCAGCGTGCGTCCCTTCAGCACCTCGGCGCCGGTCCGAGCAGCCCAGATTCGCAGCAGGTGGGTCTTGCCGCGCCCGGACTCGCCCCACAGCGCCAGCCGCCGGTCCGGCCAGATCTCGGATCCGTCGAGCCAGGTGCGTGCCGCCTCATTCGACGCGTCGGCCAGGAAGCTCGCCTCGTCGTACGTCGGCCGTCCAGGAATCATCAGCGGTAACTGCCGGGCTGTCATGGCGCCACCGGAGGGTCCAGGTACAGCGGGCTGGCCAAATAGCGGTGCAGCCAGAACCGCGCCAGCACACCGATCGTCGCCGCGATCGGCACCGCCAGCATCACGCCGACGAACCCGAACGCCGCGCCGCCCGCGAACAACGCGAAGATCACCCAGACCGCCGGCAATTCCACCCGATCGCCCAGAAACCGAGGATAAATCACGTAGCCCTCGAGAATTTGTCCCGCGATCAACACGCCGATCACCACCCCCACATGCCGCCAGTCCGGGAACTGCGCCAGCGCCAGGCCGATCGCCATCACCCCGCCGGTCACCGAGCCCACATACGGAATGAACGACAGCAACCCCGCCGCCAGGCCGATGATCAGCCCCAGATCGAGGCCCGCCGCCGTCAACCCCGACGCGTAATAAGCCGCCAGGATCAGGCAGCACAGCGCCTGCCCGCGCACCCAGGCGGACAGTATACGATCGACCTCCCGCGCCTGGGCCGAGATGACCTCGGCGTAGCTGCGCGGCACCCAGTTGGCGACGATCGCGACGATCTTCGGCCAGTCGCGCAGGAAGTAGAATCCAAGGATCGGCGTGACCACCGCCAATGTCAGCACGTTGAAAATGGCGAACCCGCTGGTTACCACGCCGGTCGCGGTCGACAGCAGCAGGCTCAGCAGGTTGGCGGCCTGGCTGCTGACCACGTCGCGCAATTTGTCGTTCACCACGTCCGACCCGAAATTGTCCTGCAAATGGGTCAACTGCTCGGACGCCCACCCTTGCAGCAGGAACGCGTATTGCGGGATGCGGGTGGCGAGCAATTTGATCTGCAACAGCAACAACGGATACAGCAGCAGGGCGAACAGCAGCACCCCTGCGATCAGCGCCAGCACCATCACCGCCGCCGCGCCGCCGCGTTTCAGCCCGATGCGCGTGAGCCTCGTGGTCGGCGGGTCCAGCGCGTAGGCCAGCACCGCCGCCGCGACGAACGGCGTCAGCACCGAGGCGAACAGCTCCAGCGCCAGCGCCCCCACCACCAGCACCCCGGCGATCAGCCCCAGCCGCTGCGCCCGGGTCGAGTGCGGCAGCCGCACCGCCAGTTCCCGCGCTGGAAGTCCACCGGCCGGAGCGGCATCGCCGGGCTGGTCGGGTGGGCGGAAGCCGGCGGCGCCGATATTATCGACCATGCGCGGCGACCCAGACATAAGCGGCCCCCGAGACCAGCGTCGTGGCGGCGACCGTCCAGATGAGAGTGGTCAACACCAGCGGCGCCATCAGCTCGAACCCGGAAAGAAACAGTGTCGCCGCGACCAGCACGATCTGCAGCGCGGTATTCAGCTTGGACACATACAGCGGCCGGATCACCACCGGCTGGCCCAGAATGCCCAACACAATGACTCCGCCGACGATCAGCAGGTCGCGGAACACCACCAGGATCGCCAGCCAGTCCGGCAGTTCCCGCACCACCGCCAGGGTCACATACATCGTCACCAGCAGCGCCTTATCCGCCACCGGGTCCAGCAGCGCGCCGATCGAGTTGCCGCCATACCGCCGCGCCAGCCATCCATCCACCGCGTCCGACAGGCCCGCCAGCACGAACAGATAAAACGCCAGGTTCAGCCGGTGCTCCACCACCAGCCAAAACGCCAGCGGTACAGCGCAAAGCCGCCCGAACGTGATCAGGTTCGGCGCGGTCAGAAGGCCGGCGTTCGCGCCTCGTCCAAGTTGTGTTCCGTCTGGCATCGGCTGAAAAGGCGGCCCCCCNNTGGAGGCCCGCCATGACCAGTGCACATCCGAACCCGGGTGGCGGCCCCAATGTCCCCAGCGGGGATGTACAGTCCAGCAATGCCCCGAAACCGGGTTCCGCGCCAAATGAAGCGTTAACCTATCGCGCGGCGGGCGTGGACATCGACGCCG
>PLSZ01000052.1 GCA_003164305.1 Acetobacteraceae bacterium
CGCATGATCCGCTCGACGCCGCGGCGGGTGAAGATCGCGACTTCCGTGGCGACTTCCTCGGGCAGGCCGCGATGCGTGCGCCCACCCTGACCGGAATACTCGCCTTCCGAGTTCTCCCGCACGATCACCCAGTCCAGATCGCCCGTCGCGACATTGCGTAAAGGCGAGGTCACGCCTGGCAAAATACGCGTCGGCCGCACGTTGGCGTATTGATCCAGCCCCTGGCAGATCTGCAACCGCAAACCCCACAACGACACGTGATCGGGAATGTTTGGATCGCCCACCGCCCCGAAATAAATCGCGTCAGCGGTGCGCAGCCATGCCAGTCCGTCGGCCGGCATGAACTCGCCATGCTTGCGATACCAGTTCGACCCCCAGTCGTAATGATCGACCACCAGCGAGAAGCCGCCATCGCGCGAGGCCACCGCGTCGAGCACCTCCAACCCCGCGCTGATCACTTCGGGGCCGATGCCGTCGGCGGGAACAGAGGCGATCCGGTATTGCTTTGCCATGATCTTCACATCCTGGTGCTGAACGAGAAGCCCAGTACATACACCATGGACCGGGGACGGGAAGTCCGTCAGGCTCGCGGACAACAATGGAGGTCGGTCCATGACATTCACATTCGGCCCCGAGGTCGTGCTGCAAAAGGCCGCCTTCGTCGATCCCACGGCGCGTATCTTCGGCCGCGTCAGCGCCGGCGAGGGCAGCAGCTTCTGGCCCTATTGCGTGATCCGGGCCGAGGGCGCCGCGGTTCGTATCGGCCGCTGGTGCAATATTCAGGACACCGCGGTGATCCATGTCGGCGGCGGCAAGGGGACGACGATCGGCGACTATTGCTCGATCGCGCACCGTGCCGTGGTGCATGGCGCGGAGATCGGCGAGGATTGCCTGATCGGCATTGGCTCGGTGGTGATGGACGGCGCGAAAGTCGGACGCCGTTGCGTGATCGGCGCCATGGCGCTGGTGCCCCCGGGCGCTGAAATTCCGGAAGGCTCGGTAGTGATGGGCGTGCCCGGCAAGGTGGTCGCGACCCGGGACAATTTCGCCCAGACGCGGCGCAACGCGCTGATTTATCACCGCAACGCGCTGGCTTACGCGCAAGGCAAACACGATGCCTGGCGTGGCGAGGAATTCGCCCGATTCCGCGAAGATCTCTCGCGGCGACTGGCCGCCGGTGAGGACGTCGGCGTCGCGCCAACCTGACCGCCACCACGAATTTCGCCTGACCGGGGAACCATTCCGCCCTTCGCGACTTGCCCTTCAACGCGTCAGCGTAAGATTAGGATAAGGGCACGAGCTTTCTGGTATCCGCTATCGATGATGCATGAATCACCGTCGCGACCCCGTCATGGCGTGCCGCGCTTGAATGCTTCAGGGCACTAGCGGAGTTCGCGTGGGTTTAAAGGACACAAACGTATAAGGAGTCCCCCAATGGGGACGTCGCGGGGAGTCGAGACCGCCCTACCGCTGCTGGATAAACCGGCCGCGGACAAGCCGGTGAACCAGGCGGACAAGCCGAACCGCCGGGCGATCCGCGAGGGCTTCCAACCGGTTTTCCTCGACACGGTGAACTTCCTGCTCTCCGACGTGCGCGGCGCTTTGGGTCCCTATTTGGTCGTCTTTCTGGTCACGCAACAACATTGGAGCGTCGCGTCCGTCGGTTTCGTGACCACCATCGGCGGACTGCTCGGCCTGGGCGCTCAACTTCCCATCGGCATGGCGATCGACGCGATGCGAGCGAAACGCGCCATCGTGGTCGGCGGTATCGCCGTGTTGGCCGCCGGCGCGACATTGATCTTCGCGGCGCCATTGTTCTGGCCGGTGCTGATCGCCAACACACTGATGGCCGTTGTTGGAGATGTCTTCGCGCCCGCGATCGCGGCGATCACGCTCGGACTTTACACACGCGAGACTCTGGCGCGACGCACCGGACGCAACGCCGCGTTCGATCATGCCGGTAACGTGATGACGGCGATGCTGGCAGCATGGGTCGGCTACGCGTTCTCGCAACGCGCGGTCTTCCTGTTGGTGCCGGCGTTTTCGTTCCTGGCGGCGGCAGCGACCCTGGCCATTCCCGGAGACTCGATCGATCACGCCCGCGCGAGGGGTGCCGATCCAATGCCAGGCAACAACGCGTCCGGCGAAGTGCCGCGAACGGCATTCAAACCGACCGGCTGGATGGGTTTGCTGAAAATACGGCCATTGGTGGTGTTCGCCAGTTGCGCGCTGTTGTTTCAATTCGCTAACGCATCGTTGCTGCCGTTGGTGGGACAGAAACTCGCGGTCGCGAATCCGGATTGGGCGACGGCGTTGACCTCGGCCTGCATCATCGCCGCGCAGGCCGTCATGATGCCGATCAGCATGGTCGTTGGACCAGTCGCCGACAGTTGGGGCCGCAAGCCGCTGTTCCTGATCGCGTTCGCGGTTCTGCCCGTCAGAGCATTGCTCTACACGTTCTCCGACAACACCGCCTGGCTGCTGGGCGTGCAATTGCTGGACGGCGTTGGCTGGGGAATTTTCAGCGCGTTGATGCCGCTGGTGGTCGCGGACATCACGCGTGGAACCGGTCGATACAACATGGCGATGGGCGGCGTGGTGACGATGCAAGGCATCGGAGGATCGCTCAGCGGTCTCGCGGCGGGCCTGATCGTCGATCACCTGGGCTACAGCCCGGCGTTTCTCTCGTTGGGCCTCGTCGCCGCGATCGCGGGTGCGGTCTATCTGCTGCTTATGCCGGAAACGTTGAGCCGCCGCACCGTGTCAAACGCGGCCTGAACCCACGGCCGCCTCGCTTATCTGTTGGACAATCAGGATCTGTTGCCGCTGAATTTCATCGCCATCGTGCGCGCCGAGATCGCGGCCTGATTACAGCGGAATCGCCAGCAACGTATCGATCTTGTCGCTGTCCAGCACCACGATCCGCTCACTGAACCGGTACGGCGTCGCCGAAATATCGATCCGGTCGAGATAACGTCCCGTCGCGAACAACGTTGTCACGCCATCGTGCATGATTCGCGCGACGATGAAATGCGAGTGGACGACAGCGGTGTTCCCATTGACGGACTTCACCCGGATTGGCCCGATGACGTGACGATAGCGGTGCGGCTCGAACAAATTCGCGCGCCGGATCGAGAACACGCGATCGAGCAGCATCCCGCGGGTGGCCGCGTACATCACGCCCTGCCGCATGCCGGCCTCGTGATTGGAACGGCTGATCACGAGGTAGCGGCAGGGATCGGCGAACAAATCCGGCCATTCCTCCAGCCGGTCTTCATCGATGCGTTCGGCATATTCGCCGATCAGTTCCTGAACGCCGAGACGGATGGTCAGGTCGTCCATTCTCAGTCACCCATCAGCGCGCGGTAGTGCTTCCAGAAACCGCGGATCGCCGCCTCGCTGGCACGGAACGGTTGCGACTCCGCCTCATGGCCGCCCATCATGACGAGGCCCGCGCCGTCATCGTTGTACTGCAGCGCGCGCTGCACGAAGCCGCCGATGCAGCCGTCTTCCATCGCGATATAGCCCGCGGGTCCGATCAGGTTCCCCTGCCGCAGCCTGCGTTCCGTCATCGCCTCGTCATCGGTGTCGAAACCGAGATGGATCCATTCCAGCTCCGTCTTGTCCACGCCGCGCGGCCGGATGACGCGCACCGCGATCGTATTGCGCACCTGCTGCAACACCATGCCCGGGAAGACGGTCAGGATTTGCACCGAGACGCCGTCGCCATATTCGTCCACCGACTCGACGACGGAGTTGTCCCGCAGCCGGAACTCGCTTTCGGATCGCAGGCCGGCGTTCTTGTATTCCTGGTCCTCGGCCTGGTAGTCGAGTTTGGCGAAGCTGTAATGATTGCCGCCGTCCTGGTTGATGAAGATCCCGCCCGGCATGGTCAGCCGGTTGATCCGGAACGTCGTCAGGAACAGATGCAGGATTGAGGCGTGATAGGTATCCTTCACATTCTCGAAATAAAGTTTCCAGTTGTTCGGCATCACTTGCGTATTGCGGCCGAGTACGTGCGGCGTGCGGTTCATCACCCGCAGCAAACCCCGGGTCACGTCGGGGCCCAGAAAGGTTTCCAGGTCGGGCGTGACGTCGCTGAAGGTGCCGAACACCAGACCTCCGAGCACCGCGACACGCAATCGTTGCAACTTATGCTCTTCCTTGCGGAATTCCGGCGGCATGCCGCCCTGACGTTGCACGCCATGCTCGAACGCCACGCCGGTGAGTTGGCCGGTCAGGTTGTAGATCCAACCGTGATAAATGCAGCCGAATTCGCGGACGTTGCCCTGGCGCTCCAGACACAACAGGTTGCCGCGATGGACGCAGCGGTTGACGAAGGCGTTGATGGCGCCGTCCGCGTCGCGCACCACGATGACCGCGGTTTCTCCTACCGTGGTGGCGACGAAATCGCCAGGCTTCGTGAGTTCGACCGTCAGGCACAGGTAATTCCAGGTCGGGCCCTTGAACAGGCGCTCCTGCTCACGGCGGTACTGTTCCTGGTCGGTATAGACCCGGAACGGAATTTCCGAGATGCCGTTGGACGGCCAAGGAACTCCATGCTCGGCGGTCAGGCCAGATTGGGACATGCCGGTAGCCTCCTCCACGATCTTTCGTCGTCAGGCGCTGACGGTACGCTGGTTCGCGCCACGAGGAAAGCGGCGCTCTCGCTACCGCCCCAACGTCGGCATCACGAACTCCGCCCCTTTACGCGCGCCACCCGTCCAACGCTGCGTCACCGCCTTGTACTTCGTGTAAAACCGTACGCCCTCCATGCCATAAACATGGTGATCGCCGAACAGCGAATGCTTCCAACCGCCGAACGAATGGAACGACATCGGCACCGGGATCGGCACGTTGATGCCGACCATGCCGATCTGGATCTGGCTGGCGAAATCTCGCGCCGTGCCGCCATCGTTGGTGAACAGAGCGACCCCGTTGCCGTACTCGTGCGCATTGATCATCCGCGTCGCCGTCGCGATATCCGGCGCCCGCACCACCGACAGCACCGGCCCAAAGATTTCCTCCTGATAAATCCGCATGTCTGTCGTAACGTTATCGAACAGACTTCCGCCGATGAAGAAACCGTTCTCATAGCCTTGCAACTTCAGCCCGCGCCCATCGACCACCAACGACGCGCCTTCCTTAACACCCAGATCGACATAGCCCGACACCTTCGCCAGATGATCGCGGGTAACCAGCGGCCCCATCTCCGCCTCGGGATCGACGCCCGGGGCGATCTTCAACGCCCGCACGCGGGGCGCCAGTTTCGCCACCAGCGCGTCGCCCGCCGAGCCGACCGCCACCGCGACCGAGACCGCCATGCAACGCTCTCCCGCCGCGCCGTACGCGGAGCCCATCAGCGCATCGACCGCGTCGTCCAGGTCGGCGTCGGGCATCACCACCAGATGGTTCTTCGCTCCGCCCAAAGCCTGCACGCGCTTGCCGAACGAGGTGCCGCCTTTATAGATCGTTTCGGCGATGGCGGTGGACCCGACAAAGCTGATCGCGGCGATGTCGGGATGCGCCAGGATCGCCTCGACCGCTTCCCGGGCACCCTGAACAACGGTGAACACGCCATCGGGCAAACCGGCTTCTGTCAACAACGCCGCCAGTTTCAGCGCTACCGAGGGATCCTTCTCCGACGGCTTCAGCAGGAAGCAATTGCCGCACGCCAGCGCCACCGGCAACATCCACAAAGGTACCATCAGCGGAAAGTTGAACGGCGTGATGCCGGCGACGACTCCCAAAGGCTGCCGGATCGACCACGCATCGATGCCGGTGCCGACCGCCTCGGTGTATTCGCCCTTCAGCAAATGCGGGATGCCGCAGGCGAACTCGACGACTTCAAGCCCGCGTTGCACTTCGCCGTCGGCGTCGGACAATACCTTGCCGTGCTCTTCTGTAATGATCGCCGAAATCTCGCGCCGGTCCCGCTCCAGGAGTTCCCTGAACTTAAACATCACGCGGGCGCGGCGCAGCGGTGGGGTCGCGGCCCATGCGGGGAAAGCGGCGGCGGCGGCGGCGACCGCGGCATCGACCTCGGCGGAACTGGCCAGAGCGACACGGGCGATCACCTCGCCGGCCGCCGGATTGTAGACGTCGCCGAATTTACCGCTGCCGCCGGCGACCGGTTTGCCGCCGATGAAATGTCCGATTTCTCGCATGGAAGTTTCTCCAGGGTCGTGCCAAGGGGGCTTGTTTAGGGCGGATTTAGGCTGAAACGGGCCGGACGGCCAGGGGGACTCTTATCGGGACCCTCAGCCCAGAAAATCCAGCAGCACGCGCAGGATCCAGTCCGGTCGTTCCGTCACCGCGTCCGCCACCGCGCCGGGCACGAACGCGAGCTGCCCCCGCGGGATGGAACGCGCCAGAAAGTCCGCGCCCTCCCGCATCGCCAGATCGGCGCCTTCCGCGCATAATACCAGTGTGGGGGCGAAGATTTCCTCGGCGAGGTCCATCAGATCGGCGCGCGCCATCGCCGCGTGCAGCGAGCCTGACAGCAGGAACGTGTCGCGCATGCCCTCGCTGAGCGCGGGCGTGGTGTCGCACAACACCAGGCGATCGACGCGCTCCGGAAAGTTGGCGGCGAAGCACTGCGCCACCATGCCGCCAAGCGAAGACCCGACGATATGCGCCCGCGTGATGTCCTCGGCGGTCAATACGGTGGCGAGTTGATCGGCCAGGCCGTCGATCTCACCGTCGGCGGGAAAGTCGTAGGACAGCAGTTCGAACCGCTCGGCCAGGCCGGCGATGCCGTCCCACATGCGGCGTGTGGCGCCCACCGCGTGCAGCAGAACGATGACGGGCCCCGAGCCGACGCGGTCCGGCTGAGGAGGGGGCAATGACATCATGTCGTCTCCGTTGAGCGTCTCGCGCAGCTTACTCCACATCCCGCAACCGACACCATTGCTACCTATGGTAGAAAACAATTGCCCAGTTCACCTTTGCTTTGCTAGGCTGGACCGAATGCCGGCGAACGGAAACGCCTGTGTTACGACGACTGTCCCACACGCCACCAAACAATCATCCTCAATGGACCAATGCCCGACACCCTGATCCAACCTCTCAGTCTGACGACCACCTCGTTTGGCCCGTGCGAGCTGACCATCCTGATGCCCTGCCTGAACGAGGCGGAAACGCTCGCCGTCTGCATCGCCAAGGCGCTGGATTATCTCGAACGCTCCGGCGTGAATGGGGAGGTTTTGATCGCCGACAACGGCAGCACCGACGGATCGCAGGCGATCGCCGCCGCCGCGGGAGCGCGTGTCGTGCCGATCACCGCCAAAGGCTATGGCAGCGCGTTGTTGGGGGGCATTCGGGCGGCGCGTGGACGCTTCATCATCATGGGCGATTCCGACGACAGCTATGACTTCAGCGATCTGGACGCTTTCGTGGAGAAGCTGCGCGACGGCTATGCGTTGGTCATGGGCAACCGGTTCAAGGGCGGCATCAAGCCGGGCGCCATGCCGCCGCTGCATCGTTACATCGGCAATCCGGTGCTCACGACCATCGGCCGGATCTTTTTCCGCAGCCCGTGCGGCGACTTCCATTGCGGCCTGCGCGGCTTCGACCGCGCGGCGATCCTGGACCTCGATTTGCAGGCGCCGGGCATGGAGTTCGCCAGTGAAATGGTGGTCAAGGCGACGATCCACCATCTGCGCATCACCGAGGTGCCGACAACGCTTTGGCCCGACGGAAGGTCTCGACCGCCGCATCTGCGCAGTTGGCGGGATGGCTGGCGGCATCTGCGGTTCCTGCTGCTGTTCAGTCCGCGCTGGCTATTCCTCTATCCCGGTCTCGGCCTCCTGGTCACCGGGCTGGCCGCCATGGCCTGGCTGCTGCCGGCGCCGCGCGTGGTCGCTGGCATAACGCTGGACATTCACACACTGTTCTACGCGTCGCTGGCGGTGATTGTCGGGTTCCATTCCGCTTTGTTCTACGTATTCGCCCGGCTGTACGGCATGCGCGAAGGCCTGTCCCCGCCGGACGAGCGCTTCCTGCGCCTGACCCGGGCGGTGACGTTGGAGGCCGGGCTGCTCACCGGCTTGTTGCTGTTGCTGATCGGCGTCGGTTTGGCGGTCTTCGCGTTGTCGGCCTGGAACCGGACCGCGTTCGGCGTGCTGGCGCCGGAATACGCGATGCGGCTGGTGATCCCGTCTGGCACCTGCATCCTGCTGGCGTTCCAGACCGCGTATGGCGCGTTCTTCCTGAGCGTATTGGGCATCCGTTCTGGCCGGCACCCTAATCGTCATGGTCCGGCTTGACCGGACCATCTGTCGCGGCACGGAAGATCGCCGATATTGAACATGGTACGCGCGCGCGAAGATCTCCGGGTCAAGCCCGTGGATGACGATAAGGGCCGGGCTTGCGGTCTCCAGCGGCCAACCGGAGTAACCTCTACCGCCGCCGTTCCAGCGCGCCCAGACAGATCGCCTCGAACTGCGCCGCGACTTTGTTCCAGGAGAAACGATCCTCCATCAACCGCCGCGCGGCCTCGGCGATGCGGTCCCGCGCGGCGCGGTCATCCAGCAACGTCAGAATTCCCCGCGAGAATGCCTCAGCGTCATCCGCCCGGACAAAATGTTCGCCATCCGTGACGTCCAGCCCCTCGATCCCGAGCGAGGTCGAAATGACCGGCCGCCCCATCGCCATCGCCTCGAACGCCTTGATCCGCGTGCCGCTGCCGACGAACAACGGAATCACATAGACGTGGCCGCGCGCCACATACGGCCGGATATCGTCGACAAACCCGGTCAGCGTCACGTTGAGCCCACGCTCCTTGATCTTGTCGGACAACGATGCGGGCGGATTTCGTCCGATGATCACCGCGTTGATCCGCGGTCGGGCGGCCACCAAGGAAGGCCAGACCTCATCGAGCAAAAAGTGAATGCCCTCCACGTTCGCCGCCCAACTCATGGTCGCGGTGAACACCAAAGTGCCGCCGTCCGGCCCCGGATCGGGGGCCTCGTCAGCCGAAGAAGCGGCGAAGAAATCCAGATCCACGCCCGTATCGATCTCCGCCACCTGAGCCAGGCCATACCGTTTCGCTAGCACATCGGCGTCGCGCTTCGACACCGCGATCACGCTGTCGAAGCGCCGTAACGTCTCGCCCTCGAACCGGTTCATCTTGCGGCTCTGATCAGCCCACACCAGCCGCCAGATGCCTTTCCCCCTGGCCGCGTGGCGTTCGAAAATCTCCGCCTCCACATTGTGCGTGAACATGACCGAGGCCGCGTCGATCCGTCGCGGCACCAGCACGCCCGCATGGGGAAAATCGACGACCACGACATCGGGTTTGGCGGCAAGGGCGCGGCTGACACAGGCGCTGCCCGCCGCCGAGCGGTCGCTCGCCACCGCCACTGGCACGGCACTCGCCAGCGACAGCACCCGGCCGATTCGCGATGGCGCCCGCTCCGGCCACGAAACGAAATGATCGCAGGCCGTGTCCAGATCGCCCGCGAACCGGGCGACGTCAGCGGGAGCGGGTGACGCCAACGTCACCTCGAACGCGCCGCCTTTCATTCCGCGCAGAATGTTGCCGGTGCGGATCTTGCCGCCCTGGTCCATCGGAAACAGAAAACGCGGGCTGACGAACAGCAGACTGGGCCGGCCCGCCGAACTCACCAGCACAGACCCTCATACGTAATGCCGGGCAAGGTTCGCAGCGCGTCCATCCCGGCCAGATCGATGACGATATGATCCGACAAACCAGCGAGCAACGCCAGCCGATCCTCCGGCGCGACATGCCCGATCACCGCGATGCGGCTGGTGGACAGCGCCGCGTCCGGGCTGATCACCATCAGCCTCTCCAGATGCGGGATTTCCTTCTCTATGAAGCTGCAATTGGCGCCCATCAACCGGGCGACCTGAACGAATCGATCATAAATCCGCAGATCGTAGCCACGGCCGATCAACCGTTCCGCCAGTCGTACGAACGGCGACTCCCGCAGGTCGTCGGTGCCCTGCTTGAACGCGAGCCCGAACAGACTGATCGGCAAGCGGCCATGATGCGTGATGGCGTCGTAAGCGCGGTCGATGATCGCCTGATTGGACGGCAGCAACTGGTTCAGGAACGGCGCCGACAAATTGCGAGCGCCCGCCAGAGCCAGGAAGCTGCGCACGTCCTTCGGCAAACACGATCCACCGAACGCGAACCCCGGCTTCAGATACGCGGCCGACACATTCAGCACCTTGTCCTCGCACAGCAGCCGGAACGCCTCCCGCGCATCGACGCCGTACGACGCCAGGATCGCCCCCGCCTCGTTGGCGAAAGCCAATTTGACGGCGTGGAACACGTTGGAGATATGCTTGACGCTCTCCGCCACGCGATAGGGCGCGACGTGCACGGCGGCCTCGATCGGCGCGTAAACCTCTCGCAGGATCGTGGCATCGTCACCTTCGGGCGCGCCGATCAAAGTGAACGGCGGCGAGCGGAAGTCGCGCACCGAGGATCCCTCCCGCAGGAATTCCGGATTGCTATAGTAATGAAGTTGCTCGCCGATCGCGCGGCCCGACTCGCGCTCCAGCAGCGGAATCACCCGGTCCTCGGCGGTGCCCGGCGGCACGGTGGAGCGCATCACCACCGTGTGCGGACCCGGCTTGTCCCGGATCGCGCGGCCGATCGACGCCACTACCGCGTCCACCGCGCCCAACGCCACGCTGCCATCGGCGGCCGAGGGCGTGCCGACTGAAATGAAGGACACCTCGCTCCGGTGCACCGCGTCCACCACGTCGGCCGTCGCGGTCAGCCGCCCCTGTTGCACGGCGCCGGCGATCAGCGTGTCGATGATTTCCTCGACGATCGGCGACCGGCCGGACGCCAGCATCGCCAGCTTTTCCGCCGCGACATCGACGCCGATCACCTCGTGGCCGAGCTCCGCGAGGCAACCGCAGGAGACGACGCCGACATAGCCGATCCCAAACACCGAAATACGCATCGTCAACCGTCCTTATCGTCCTCGTCCCCGGTGGTGGGGCTGGACGGACCGAGCCTCGCACCGCTTCCGTTACCGGGAGGTGTAGGGGGGCCTTAACGGAGGACGGCCACGGCGTCACGCTTTTTGGCTGGCGCCGGGCGCGAAGGGTGCCGGCCGCTACGTCCCGGGATGCTGGCGCAGCGCGACAAGCGTGCGTGTTAACAGCACCGATAGTTGTCCGGGTTAGGTAGCAAGTTAATCGCTCTTATTGCATAGTTTGTT
>PLSZ01000659.1 GCA_003164305.1 Acetobacteraceae bacterium
ACCAACATTCGCGCCCTCTCGGCGTTCCGCCACCATGTCATCGGACTCTGGCGGCGCGCCCTGCGCCGGCGCGGCCAGAGGGACCGGACGACATGTGGACTGAACCCCACCCCTGAGACACGAAAATAAGACACACCCCACTTTGCCTCCGGTACGCAGGTCGCCACAAGCGGTAAACGCCATCCGCCGCCGCGGCGAAAAGCCCCCCGCTGTTCGCGACCGCTGAAGCAGTCGCCAACCAGCGATCGCAATCGATGTTTTCTGGTTCGGCCGGGGTGCCGTTTTCTCGTCCCGGCCTGAATATTCCCAGGCAGCGGGCGCCGCCGCGGTCGAGGATGGCCTCGTTCTTCCGAGGCCACCGCGCGCTTGCGCGGCGCGAAGCGTCCTTGAGGGCGGCGGCGCCCGCTGCCAACCTCGGGCCAGCCGGGCAGGCCCGCCTGTATAATGCATGGAGCCGGCCCCGATCTCAGATGCCATGGATCGAATATCCCCGCCTATACCTCAGTACTATCATAAAGAAAGAGTTTTAGTCGAAACCAGAGGCAGCGTTCCGTCGCGGGCCACGGACGCCGCCAGGCCTGGAGGCGGATGCTGCTTCGCCTCAAAATCCTCCGGCGCCAGATAAGCCAGCGCCGAATGCAACCGCTGCCGGTTGTAGACCGTCTCGATGAAGGCCTCGATCGAGGCTTCCGCCTCGGCACGGTCGCGATACGCCTGGCCGTTCACTTCTTCCCGCTTCAACGTCCGCATGAAGCTTTCCGCCATCGCGTTGTCCCACGGACAGCCGGCCCGGCTCATGGAAGGCTGAATGCCGGCTCGTTCCAGCCGCGCGATGTAATCGCCACAGGCATATTGCACGCCCTGATCCGAGTGATGGATCAGTTCGCCTTTCGTTACCTGACGATTGCCAATGGCCATGGCCAACGCCGACAGCGCGAGTTCGGCGCGTAAGTGATCCGCCATGGCCCAACCAACCACGCGCCGGCTGAAAGTATCCAGTACCACCGCGAGATAAACGAACGCTTCGCTCATCCTTATATAAGTGATGTCGGCCACCCAAAGTTGATTGACCACCATCGGTACTAAATGGCGCGCCAGATTGGGCCAGACAGGCCAACCGTGCCGAGAGTCCGTTGTCGGCGGACGGAACGAAAGTTTCGGCACGCAAAGCAGATTGTCCTCGCGGCGGATCCGCGCCACTCGCTTGTGGTTTACCACCCAACCCGCGCGCTGAAGCTGGATCGTGATTGGCCGGTAGCCGTTACGATAGCCGTTCTTGCGGCTCGCCAATGACAGGTGCTGGATTTCATCGCGCAGCGCGGTTTCTTCCTGGCGCGGCTTCGAGGCCAGCCAGTGCCGATAATAGCTGGCACGGCTGACACCGGCCAACGCGCACATCCGTTCGATCCCAATATGATCGCCCCCCGCCTTCGCAGGGGCAAGCTTTGCCGCTCCATCGTCGCCTGGATCACCGCGAAGATGTTGTCCCGCCAGGTCCGCCCTTCCTGGGCGGTTGGTCCCTGACATGGCGCAAGGCCGCGCGAAAAAAATCCAGTTCCAGCTGCTGCTGGCCGATCTTTCGCTCCAGTTCCTCGATCCGCCGGCCGGCCGCGGCCTGATCGCCGAGGTCGATCGGCGCCACCGCCGCCTCGGGCTCCGCCGGGATCGTTCGGGATGGCCGGCCCACACGCCGAAGCCCCTCCTCGCCGCCAATTCGCAGGCTATCGCGCCAATTATACAAGAGTTTGGACCCAACGCCCAATTCGTCGGCCAGTCCCTGGATGCTTTCCGTGGTGGCCATTCGCTCCACCACGGACTGCTTGAACCGCTGGGTGACACTCCGTCGCTTCCTTTTCGGCACACTCGTTCTCCTTGGCGAACAGTGTGTCTTATTTCCGTGTCTCAGTTCAGGGGTTCACTCCAGGATGAACGCGGATGCACGCAGATGGGCCAACGCGGTTCAAACCGTTCCGGTTAGTCCCGACGCCCGATTGTCCCATCACATGTGTTCACACCAGACACTTAACGCCGACCGGCCATGGCGCCGGTGTTGCGGCGCTCTTCCTCCGCGCGAACCGTATCGAGCAGGTACTGTGGCCCCAGAGCGGCCAGGTTGACCGCGCCGAGTTGTCCCATCACCAGATCGATTTCCCGTTGCAGGATCGAAACGGCCCTTTTGACCCCTTCCAGTCCTCCCGCGGTCGCGCCGTATAACGTTGCCCGNNGAGGGCATCATGTCCAGTTGCCGTCCGCCGTGGTTGGACACGATCAGCCCGTCCACGCCCATGCCGGTGGCGATGCGCGCGTCCTCGGGATGCATTACGCCCTTCAGCAGCAGCTTGCCGGGCCAGGCGTTCCGGATCGCTTCCAGATCGCCCCACACCTGGCTGGGATCGGGCGTTTGACTGGCGAACAAATCGGCCACCTGATCGGGCGTCGCGCCGGTCGCCGCGTAGGGCCGCCAGTTGCCCAGCATCGGCAGACCGCCGGTGCGGTAGTAATTGATGACCCACGCCGGGTGCAGCATCGCCTCCAGAATCGTTGGCAGCGTCATGCGCAAGGGACGAACGAAGCCGTTGCGTCTGTTGCGCTCCCGGTTCGACGACACCGGCACGTCGCAGGTCACCGCCAAGGTCGTCAGCCCCAGGTCGATCGCCCGTTTCACCAGATCCGCCGCCACCTTCCGGTCGCGCGCGCCGTAGATCTGGTACCACAGGTTCTTGCCCGCCAGCTTCGCGCCCTGTTCCATCGAGGCGTTCGACGCGCCCGACATTAAGTACGGCACNNGCGATGCCGAACGGACTGGCGTAGGTTCGGTCGAAAAGTGTGGCCTTCTGCTCGCGCTTCGCGGTGTTGACATAATACCGAGGCACCAGGCGCAAATCGCGAAACGCGTTGGCGTTGGCGCGCAGTCCGACCTCGTCCTCCGCGCCGCCTTCGATGAAGTCGAACATGATCTTCGGCAGGCGGCGCTTCGCCAGCCGTTTGAGGTCGTCGATGTTGATGGCGCTGTCGATGCGGCTCATGGTCAGGTCAGACTTTCGACCAGTTGTAGACGCGCATGAGAGATTCGCCCATCAGCGCGATGCGGTCGCTGTCGGACAGCCGATCGGTGACGCGGAACGACTCGACGCCCTGTTGGTAGGTCAGCACTTCCACCGCGCGAGTCCAGTCCGTGCCCCAAAGACAACGACCGAAACCGAACGCGTCGAAGATGCGGGCCAGCGGGTCCCAGATGTCGGGATACGGGAACGGCTGATGCGACAGCGTGCAGGCGCCGGATATTTTCACGGCGACGTTTGGATACTGAGCCAGCGCCAGCAGTTCCGGCAAAGCGGCCCACGGTCGCGGCGCCGCCGGAGGGTGGTGCGGTTGCGGCAGGCCGAGGTGATCGATCACCATTTGCGTGTCCGGATTGCGCGCGGCGAGTCCGGCCGCCTGATCCAGCCGCCCGGTGATCATGCAGTTCAACGCCAGACCGTGTTTGGCGGCGGCGGACAGCACGCGATTGATGCCGGGATCCGCCGGGTCGGCCGATACGCCCTCGCGGAACATGATGCGGATGCCGACCGCGCCTTTGGTGTCCGCCCAATCGGCGATGGTGTCGCCGACGGCCGGGTCGTTGGGATCGACCGGCTTGACCAGCCGGTATTTCGTGGGGTGCGCGGCATAAACGCTCAGCGCGTAGCTGGCGTCGTAACGATACATGCTGAACGGGGAGACCAGGATCGCGCCGTCCACGCCGACCGCGTCCATGGCGGCGACCATTTGATCGCCGGTCATCTCCTTCGGGCCGGTCAGCGTGCCGACCCAGGGACGGCCGGGATGATCGCGTTCGTAAGCGTGAACCTGCGAGTCGATGATCGGCATGATTTTTTCCTCCCGTTCCGTCGCGTGTCGTCAGACGAATTGCACCACGTTTTCGGTGCCGATGATATGGCGGCCGACCATCTCGATCAGCGGCAACATCGCCTGCATGTGCTGACTGGCGCTCATGGCGTCACGGAAGCGCCGCTCGAACGGCGCGCTGTCCATGATCGCCGCGGTGCCGGCGCCGCGATAGCAGGCGATCGACACATCGGTCGCCTCATTCATCCCGTAGGTCGTGGCCAGCCGCAGGCGCATCCGCGTGTCCACGTCCAGATCGCCGGCGACCGCGGCGTTGTAAGCGTTGGTCACCGCCTCATGCAAAAACGCCCGGGCGGCGGACAGCTTCGCTTCCAGCAGCGCGATTTCCCGTTGCACCGCGTGATTGCTGGCCATCGCGTTGACCGAAGCCCGGGAATGGCGGGAGCGGGCGAGGGCGGTGTAGGTCTCCAGCATCCGCCGCGCCAGCCCGAGCGTTACGCCGCAGAAACCGATCGCGTACAGCGGGGTCGAGTGGAAGGTGTAGATGGGTCCTGGCTCGCGGCGTTCCTCGGGGGCCTCGCGATCCGGCGCGTGGGCGTCGGGGATGAACAGATCGTCGACCGAATAGGTGTCGCTGCCGGTGCCACGCAATCCGAGCACGTGCCAGTCGTCGACGATCGTGGCTTGCTCGCGGAGGAACAGGAAGCTACGGACGTCCGGCTTGCCGTAACGAATATGCGGCGTGCCGTCGGGATTTTGCGTGGCGCTGTGGGCGCCGATCCAGGTGGTGTGGCGGCTGCCGCTGGCGAAACTCCAGGTGCCGGTCAGGCGGTAGCCGCCTTCGACGCGGATGGCGCGGCTGTTGCCGTGAATGGCGCCCCAGGCGAGGCCGGCCCTCGGGTTGTCGAAGATCGCGGCGGCGGCGGCGTGCGGCATGGCGGCGGCGGACGTCGCGGACGAAACGTTCGACTGGTTGACGAACCAGCCGGTGCTGGCGTCGGCCCAGGCGACGGCCTCGGTTGTGCGGCAGAAGTCCAGCGGGTGGATTTCCTGGCCGCCGAGCGATCGCGGCAGCAGCAGGCGGAGCAGGTCCTGGCCGGCGAGGGCATCGACGACCTCGGGCGTGAGTTCGCGGCGGCGGTCGATTTCGGGGCCGTGGGCGTCGAGGATGGGCTGGATGGCGCGGGCTCGGTCGGGGGCGGCGGTCAGCGGCGCGGTCTGGACGTGGGAGTCCATGATGGGTCCTTGGCGTGTGTCCGGGGAGGAATAGGGGCGCGGTCCCGCGGGCGTCAAATGTGGGGACGCGCTTCCCAGCCGCGCCTTGCCCCGAATCTTCGCTCCCGCGAAGCGCATGGCGGACACGACACGCCCGCGTTTGATGCTCCGCCGCGTTCGTGCCTAACATTCCCACTCAGCAATCTCGGGACCCCGTCGATGTCAGAGGAAACGCCGCACTGGCGGCGCAACATGTACGTGTGCCTGTTCGGCTCGTTCACCAACATCACGGCGATGACCCTGCTGCTGCCGTTCCTCCCGATCTACGTGGAACAGCTTGGCGTCAAGGACCACGCGGCGATCGTGGAGTGGTCAGGCATCGCCTACGGCATCGCCTTTCTCGGCGCCGGCATCATGGCGCCGATCTGGGGCAAGATGGCCGATTTGCATGGCCGCAAGCTGATCCTGATGCGCGCCTCCCTGGCGATGGCGATCTGCATGTCGGCGATCGGCCTGGCGCAGAACATCTGGCAACTTGTGCTGCTGCGCCTGCTGGCGGGCGTGCTGGGCGGCTACGCGTCCGGCGCCGTCGTCCTGGTCGCGACCCAGACGCCGAAGGATCGCGCGGGATGGGCCTTGGGCATGCTATCGACCGGCGGGCTGGCGGGAACCTTGCTCGGGCCGCTGATCGGCGGCGTGCTGCCCGGACTGATCGGGCTGCGGCAGACGTTCTTTCTTGTTGGCGGCGCCATTTTCGTGGCGTTCCTGGGGACCTGCTTCTTTATCACCGAGGACCGGCGGCTGACCTCGAAAGCCAACCGCAAGGTGATGCCCGGGGCGTGGTCGATGATCCCCGACCGCCGGCCGGTAATCGCCATGCTGGTCACCGCCATGCTGCTGATGCTGGCGAACATGTCGATCGAGCCGATCATTACCGTCTATGTCGCGCAACTGGTGCCGGACGCGGAGGTGGTGTTCACCTCCGGCCTGGTCATGGCGGCGTCGGCGGTCGGGAGCGTCCTCGCGGCGCCCAGGTTGGGGCGGTTGGCGGACCGGGTCGGGGCGTGGAATGTGATCGTCGGGTGCCTGGCCGTTTGCGGCGTGCTGCTGGTGCCGCAGGCCTTCGTCACCGACCGGTGGCAGCTGATCGGCCTGCGGTTCCTGATGGGCATGTCGCTGGCGGGCTTGCTGCCGGCGATCGCGGCGACCATCCGCCACAACGTCCCCTCCAACGCCACCGGCACGATCCTGGGCTACAGCACGTCGGCGCAATACGCGGGCCAGGTGATCGGGCCGCTCGCCGGAGGGTTCGTCGGCGGGCATATCGGGATGCGCGCGGTATTCCTGGGAACCACGGTCGTCATGCTGGGCGGTGCCGCGTTCAACTGGATCGTCAGCCGGCGCGCCGTGCCGGCGCCGGTGGCCGGCACGGCGTCTGGCTAAGCGTCCCGCGGTTCGTCCGTTACGACACGGTGATGGCCGACGTCACCAAGGCTCCGATCGTGCCTCCCGCGCCCTGCGGCAGCATCCACAGGTAATAGGTTCCGGGAGTGACCGGCGCGCTGAACCATTGGCCCCAGCCGCCGGTCTGGCCGTCGGCGCCCGCCGCGATCAGCCCGGAGGTCGGCGTAACGGTGTTGCTGGCCGACCAGGCGAAGGACCCTCCGGTCACCGCTGTCGGAGCCGCCGTCGCTGTCATCTGCGCGCCCCCGTTCGGCGCGACCGGTGTGTTGTGGACCTGCGAGGTCGCCGCGACCCAGTTGCCCGCTACCACGGTCGCTCCCCATGTCGTTCCCGTCACGATCGCCGACCACGCTCCTGGGCTCGCCGCCGCGTTGGTGGCCTGCGCTTCGACGTCGATCGCGGTGGCTCCGGTCAGGCCGGTCAGCGTGTAAGGGCTGGTGACCCCGGATACCGTCGTCCAGGTGCCCGCGCCGCTGGGGCTGGTGCGGAGATTATAGCCCGTGGCCGCGCCGTGGGTGCCATCGACCGCGGGCGCGGGCCACGTCACGGTGAGTTTGCCGGTCGTGCCGTCCGGCGGCGGCGTCACGCTGGCGATGACCGGCGCGTTCGGTGCATAGGGTCCGGCCGAGGCCGTGGTCAGCGTGCTGGTGACCGACCAGGCGGAGGTGCCGCCCGCGTTCGAGGCCTCGATCTGCACATCGATCGCCGCGCCCGCCGCCAGGCCCGTCACCGTGTAGGGGCTGGTCACTCCCGTCACGGTCGTCCATGTCCCGGCGCCCGAGGGGCTGGAGCGCAGCGCGAACGCGGTCGCGACGTTGTGCGAAGCGTCGGTCGCCGGAGCGGTCCAGGTCACGGTCAGGTTGCTGCCAGTGCCCTGTGCCAGGGAGACGGCGGCCGGCGTGTTCGGCGCCGCCGTGGCCGTCGTCAGTGTGCTGGTGGTCGACCACGCGGACGTGCCGGCGGCGTTCGAGGCCTCGATCTGCACGTCGATCGCCGCTCCGGCCGCGAGGCCGGTCAGCGTGTAGGGGCTGGTGACACCGGACACGATCGTCCACGTCCCGGCGCCCGAAGGGCTGGAGCGCAGTGCGTACGCGGTCGCGGCGTTATGCGTGCCGTCCGCCGCCGGAGCGGTCCAGGTCACGGTCAGGTTGC
>PLSZ01000272.1:0-271 GCA_003164305.1 Acetobacteraceae bacterium
CGGGCGGCAGGTAGACGAGCTGGCCCCCGGTGCCGACCGCCTGGTTCATCGCGTTGAGCTGCGGCAGGATGTCCTGGTTGATGAACCACACCGCGTTCTTCATCGAGCGCGCCCACAGCCGCGCCCACATGTTGTCGATGTTTTCCTTGACGATCGTCTTCGTTGCCTGCCCGGTCTGGATCGGCACCGTGATCAACGCCTTGCTGTTCATGTAACCGAGCGGCATCCCCGCGCCGGTCCCCTCGACGACCGCGTCCTCGGTCATGAACAT
>PLSZ01000272.1:301-1196 GCA_003164305.1 Acetobacteraceae bacterium
GTGTACATGACCGACATCAGCTTCTTCAGGTCGAACTCGACCACGCGGAACTTCGGCTTCGACGGCGTGGCGATGGTGCCTTCCGCTACCCAGTTCGACGACACACCACCCCAACGGCTCCCGGTCGCGCGGCTGGTTTCATCCACGCCCGGTATCTTGATCCCATTGGCGTTCGCGCTGATCGGCAGCTTGCTCACCCGGCTGAGGATCTCGCCCATGTCGTGCGCCAGCATGAAGATCGCCGCCGCGAAATCGACCTGCACCAGGAAGCCGCCGCCGGTCGGATCGACCTCGCCGGCGCCGGTCGGCGCGCGGATCAACCGAGGGTCATCTTGCTTCGACTTGTAATGGCGGAAGACCGCCTGAAGCTGTTCACCAAACGAACGGTAGTGCGTGTCCGCGCTCGGCGTGAATTCCAGGCCCTTGCGGGCAAGGCTCAGGTAATCGTCGAAGCCCTTCAACCGGCCGGGCCGCGGGTCCATCGCCCTGATCTGCGAAATGGTCCGCTGCGACGGGTTGATCTCGGACACGTCCGCGCCGCCGCCCGGCATCGGCCGGGCCAGGCTGGCGGCGTGCCTCTCGGCCCGCTCCAACTGCCCGATCGTGGTCAACAGGTCCTCGACTTCCTTTTCCTTCGGACCGAAGGCCGCGGTGCCGGCGAGGGTCGGCAAAGCATCCACCGCCTCGCCCAGGGCGCGGCGGAGCGACAGAATTGTGCTCACGTAATTTGGTTTCCTTTGAACATGCCCTTGGGCTCTTGACCTGAGGGACAGTCGGGTCGGCCCATGCCGGACCTTGGCGGCACGTTGTGTGCTTCTTTGCTATCAGGCTAGCGACGTAGCGGGCTACTTGCCCGGCTTTGCCTTCGCCGCCAGATCGGCGGCGCGCGCGAGTT
>PLSZ01000272.1:1216-2771 GCA_003164305.1 Acetobacteraceae bacterium
TCCGCAGGCATTTGTGCGCGATGCGGATCGCGTCCTCATGCGCCACCGGTGGATCGTCGTCGCCGTCGCCGCCGTCACGGCGCACCAGCCGGCGGATCGCCGCCAGCAACTTCGTGTCATCGTCCGGCTCGGCCCTGGCGCCGCCGTGCACCGAACACTCGGACGGATCGGTCATGCCGCACTGATCGTCCGGCCCACGGCCGCAGTTTCCCACGGTCGCGCCTCCGGCGGTGGGGTCTTCCTCGGTCGCGCCCGGATCGCGGCGCACCGGCACGCGCCTTGTCTGCCCCGGAACACGGGGTTTGCCTGCCATTGAAGGCTCCTTCGCTGCTTTCCGCAGACGCTCTAATTCGTCTCGGGTTATCAACACTCGTTTCAATTCGGCGCCGCCGCTGTCGAGGACTCGTTCCGCCCATTCCACCAACGGCCGAGTGTCGATCCCTTTGCGGCGGGCCTCGGCCAGCGCGTTCGGGTTCGCCGGCACCGGGCAGACGCTGATCTCCAGCAACTGCTGTTCGAGGAAATCGATGCCCCAGGGCCGGTCGGGATCGTTCTGGACGAACTCGTGTTTGGTCGGCATGAAGCCGACGCTCACCGCGCGCAGAAACTTGCCGACCAGCAGGCGGTAGATCGTGTCCGCGAACTGGTACGTCTCGGGCGGGGCGAACTCGATGTCGCCCATCAGGCGCCCGCCCTCGACCCCGACGTTCCTGCCGCCGCCGATCGGCGGCGCCGAACTGTCGTGCGCCCACAGCGCCACCGGGTTCCGCACGTAATCGGAGATGTCCCACCCGGCCGCGCGGATCGTATCGCCCATGCGATCGACCGACTCGTCGGAGTAGCAGAACCGCAACGTGCGGTCGGCGCCGTCCACCGGCACCGGCGGCTCGACGCTGATCCGGAACACGCCACCGGTCGGCGTGCGCTTCGCCCGCAGTTCCTTGCGGAACTGTTCAACGCTGATCAGGCCGCAACGCGGACTGATGTGCCGGTAGGCGTCAGCCGCACTCAGCGTCGTCACGGTCACCCTCGTTCTCCTTGTCCTGGTCCTGTCGGCCGCCGACGATCAGCAGCCCGCGGCCGTCGCCGTAGATGCCGGCCGGTTCCGCCTGGGACCGGCCAACCGCCATGATCAGCGCGACGATCGGGTCGATGCGCTCGATCGAGCGNNTCGCCAGCAGCTTGCGGATGAACTCGGCCGAAGCCGGACCCATGCTCAAAAAGCCCTGGCCGAACTCGACCAGGGTCATGCCTTCATCCGCCAGATTGCGGACGATCTCGCCCGCGAAGGTGCGATCGAACGCCAGTTCCTGAATGTCGTAAACGGTCGCGAGGTTGAGGATTTCCGCCTCGACGAATTTGAAGTCGGTCGTGTTGCCCTCGGTCGCGATCAGGTGTCCCTGATCGCGCCAGACCACGTACGGCGCGCGGTCACGCCGCGATCGTTCCACGATGTCGTCAGCCGGGCACCAGTGGCGCCAGAGCACTTTCCAGCGTTCGCCGTCGCTCACTGGCGGGAACAACAGCGCAAGCGACGACAGGTCGTTCACCCGGG
>PLSZ01000351.1 GCA_003164305.1 Acetobacteraceae bacterium
TTGTTCCTGGCGTTTCAGGCGCCGGTCGAGTTGCCGGGCGTGAACAACGCCAACTTCATGCGCACCGCCCTGAACGCGGTCCGCCGCGCGCATGGCGAGAGCGAACTGGACGCGGTGCAGTTTCTGAAGCTCGCGCGCGGCGAGTTGAAGCGGTTGGCGATGGCGGACGACATGTTGAAGCGCAACGTCANNGAAGCGCAACGAAGTGCTGCAGATGACGCTGCTGAAGCCGCGGTTCGCGGTGCTGGATGAGACCGACAGCGGGCTGGACATCGACGCGCTGAAGATCGTGGCCGATGGGGTCAATGGATTGCGCGGGCCGGGGTTCTCGGCGCTGGTCATCACGCATCATCAGCGGCTGCTGGATCATCTGGTGCCGAACCGCGTGCACGTGCTGGCCGGCGGCCGGATCCTGCGCAGCGGCGGCCCGGAACTGGCGAAGGAACTGGAAAAGAACGGCTATGGCGCGATGCTGGCGGAGGCCGCGTGAACGCGATCACCGAAACCGGCACGGCAGGTTTTCTGGCGCGCTACGAGGCCCTGAAGGGCCGGCTGCCGGGAGATTCGACGTTGCGTGCCGCGGCGGCGGACGCGTTCCGCACGTTGGGTCTGCCGGGCGCGGCGCGCGGACGGCGGTCCGAGGCGTGGAAATACACGACGTTGCAGCCGTTGGGTGGGATGTCGTTCGGATCGTCCTCTGTCGCGCCCTCGATCGATATTCCCGAGGCGGCGGCGCGTTTGGTGTTCTCCGGCGGCGCGTTCCGCGCGGATTTATCGACGCCCGTGCCAGGGTTCGCGCGCTTCGCCGATCAGCCGGATTTCGGCACGCTGACCTGGCCCGATCGCGAGCCCATGGTCGCGCTGAACACCATGCTCGCCGAGGACGGCGCGGATCTGGCCGTGCCAGAAGGGCATGACGCCGGCATCGTGTTTTTGGTACACCTCGGTATCGAGGGAACCTCGGCGCATCCGCGGCACATGGTCCGGTTGGAGCGTGGCGCGCGACTGACATTGATGGAGATCTCGAACGGCACCGGGTCCTACATGCACAACCCGGTTTTCGAAATTCATGTCGCGGACGGCGCGGCGCTGACGCATGTGCGTATCCAGACCGAAGACATCACGGCGTTCCATCTGGCGACGATTTATGCCGCCGTGGCGTCGGGCGGGACGTATGACAGTTTCACCCTCAATGTCGGCGCGCGCATCACGCGGACGGAAATTCACGCATCGCTCGATGGGCCAGGAGCGATCGCGCATTTGAATGGCGCGCAGTTGTTGACCGGCTCGCAGCATGGCGATTTCACCTCGGTGGTGCGGCACACGGCGCCGAAGGGCACGTCGCGGCAGACGGTGAAGAACGTGCTGGCGGGACGCTCGCGCGGCGTGTTCCAGGGCCGCATCGAAGTGGCGCGCGGTGCGCAAGGCACCGACGGCTATCAAATGAACCGCGCGCTGCTGCTGTCGCCGGACGCGGAGATCGATACCAAACCGGAACTGGAGATTTTCGCCGACGACGTGAAGTGCAGCCACGGCGCGACGGTCGGCGAACTGGATGCCGAACAACTGTTTTACCTCCGCAGTCGCGGTATCCCCGACCAGGAGGCGCGGTCCATTCTGGTGCGCGCGTTTCTGGCCGAGGCCCTCGACCCCGTCACGAACGAAACCGCGCGCGACCTGCTGGAAGCCAGCGTCGCGCGCTGGTGGGCCAATGGGGCCTGGGGCCAGAGCGAATGAACGTCGAAAAGATCCGCGCCGACTTCCCCATCCTGTCGCAGACCATCCGCGGCAAGAAACTGGTGTTCCTGGACAGCGCCGCCTCCGCGCAGAAGCCGCGCGCGGTGATCGACGCCATGCGCGAGGCGATGGAAACGCAATACGCCAACGTGCATCGCGGCCTGCACTGGATGAGCGAACGCACCACCGACGCGTATGAATCCGCGCGCGATGCCGTCGCCGCGTTGATGAACGCACCCGACCGCGATGAGATCGTCTTCGTGCGCAACAGTACCGAAGCGATCAACCTCGTCGCGCACAGTTTCGGCCGGAACATGTTGAAGCCGGGTCAGGCGGTGCTGATCTCCGGCATGGAGCATCACTCCAACATCGTGCCATGGCAGATGCTGCGTGACGCGCACGGTACCGAATTGCGGGTCGCGCCGATCACCGACAGCGGCGAACTCGACATGGCGGCGTTCGAGGCGTTACTTCAAGACGGTCGCGTCGGCCTGGTCGCCATCACGCATATGTCCAACGTTCTGGGTACCGTCACGCCCGCGGAACGGATCGTCCATCTGGCGCACGCGCACGGCGCGAAAGTGTTGTTCGACGGCTCCCAGGCGATCGTCCATCGCGCGGTCGATGTGCAAGCTCTGGGCTGCGATTTTTATGCCTGGACCGGGCATAAACTGTACGGTCCAACCGGCATCGGTGTGCTGTGGGCACGGCGCGAATTGCTGGAAGCGATGCCGCCATTCCTCGGCGGCGGCGAAATGATCTCCTCCGTCACCTACGAAAAGTCCACCTGGGCTCGCGTTCCCCACAAATTCGAAGCGGGAACGCCGGCGATCCTGGAAGGTATCGGGCTTAAAGCGGCGATCAATTACGTGCGCGCCATCGGCTATGACGAAATGGCCGCGCATGAGGCATCGCTGACCGAACACGCGTTGGCCCGACTGGGCCGAATTGAAGGTTTGCGGATCCTCGGCCAGGCGCAGGACCGCGGCGGCGTGGTGGCGTTCGCGCTGGACCGCGCGCACGCGCACGATGTCGCGACCCTGCTGGATCGCCAGGGCATCGCGGTACGCGCCGGGCATCATTGCGCGGAGCCATTGATGCATCGTTTCGGCCTGGAAAGCACGGCGCGCGCCAGTTTCGGCATTTACACGACACACGAGGAAATCGATGCTCTGGCTGAGTCATTGATCCGCGTGCGGGAGTTCTTCACATGACGTTCGACGACGACGTGCGGGATCTTTATCAGGAAGTGATCCTGGATCACGGCCGCAAACCGCGGCACGGACAGCGCCTCGCCGCTTACGATGTCACCGCCAAGGGCGATAATCCGATGTGCGGCGACCGGGTCGAGGTGTTCGTCAAATTCAACGGCGACGACACGATCGCCGAGACCGGATTCGAGGCGCGCGGCTGCGCGATCAGCGTGGCCTCGGCCGACCTGATGGCGGAAACGGTGCAAGGCCGCGGCAAGGCCGATACACGCGCGTTGTTTGAAACATTCCGGGAAATGGTGCGCACCGGTCATTGCCCTGAGCACGATGCCGGTCTGGACGACTCAATGGAGCGGCTCGCTCCGTTGGCCGGAGTTCACGAATATCCGTCCCGGGTGAAATGCGCGACGCTGCCTTGGCATGCGTTGGCCGCGGCGCTGGACGGTACCAGGGAGGCGAGCAGTGAATGACATGAGCCAACCGCACGGCGCCTGGACTCCGGACGGTGAGACGCCGGCGAAAATCACCGAGACCTCGGTGATCGACGCGATCTGTACCGTGTACGACCCGGAAATCCCGGTGAACATCTACGAACTCGGCCTGATCTACGCGATCGACATCCACGACGACGGCAAGATCAAGGTCGAAATGACCCTGACCGCGCCGGCCTGTCCCAGCGCTCAGGAATTGCCGGAACAGGTGAAGGAAGCGGTGATGGCGATTGCGGGGGTGGTCGATTGCGAGGTCGAAACCGTCTGGGATCCGCCCTGGGATCAGAGCCGGATGACCGAAGAAGCCCGCTTACAACTGAACATGTTCTGAATGAGCAGACTGTCATGAGCACCACCACCACACCTGTCCGCAAGCCTCGCGCGTTGCCGCCGTTGATGACGCTGTCCGATTCGGCAGCGGAACGGCTGCGCCGGCTTTACGCGTCCGGCCAGCAGGGCAAATTGTTACGTATCAGCGTCAATACCAAAGGCTGTTCCGGCCTCGCTTACGACATGTCCTGGGCCGATGAACCTGGGCCTGGCGATGAAGTCGTGAAAGACAAGGATCTGACCGTGCTCGTGGATCGCAAGGCGTCGCTGTTCCTGATTGGAACGACGATGGATTATGAAGTCAAAGCACTGGAGTCCGGATTTACCTTCATCAACCCGAACGAAAAAGGCCGCTGCGGCTGCGGGGAAAGCTTCCACGTCTGACGCCCTACGCCGACGCCGCCAGCACCCCGCCATCAGCTTCCTCCCATTCAGAATATGCTCGTCCAGCGTGTATGCTCTCGCGTCGGCAACGCCCAGACCATCCAGTGTCGGGACGCCCATCGCAACGGTGAAATCACCATTCGATCCGCCGCCGGAACTTCGTGGGTTGGTATGGAATCCCAACCCCTCGGCGACCGCGCGAGGTCTCAGCCCAGTCACCCGTCATTGGCAGGAGTTCGCCGCTGGCCGCCAGTCCCCCGGCGATCTCATCTCGGCAAGGATCGCTGCCCTCGACGCTTCGATGGCGGAGGCCAGGACGTCCGCCGCGCGTGGACCACCTCGCGCATGCGAATCGCGGAAGGCCCGGCCGAGCATCAGCACGGCGTCGGTGGACACCGTTGTCACCGGCTCCGGGCCGCCGAAATCCAACGCGGTCAGGCGGTACAGGCAATGACCGCTTCCATCGCTCATACGAAACAACTCGGGCGGCGGACGGACATCGATGAAATTATAAAGCGGTGTGCCGCGGGCATCGCGGCGTAGCCGCGCACGGCCGATCAGATCGCCGGTCAGCGGTGCCACGGCGAAGAACCCGTCGATCGTTCCATTATCGATTTGCCCAGACGCGTCCGCGAACTCATCCTCGGTCACGGTGATGACATTGTGCCACGGCGGATTGGCGCGCATCAGAAAGCCAAGAGTGGCCTGACCGGCGGAGGCAGTCTCGCCGGCCGCGATCGTCGCATGCCGCCCGTCGCGCGCCAGGTCGTCGAACTGACGGAACGGCGCGCCGGCTTTGACGACCAACAGCGCGTACAGCGGATACAACGCGGGCCCGACGATGTCGTAACGGCCCAGACAGCCGGGCTCGCGCGACAGTTGCGCGATCGCGTCACGCGGCGCGATGGCGGCGGCGACCTGGCCGGCGCAAACGACCGCGGCCGTGTCGAGCGCTCCGCCGCTTTGCACGGCTCGCGGGTTCAATCCGGCCTGCCCCGCGCGAGCCGCGATCTTTGGCAACACTTTAGCGCAGACCGGGTCGAACAACTCGCCACAGGCGACGTTCAAGGTCAGAGGCGCGTAGGCGGCAGTGTTCTGGGCGCGCGCGGCGGGAGCGATCGCGAGAGCGGCGGCCAGCCATACGAAACGGCGCGTCATCGCCGGCTTCTCCGAACGCCCCCCGGAACGATTGGCGGGCGCCAGCCCGTCGGTACTTCGCATCTCTCCTGTTTGACGCGAAAGTCGCGGCGCGTCACCCTGGCTGGCCCTACTCGCTGGCCGCCGCGGCTTGAGCCATCCAACCAAATTCAGGTTAAGCATATGATTTTATTGAATTTGCCCATTTATGCGGCTAGAATTGGCCTCTAAAGGGCAAACGCATGTTTTTCAACGAGTTAGATAACCAGACTCGCCAGCGGCTGATCGATATCCAACAGCGCGCCGACGCGCTCAGGGCGGTCCAGGCTGAATTAAAGCACCGATTTGCCGGCTCGATGGAATGGAAGCAACGCGCGAGCCGCGATTATCTCTATCGCCGAACCGGCAAGATCGAAAAGGCGCTCGGCCCGCGATCGGTAGAGACTGAGGCGGAGTGGAATGCCGCAAGGCCTTTAGAAAACGGGTGTTGCTCAGATGACTTCTGACCCACTTCTGACAGACGATCTGGCCACACTCCTTCGTCAGTTCACGAATAGCGACCTGTACAGTATCGTCTCCATCCTAAAGCGGCACACATCTTGGTCCCCGTTTCCCGCGTCGCGCGCCACGGCGGCACGTGCGGAACCGGTGGGCGGGAACCTGCAACAGCACGCCGATGCGATTGCATTAGAAATCCTCTGGTGGGGTTCAAACGAGTTTCATCGCCAGGTCGGCGAAGAGCGAACATGGCTTGATGTAGTTGCCTACACGGCGAAATCGGTCGGTGTGCCTTATAAGGATCGAACGACCGAGTTGCCCGCCTGGCGCATTGAAGGCGCTCTACTAACCAAGGTGCTTACCAACTGGGAAGCATTGTCGCCGGAGCAACGGGAGGCAGCGCTTCGGAAAGCCGGGATTAACGTGAACGCTGTCCGCGGTGGGTTTGGTGCTGCCGTTGGCGCAGCAGCGCGCCTCGGCGGCCCGGAGCTTATTGCTTTGCTTGGTGAAGGTGCGGCAATAACATTCGCAGCAACGATCCTGGCTCCAATCGCGGCCACACTCGGAACGATCTGGGCAGCGTACGACCTCGCCGGTGCGGGTTACCGTGTCCTCCGCCCTGTCGCGCTACTCATCGCCTTCACGCGCCAAAGGTTGCGCGACCAGAGGGCAGCGAACATTTTCCAGGATTGATCATGACAACAATTTCAATAGCGGCTGAGGCAGCGCAGGAAATCTATCGCCGAATCGCATCGGGAGAGCTTGAGGTTCACGGTATCCTCCTGCGGAATACCTCAGGGAAAAGATTCACCCACATTCTTCGTGGCATGGAGAACCTGACATCTGGCGCGAGTACCTTGACCGAAGGCGCCTCCCTTGCGCCTCTCCAAGCTGCAATGTCGGTACAGCAGTTTTTGGGTGTCGTTTCTATTGCGCAAAATGCTGCGGCGGCCGCAAGTCTAAAACGGATCGAGGCGAAGCTTGAGGAAATTGACCAGCGGCTGAGCGGTATCGAGGAACGTCTGCGGCGTGTCGAGCGAACGGTAACGCTTGTTCTCGCGGCAACCCGTCAAGCGCCGATAAGCCGCTTGAAAGCGGCGAAGGGTGCGGCCTTCAACGCCCGCCGTAGCAATGAAACAGCCGCGCTGATCATTGCCACGAAGGACGCGGAACAGGCCGCCAGAGATTTATTGTCGCAAGCCATCCATCTTGTGCGCGTTAAGGAGAGTGGTATTCCGGTGGGCCTGCTCGCGCCGCGTGAATTGGCGGACTTGATGCATGGCGCGGCTGAGGCAATGTCAGTAGCGTCAGCGTTGCATATCTCACTCGGATCGCGCGACATGGCATCGCGACTCATGCACGAGACGGCTGACGCCATCGAGGACGTGCGGAAGACGCTTAGGACTTGTCTTAGCGACCCCGAGTTCATGATACGCCGAATCGAAATTGGAATAGCTTCCGACGCGGAAATTTCTGAAGCCGGCGCGGTTCTCCGGCAGGATCAGCAGTGGACGCGCGGGCGGGCGGTTCTGATCGACTCTGGCCTCTACGGTCCTTCACTTGATCCCGATGAGTTTGCGACCATCGCGCCGCTGGACCGCGATGCTTCCTCAGAAATCTCGGTGGTCGCATTCGAGGCTTTAAGCAGATGAACAGCGGTCATGGGGAATGTCAATAAATTCGCAGTTACCTCGCGGCCCAGCTTGAATTCAGAGATGTTCTCAAACTCGGTAAAGGCCATGGCGTATTTCGGGTTGAGGGCAACGAAAAGCAGGAGGGCGACAAATAGATCGCCGCCTACCCCAACCGCTCCCGCGCTT
>PLSZ01000097.1 GCA_003164305.1 Acetobacteraceae bacterium
GGGTGGAATGATGTTCGTGGCCGTCGGTGTCATCCTGACGGCGATGCGGCTGATGCCGCACCCGTAGGCTTCGGCCGGCCGGCGGACCTGATTGCGAAATCCCGCGCGCCACATGCCGTCGAGACGCGTGGTGACGCATTGGAGTAGGCTTGAACCACCAGGGGGTGCCAGTCCGGGGACGTGTTGGCGCGCGGTTCTCTGTGATTGAGAAGGATCGTCAGGTTTGATCCAAGGTCTCCAGCAACCCAGCCATCAGGGCCGCTCGAGGCGCCAGTTGCCGCCACAGAATATGCTCATGCGGGGCGTGCGCGCCAGCGCCGGGACAGCCCAGACCATCCAACGTTGGAATGCCTATGGCAGCCGTGAAATTGCCATCCGACCCGCCGCCGCGATGCCCCTTCGGCAAGCTCAATCCCACCTGGGCCGCCAACACGCGTGCTTTCTCATAGAGCGCCACGATCGCCGGATTCTCGACGTAGGGCGGCCGGTTCATGCCGCCCTCGACGATCACCGTGCAGCCCGCGATGCGGGATTCCAAACCCAGAATGCGCTCGGTCATCAAAGCGCCGTCGCGGTGCGAGTTGACGCGCAGATCAATCTCGCACCCAGCGTCAGCCGCGACAACGTTCGGACGGGTGCCGCCCCACACCGGCGCGGTGTTGATGGTGATGCCGTCGTCCGGTTCGGCCATTTTGTGCAACGCCAGGATCTGGTGCGCCAGCTCAACGGTCGCCGACGCGCCCTCATGGAACCCGGTGCCGGCATGCGACGCCTTGCCTTGCACGCGCAAGGTGAAGCGGCCGACACCTTTGCGGGACGTGACGCAGGCGCCGCCTCTCCCTGCTGGCTCCGGGATCAGCACGGCGGCGGCGTTGGCGGCCTCTCGCTCAATGAGGGAACGGCTGGAGGGGCTGCCAACCTCCTCGTCCGGCGTCAGCAGCAGAACGATCGGATGCCGCGTGGGTACCCGGTGGCGCAGGATGGCGCGGACCGCGTGGAAGGCCAGGAAACTGCCGGCCTTCATGTCGTAGATCCCCGGACCGTGAGCTTTCTCGCCGTTCACATGGAACGGCATCTTCGCCAGCGAGCCGTGCGGCCAGACGGTATCGAGATGGCCGGCGACCAGGATCGGCTTACCCTTCCCCACGGTGCGAGCGATCAGGCTGTCGCCGAAGCCATCTGTGCCCGGCACGCGCGTCAGATCCGCTCCAGCTTCCGCCAGGTCGCGCGAAGCCACGTCCATCAGGCGATTGACCGCGGTCGCGTCGGTGGTGGGCGTTTCCAGCCTGACCCAGCTGGCCAGTTCCGCGAGTAAGTCTTCAGAGGTTCCGATGTCAGCACTCGGCATGAGTGGGCATGTCCTTTGGGCGGTCCGGGAGCATGAACGAAGGACGACACGCTTGACAGTGGCGGGTGCCAGTGGCGGGTGACAGTGGCGGCAGGCCGAGGCGTGCCTGTCGATCGATCCGATCCATGCCTTTGGTGTTCATCGGGTGCCGAGCCGGGCAATCCGGCCAATGGTTGATCCGTCGCCCGTCCCGCGCCAGATAGACGCCACAGGCAACGGGACCGCGCATGACCGATCGCTTTTTCTTCGAGGATCTATCGGTCGGACAGACCGCGAGCCTCGCCAAGACCATTACCGAGGCGGATATTCTGCTGTATTCCGCTATCAGCATGGATACCAACCCGCTGCACCTCGATGCCGAGGCCGCGAAACAAATGTATTTCGGTGAGCGTATCGCGCACGGAATGCTCTCGGCCGGCCTGATCTCCCCCGTCCATGGCACGAAGCTGCCTGGGCCGGCCGCGCTTTACATGCGGCAAAGCCTGCGATTCGCCGCGCCGGTGAAGATCGGTCAGACGGTCAGGGCGACCGTGGAGGTAACGGCGCTGAACGCCGATAAGAAACGCGCGACATCGCGGACGATCTGTACCGTTGGCGATGAACTCGTGATCGAGGGGGAGGCCTACGTTCAGGTCCCCTCGCGCAACTGATGCGGATTTATCACGACTGGCGGGACCTGCACGCCGATGCCCGCGGGGCAACCATCGCCCTGGGCAATTTCGACGGCGTGCATTGTGGACATGCCACGGTTCTGCGCGCGGCGCATGCGGCGCGGCCGGACGCTCCGCTGGCGGTGCTGACGTTCGAGCCGCACCCGCGGGAAGTGTTTCGCCCGGATGATCCACCGTTCCGGCTGACCCTGTCCGCTGAGCGGGCCGATGCCCTCGCCACGCTCGGCTGCACGATCCTTTACGAGTTGCCGTTCAATCAGATGTTCAGCCTGATGATGGCGGACGCGTTCGTCAGCGAAGTATTGCATCAGGGCCTCGGCGCGCTGCATCTGACCACGGGCGTGGACTTCGCCTTCGGCCACCGGCGCGGCGGCGACACGCGGTTGTTGGCGGCACGCGCTGAGGCTTTGGGCATGGGCGTCACGCGGGTGCCGGCGCTGACCGACGCGGAAGGGCCGTTGTCCTCGACCCGCATCCGCCGGGCGCTGCAAGACGGCTACCCCGAGCGCGCCACCACCGAACTCGGCCGGCCCTGGGCCATCCGCGGGGAGGTGGCGCATGGTGACAAACGCGGCCGCACCATCGGTTTTCCGACCGCGAATGTCGCTCTGGGCCGGCATCTGGAGCCGGCGCGGGGCGTCTACGCGGTCACGGTGCGGCTGGCGGACGGCACCATGCACAACGGCGTCGCGAATATCGGCCGGCGGCCCACGGTGAATTCAGGCGTCGAGAGCCGGCTGGAAGTCAATCTGTTCGATTTCGCCGGCGATATCTACGGCACCGAGATCACCGTCGCGCTGATCGCCTATATTCGGCCGGAAATTAAGTTCTCCGGGCTGGACGCCTTGAAAGCGCAAATCGCCGCCGACGCGGACGAGGCTCGGCGGCTTCAGAAACTCAAGAAATAAAACCGGAGGAGTTTGGTCATGCCGATGTTGAAACGGCCAGATGGCGAGATTTCTTACGAGGAATTCGGCGACGGGTTCCCGATCCTGCTGTTCGCGCCGGGCGGCCTGCGCTCCCGGTTGGAGATGTGGCATCACCCGGCGAGCGGGCCTCACCGAACGTGGTGCGACTGGACGGATGTGCTGGCGTCGAAATATCGCGTCGTGGCGATGGATCAACGCAACGCGGGGCAGTCAGGAACCGCGATCAAGGCCGATCACGGCTGGCACACCTATGCCGCGGATCACCTGGCGCTGATGGATCATCTGGGACACCGGAAGTTTCACGTGTTGGGCGGCTGCATCGGCGGCAGTTTCTGTCTGAAGATCGCGCAGGTGGCGCCGGACCGGGTGACGTCGGCGGTGTTGCAGAACCCGATCGGATTGCACCCGGACCATCCGGAGTATTTCCCGGAGAGCCACATCGCCTGGAGCGCGGAGCAGCGCGCCGAACGGCCCGAACTGGATGAGGAAGCGCTTCGCGGCTTTGGCCAGAACATGTGGGGCGGCGATTTCGTGTTCTGCGTCGATCGCGAATTTGTCCGGAACTGCCCGGTGCCGACGATGCTGCTGCCCGGGACGGATATTCCGCATCCGGCGGCGACCAGCGACGAGTTGGCCCGGCTGCTGCCGGGGGTGGAGATCGTGCATCAATGGCGCGGACCGGAGTTCATGGAGGAACAGCGCAAGCGGGTGACGGCGTTCCTCGATCGGCACACGCCGAAGTGATCGCGGCGTCCGTTCACGCGGTCAGGCCGCGCCGTTGAAAGTTGGGATCGTTTCGGATCTTCATTGCAACCTTCAGGGCCTCGACCTGGCTCTGGAGGCAATGGGCGATGTCGATGAACTGCTGTGCCTCGGCGACAGCATTTTCGAGTATCAGTTTTCCAACGATGTCGTTGCCCGGTTGAAACAACGCGGCGCGCACATCATCCTGGGCAATCATGAGGAAGTGTTCCTGTCTCCCGCCGGTTCCCGGGCGCGGGAACGGCCCGGGATCGATCCGGCGATGCTGGCGTTTCTGGCATCGCAACCGCACCGGCGCTATTTGGAACTCGACGGCAGGCGGTTGCTGCTGATCCATTCCACGCCGTGGGAACCGCGTGGAGACTACGTGCACCCACACAGCGCGAAACTGGACCGGTTCGCGGAAGCTGACGCGGATATCGTGCTTTATGGACACACGCACTGCCAGGTCGTGAAACGGGTCGGCAATGTGTTGGTGATCAATCCCGGCTCGGCGGGCGACGGCCGGGATAGCCGGAACGATCGGCAGCTGAGCTGCGCCGTGTTGGATACGGTGTCGGAAGAAGTCCGGGTGATCGATTATCCCGATCCGCGATTTCACATGCCCTGACCATCCTGGATTGGCTACTCCGCGATTATCGTTGATCGCGGTTTCAGCCGCCTTTATCGTCCGGAAGGCCGGTGCGCCAATGCCGGGGGAGGGCGACAAAGATGTCTGATCTCGAAATCTGCTACGACTCGTCTGAGACACCGCTTCCCGACAAGACCAAGGAGATCGGTCTCGATCAATGGGGGGTCGGTACCGACGATTATTTCTTTACCGTTGGTGGATATACCTGCCTCTGCGCGATCGTCCATAACCGAAAGGCCAACAAGGGAGGACTCGCTCACATCAACACGACCACGCTCGATATGAAGGAACTGTGGTCCAAAGCGGCGCGCACGATCGCATTGATGATCAACGAGGCGTCGATCGCCGACGAATTCGATTTGTGGCTGGGAGCGGGGCGCATGTTCACGATGCTTCCGGCATCCGGTACCAAGAATACGCCCAGTACGGATTTCCCGACATTCCTCAACATTCTGCTAACGACTCAGTTTTTCCCCCGACACAAGCTGACTTACAAAATTCATGACCACCGTATCCCGCCGACGATCACCAGGACGGATATCAACCCGGGGGACGTCGCTTATTGTCCGGCGAAGGCGGGCATGTGGTTCTTGAACGACACTAAAATTCCGTCCAACGATCGTGGCACATTGGGTTACTATCAGAAGAAACGGATCCTCAAATGGGACGTCAACGTGGTGAAGTGAGCGGCTGGATGTAATGTCGCGATCAATAGAGGACATCGATCATCGGCGATTCGATTTGTCGTCTCTCCGGCAACGCCGGGCATTGCTCGGTCGAAACTCACACGCGATACTTCGCCACCGCCTTCCAATCGACTTCCAGGCCAAAGCCCGGCGTTTCGGTCAAATGCACCAGGCCGTTCCTCGGCTCGGCGCCGCCGTGGAAAATCGCGTGATGCAGCGGATGGCGCGTTGGATCGCCGTGCGATTCAGCGGCGAACGCGGCATCGCCGAACGCGGACACCAAATGGGCGTGCAAATGCGCGGCGGAATGGGGTGCGATAATCACACCCTTCTGCTCGGCGTAATGCGCGATGCGTAACGATTCGGTGAAGCCGGCGTGCCGGGTGGAATCGAACTGAACGTAACGGATCGATCCTGAATCGAGAAAGTCCCGGATCGTATAGCGATGCCACTCCCGTTCTCCGTGCGCCAACGGGATCGGCGACGCGGCGGCGAGACGCTGATAGTCGGGCGGCTGCAAATACCAATGCAGCGGCTCTTCCAGCCAGAAGATGTCATACGGCGCGACGGCGTTGGCGAAGGCGATGCAACCGGCGACATCGTAAGGCGCGTTCATGTCGAGCATGAACAGGACGTCGGGACCGATCGCCTCACGCACCGCACGGATGCGGGTCACCTCATCCTTCAGCGACAGAGCGCCGGTCTTCAGTTTGACTGCCCGGTAGCCCTGGGCGACGAATCCGGCGTATTCCTCGGCTTCACCACCGAGCGGCGCGTCTTCACGGTAGTATCCGCCGGTCGAATAGGTGAAGACCTCGGTCCGCGTGCCGCCGAGCAGTCGGAACACCGGTTGGCCGGCGGCCTTGCCCTTGAGGTCCCACAGGGCGATGTCGATGCCGCCGATCGCCGCCATGATTTGCGTCCGCTGATTGCGCGGCAGCGGCGCCCGCACGCCGTCCCAACCGCCAATGCCGCCCGGCCGCGGCGAGGTGAGGGAAAACAGCTTCTGCCAGATCCCGGTGTGGCCCAATGGGTCCATGCCTTTGACGACATCCGAGAACATCGTCACCAGATCGCGGATCACGTTCTGTGGGCCACCGGAAATTTCTCCGATCCCGATCAGGCCCTCGTCGGTCCGGACTTCGACCAGGACCATTTGCGCCTTGTCCATCTTCTCATGCGCCGTCCATCTGGGCTGGGCGAGCGCGACGGACAGCGGATGGGCGATGATTTCGGTTATTTTCATGGCGTCCTCTCCGAACCACGATGGCCGGCCTGCTTACCACACGGTGGGTACACCGTACCCGGCGATCATTCGGTCATTGGTAACGATGACCAGGTTGTTCGTCAGAGCGGCCGCGATCAGCATCCGGTCCATCGGGTCCTTATGAAAATCAGGAAGTCCCGTTGCTCGCTCACAATCCTCCCATGAGAGCGGCAACGTGCGATAACCGCGACCGGCTTGCCGTGGCGGGTGATCGTGATCTCGGCGCCAGCCTCGGCCTCTGTGATCAGAGCGGACAAATGGGCCTTGGCTTCAGCAAGCGTGACTGCTTTGTTTATGACCAGAAAATTGGTCATATGCCCGCGGACGTCAAGCCAAAACCGCCGCTCCTCGGCGGTATTTGATTTGGCACATGTGCCAGGGCAATCGCTTGAATTGGGATT
>PLSZ01000430.1 GCA_003164305.1 Acetobacteraceae bacterium
GGGCCATGACGTGTGTCAATGTTTCGGACGCCTGGTATTACTTGAGCCGGATCGTGGCGGGCGCGCGAACGAGTTTTCGCCATTGCCCCATCACACCATCGTCAATCCGCCCGATACCGAAATGGTTTGTCCGGTCATGTAAGCCGCGTCGTCGGACAGCAGAAACGCGATGATTCCTGGATAATCCTCTGGCGTGCCGATGCGCCGCATCGGGATCGCGCGCGCCAGGGCATCGCCGATTTTCGCGCCGCCCGCGGAGCCCGCCTTGAACGCGTCGAACAGCGGTGTGTCCGTTGGTCCTGGACACAACACGTTCAGCGTCACGTTCCGCCGCGCCAGTTCGCGTGCCAAGGTCTTGGTGAACGCGATGATGCCGCCTTTGCACGCGCTGTACACCGCCTCCCCGGACGATCCCACGCGGCCCGCGTCGGAGGCGACGTTGACCACGCGGCCGAAGCCGCGCTCGGCCATGCCGCGCACCACGACGTGATGCATGTGCAACGGACCATACAGGTTGATGCCGATGATCTTGTCCCACAACGCCGTGTCGGTATCGAGGAAACTCATCGGCCGTTCCCATCCCGCGACGTTCGCGAGCAGGTCGGGTGGGCCGATGTCTTGTTCAAACGCCGCGGCGGATTGTTCCACCGAGGCGCGGTCGGCGATGTCGGTGCGCCAGGCGCGGGCGTGGCCGCCGCACAGCGCGACGGTCGTTTCGGCACCGGCCTGGTCGATGTCGAAGATGCCGACCGTGCAGCCTTCTTCGGCCAGGCGCAACGCCGTGGCGCGGCCGATGCCGCTGCCGCCACCCGTCACGATCGCGCGCTTGCCCGTCAGTCCTCGCATACGTTTCCTCCGTCGCCGGCGGCCCGGCCCATGTTCGGAACACTGCTGGTTAAGAGTGTCGGGTCAAGCCCAATAGGCGCCAAAATGGCGTCGCCAACGGAACGGCACCGTTGTTCAATCGTCATGGTTCGGCTCGGCCGGACCGTCGGTGTGCCCAAAATCGCTTTTACCGGTGTGTCTGTGCTGATGGTCCGGTCGATCCCCCGATCAAGTCGGGGGAGGACCATGACGACGGAGGGAGGATGCGACCGCGCTCGCCGTGCTATCTTGGCGCGTCTGGGGCCAGGCCTGGCGATGACGATCAGGGTGGGACGCCATCGGTGGACGGCGCGCTTTCACCCATCCAGATCGCCCCACGCCGTAACGCGTGCGATTCGCAGCGCGATCACCGGCAGCGGCGCGAGATCCATGCTCCGATATTGTGGGTAGCGTTCGCGCAATCGCGCCTGCGCCCGGTCATGCTCGGCGCCATCGGCCAGAATTTCGGCACGGCCACGCAACATGACCCAGGCGAGGCGGCGCCAGTCCTCATCCCAGCGATCGACCGTGACGGCGACTTCGGGGTTCTCGAGAATATTACGCAACCGCTTCAACGGAATATCGACCCGTTTCGGCTTCTCATCGATCGTGATATAAAGCGAATCCCCAAGAATCGCGAAACACACCGGCACCAGATGCGGCACGCGCTTCGCGTCGGCGGTCGCCAGCCTCGCGACCCGAGTCCGCTCGCAAAACGCGCGCGCGGCCTCCGTCAGTCCGGTCACAGCGGATCGAACTCGGTTGGCAGCGACGGATCCCGCCAGTGCGCGAACATGCGGGCGATGTGATGCGGCTGGGTGCGGCCGAGCGACAGGTCCGCCGGCACGTCCGCCTCGTGAAACCAGCCGTGGCCGCTGGTCTCGATGCTGGTGCGCGCCTCGCCGCCCTCCAGCGCGCAGACGAAGAACAGCCGGACGACCGAATACACCGCTGGCGGGTGCGCCTGACGCGAGCGGTCCCACACGGCGGCCAGCTTCAACGGACGGGCGCGGAAGCCGGATTCCTCAAAGATTTCGCGGGTCACCGACTCGGCCGGGGTCTGGTTGACCTCGGCCCACCCGCCGGGGAGGGTCCAGCGGTGGTTATCGACCGATTCGCGCACCAGCAGGACGCGGCCCTCGCTGTCGAACACCGCGCCGCGGACGCCGACCTTGGGGGTGGCATAGCCGGTTTCCTCGGCGAACAAGCCCTCGATCCGGGTGTGATCGGTGCCGGTGTGCGCGGCCATGATGCGGGCGCCCAGACGGCGCAACGCCTCGTACCGTTCCTTGTCATAAGGATTGTCGGTGTAGGCGAGGCCGGTTTGCGCCGTCGCCAGAAGCTCCCGCGCCCAGACGAGCCAATCGGGATCGGCGCTCAGACCGTCGGCTCCGTGATCAGCGCGGGTTCGGAGACGGAGGTGCCCGAGACGTCCTCAGGGATGTCCAGGTCGGCTTCGGTCAAGGTCCGCCAGGTGCCTGAAATGAGCACCTCGGACGGCCGGAAGCGCGCTTTATAGGCCATTTTGCGGCTTTCGGGGACCCAGTAGCCGAGATAGACGTAGGGCAGGTCCAGTTGGCGCGCGCGGTCGATCAGCCACAGGATCGCGTGCGTGCCTAACGACCGCTTTTCCAGCGTTGGGGCGTAAAAGCTGTAAACGGCCGACAGCCCATCGCCCAGACGGTCGGTCAGGCAGGCGCTGATGAGCCGCGTGTCGGGATCGCGGAATTCGGCGACGAAGGTTTCGACCGGGGTGTCCTCCACCATGGCGCGGTAGTCGTAGAAACTCATGGTCGCCATGTCGCCGCCGCCATGCCGCGCCTGCTGGTAGCGCTGGAACAACTGGAACTGTTCCGCCGTGGCGCGTGGCGCGACGACGAACGCCTCCACGGCGGCGTTCGCTTTGGCGATGCGGCGCAGCGTGGCGCCGGGTTGGAAGGTTGCGACCGGAATGCGGATTGGAATGCAGGACTGGCAGGAGGGGCAGACGGGCGCGTAGGCGATGTTGTGGCTGC
>PLSZ01000648.1 GCA_003164305.1 Acetobacteraceae bacterium
GGCGGTGGGGTGGCCAGTGGGGTGGGCGGTGGGGTGGCCAGTGGGGTGGCCAGTGGGGTCAATGTCATTTTCGCCCGGATCGCGCGCCGCGGCGTTCTCCCGCTCCACCGCTTCCAGTTGGGCGTTCAGTTCGGCGCCCAACAAGGCGGCGTAAGCGGAGACGAAAAACCACAGCATGATGCCGACGACGGCGGCGATCGAGCCATAGGTGGCGTCGAAATTCGCCAGCTTGCCGACGTACAGCGACAGCAGGTACGAACTCAGCAGCCACATCAGGGTCGCCAGCGCGGTCCCCGGCAGAATGCGCGGATTGGGCGGCGGCACACGCGCCGGGCCGCGCGCGTACAGCAAGCCCAGACCAGTGGCGAAGAAGGCGATGATCAGGCCAAGACTGGCGATCTGGATCAGCGCGGCGCTGAAATCCGACAGGCCGGAAAACTGGATCACCCGCGGCAACACCAGCAGCCCACCGATCGCCAGCATCACGCAGACGACCGTGCCAAACGTCATCGCGAAGCCGATCAACTGGAAGCGCAGAAACGGCCGCCGCACGGTCGCGTCGTAAGCGACATTCATCGCCGCCAGCACCGCTTTGGAGGCCGAGGCGCTGCTGAGAAACGATATCAGGAACGCGACGCCGAGGCCGATGGTCAAATGGCCCGGCGGCTGCGCGACGAGTTGCAGGACGCGATCTTCGATCAACATGAACGCCGGCCGCGGCAACAATTCGCGCAACACCTCAAGCTGCGGCACCACGCTGCTGGTGTCGAACAGCAGTCCGTAGACAGAGATCAGCATGGAGATCCCGGGAAACAGCGACAGCGTGGCGTAGAACGCGCATCCGGCGGCGGCGAGCGACACGTGATCGGTGGTGGTGGCCGCGATCGTGCGCACGGCGAGGTCGCGCCAGGTCTGGAGACGCTTGCTCAGGTGGGGAACCCTCCGGTTCGTGTCGTGGGCCGCAGCCGGTCGCGTTTCGCTTACCACCGGACGCGTGTGATAGCCCACCGGACGCGTGTGATAGCATGGAATCGGAGGGGAAATGGCCAAAGGATACCTGTACGCCGAGTTCGCGGTCATCGACGCGGCGGAGTTCGAACAATATCGCGCGCGGGTCGCCGCTGTGTCGGCCTCCTTCGGCGGGCGTTACGTCGTGCGCCGCGCCGCGCCGGTCGTGCTGGATGGGGAATGGTCGCCGAAGCGCGTTGTGATCATTGAATTCGCCTCTCCGGAACAGGTGCGCGCATTTTATGACTCACCGGAGTACCAGGCGATCCTGCCGCACCGGCTGCGTTCGACCAAGGGACATGTGCTGCTGCTGACCGGCTTGGACTAGCGCCAGCGGAGGGAGATGTCCGGAGGGGACCTGCCAAGGAACGCGGCAACGGAACCATGACAGCGGCGGGTGACAACGGTTCGTGACACCTTGGGACACGATATCGCGGATGAGGCGGCGGTTGATTTAATTTCCGGCGATACGATGGCTCGCGGGTGAATTTGTTATTCGATCGTGTGCGCTTTTAACGCGCTTTTTATGGCCACGCGACGAGACTCTCCCTTGGTGAGGTCAGAATTGCCCCGCTGCCCGGAATCAAAAAAACTTGGCCGGCGCGCCTGTTAAGGAGAGCAAAATGGACTCGTCTTCGGTGACCCTCTTATATGATGACCTTCCCGAACTTGATAGACATTCCGATGTGCTACCGACGTTATTGGGGCTGGCCGCGTGCCTCGAATCGCTGGAAATCGACGCGATCCTGCTGGATCAACGATTGGCGGCGAGCCTGATCGGGGCGGCGCGCCTCGCGTTGCTGCGCCGGTAAACCGGGACGCCAACGGTTCGTCGCGAAGTCTTCTCGCCGAGTGGGCCCAAGGGGAGGCCAGGGAGAGGGCCTGGGCAGTGGCCAGGGGAGATATGGGCGAAGGAGAGGTCAGATCGCCTGCGCCACCCGGCCAGCCCAGATGAGGCGGGAGGCGCGGTGATGCGCGTGACAGATTGCGACAGCGAGCGCGTCGGCGGCGTCGGCGCGGCGGATCAACGCGCCCGGCAGCAGGCGGCGGACCATCATCTCGACCTGGTCCTTGTCGGCGCCGCCGGTGCCGACGACCGCTTTCTTCACCGACTTGGCGCCATACTCGGTCACCGCGACGCCAGCCAGCGCCGGGGCCAGCAGCGCCACGCCGCGGGCATAGCCGAGCTTCAATGTCGCGGCGCCGTTGCGGTTGACATAGGTCTCCTCAACCGCCGCTTCGTCGGGGCGCAACCGCGCCAGCAGCGCCATCAGGGCGTCATGCAGGGTTTTCAGTCGCTCCGGAACCGGTTGCTCGCTGTCGGTGGCGATCACGCCGTCGCCGATATGGCGCAGCCGGTTGCCATCGACGTCGATCACCCCCCAGCCGGTGAACCTCAGGCCCGGATCGAGGCCGAGCAGCCTGACCATATGCGAATCCAGTCCCCGTTGTGGCGAACCGCTGATATAAGCCTCGCGACAGTGTTTCGGGAAAGCGATCGTGGCAATGAAGATTTGCGTGGTGACGCCCTACTTCCAGGAGAATATCGAGTGGCTGCTGCAAGCCCATGCCAGCGTGAAGTCGCAGACCACCGAGGCGCGGCATATTCTGGTGTGTGACGGCTCCGCCCCCGCGCAGATCCCGGAGTTTCAGGGCACGCATATCGTACTGCAGCGGAATTATCGCGACTACGGAAATACGCCGCGGCTGATCGGCTGTTATAACGCGATTACCGCGCAGGATGCCGACGCGATCGCGTTTCTCGACGCGGACAACTGGTATTATCCCGATCATTTGCGCTCGCTGACGACCCTGGCGGCCAGTACGCAACTGGAGGCGGTGGCGTCGGCGCGAATGCTGCACCGGCTGGACGGGACGCCGATGATGAAATGTCCGACGGTGGATGGTAACGCTTACGTCGACACCAGCTGCATGATCGTGTTCCGGCCGGCGTTCCGGCATCTGATCGCGTGGGTTTTGCAGGGCCAGGACACGGCGGCGGAGACGGATCAGTTCCTGTGGCGGCTGTTGCGGGATTCCGGCGCGCGGATGGCGTTCGTCGATCGTCCGACCGTCGCCTACCGCACCCGCCATCAGGTCCACTACGATCAGGCCCGCGAGCCTGGGCCCATCAACGCGGTGCTGCGGGTGGATTTGCACGGCGACCGGTATCATTAAGCGGGCTCGCGTTGAGGTGAGCGCGAGGGTTGCTGGGACCGGGGCTTCAGAACAGGATCGGGAACAGCGCGCCAAGCAGGGCCAGGACGGCCAGAAGGATCGCGCCCGGGAGGGCGGCACGCCAATGGGACGACCGGGAAGCAGGCGCGCGGGAGTCGGCCTGCTCAGAAGGAACGGGCATCGCGTAGGACGCGCGGATTCGTGGCGCGGGAGCGTTCGATTGGACGGGCGCGCGCCTGACAACGGTCAGAGCGCTGGCGATGTGCATGGGTTCCGCCTTTTCTATCAGGCGAATATTGGCACATCTGAAACCGATTCGGGAATTCCGCGACGGAAGGACGGCCGGTCGGCTGGAGCCGCGACGCGTGGTGGCGGGTGGCGGACGGGACGCTTTCTTACCGGCTGGTGGGGCGTTCGGCGTTGGCGCCGTATTTTATTGGGAGTTTGGGAGGTGGGGAGATTGGGAGGTGACCGTGGAAAACGGGGCCTTCGCGGGGGACGGCGTCGTTCTCGCGTGTCTGGATCTGGATGTCGTCTCCCCTGCGAACTCCATGGCGCGGCTTCTGGGCGCGGCTTTTCCTGGGAGTGTCCTTTGGTCGTGATGCCCCGCTTCTCGCCCGCGCCAGGCCGCGGTCCCGCATCGCATGGCGACGATCGAAACGATTGATGATGAACAATGGAGGTCGCGAGATCCCGTAACCTCCCATCCTCTCAATCTCCCCTGTGAAACTGATGCGCCAGTCACGCGCCGCGGCTTCGCGATCGACCCGGGGTCCCTCAGGGGGGTACCCGCGCGGCGGGGCGGACTTGCCGGGGGGCGCCGGCGATACCAATTTGTCGGAGCCGCGGGCGATCTCGCGCCCGCTTCGCCGGAGGACCTGAGAATGAAAGCCATCCTGAAACAGCACGAAATCGCCGCCAGCGACGACATCGTCTCGGTTGGCGGCTACGAGTATTTTCCGTCGGGTTCAGTGCGGCTGGACTGGCTGGAGAAATCGCCGAAAACCCCGCACGACCTGGAATGCCCGCACGGCGTGCAGTTCTACGATGTGGTGGTCGATGGCGAACGCCATGTCCGCAACGCCTGGTCGTATGAGGCGCCGCAACCGAAAATGGAGCCGGTGCGCGACCGGTTTGGGTTCTGGGAGGACGTCGCGGTTCAGTAAAATCCGGGACCGCCAGTTCGATCGGCGCCGATGGGATCGGCGTTTGTCCTGAAATTGTGTTCCCATGGCGTGAGGCGAGAGATCACCGGGTCGAGCCCCATAGGCGCTGAGATAGCGGCCCAGACGCCGTGGCACGCCGTTTCAACGTCATGGCCGGGCCTCGACCCGGCCATCGCGCGGCACGTGCGGCGACAGGTCACCGGGCCAGGTCCGGTGATGACGAACGCGTCCTGGATCGCGGACGCGTGCCGGCTCACGGGAGCGTATCGAGCGTCGGCGTGCGGTAGCGGTCCTGGGGATCGTCCCAGCCTTTGAAGTTGGGCTTGCGCTTCTCGGCGAAGGCGGCGCGGGACTCCATCAGGTCGGACTTCGCGCCGTGGTCGTGCAGCGCTTCGGCCAGGCGGACCATCTCGGGCGCCGGCCGCGGGCGCATCTGGCGCATCATGTGCACCGTATTGACGCGCGACGCGGGCGGCAGGGTCAGCAGATGCTCGGCCATCTTCATCGCCTCGGGCATCAGGTCGTCGGGTTCGGTCACGCGATTGAGGAAGCCGATGTCGTAAAAGCGCTCGGCGGTGAAGCGGAAGCCCAGCGCCATCTCCATCGCGATCGGGAACGGCACGTTGGCGATGTGGCCGTGGTTGTAGCCGCCCAGTAGCCATCGCTTGGCCTCGGATACTTCGAACACCGCGCCGCGCACGGCGAGGCGGAGGTCGGTGCGCTCCACCAGCATGAAACCGCCGCCCATGGCGAAGCCGTTGACGGCGGCGATGACCGGTTTTTCCAGCGCGCCGGACATGAACGGGTCCTCGATATCGGGGCGGCGGCCACCGGGAGCGCCGTTCTTCAAGGACTCCTGCATGTCCTCGCCGGCGCAGAAGCCGCGGCCGGTGCCGGTGAAGATGGCGACCTCCAGCGCGTCGTCGTGGCGGAAACCGGTCCAGGCTTCGGCGAGGAGCGTGCGCATTTCGTGGCTGAGGGCGTTCAGGCGCTCGGGCCGGTTCATGCGGACGACGAGGATTTGTCCGTGGCGCTCGGTTTCGACGACGGGCATGGGGGATGGCCTCCGGTGATGGAGGCGGCAGGTTAGCAGGGACACAGGGGCGCGCGATATCCGCGATCGGCCACGCCTTAAGGCGACCTCCGCGCGGGGGCACGGAGATCGTCTCACGGGCGCGATAAAACGATGCTAATCCCAAATAATACCGCGGCACGATAACGTGAGGGCGGCCGGACACCCTTGCTCAAATTAAACTTTATTGATGCGCCATGGTCGTGGTTTGGGTGGTCGTGGTCATCTTGACATTCGGCGCCGGCTCCGACGTCGAGCTGGTGGTTTTTGTCACCGGCTGAGGCTGGGCGCACGCGGTGAGCATTGTGGCCGCGGCGAGCAATGCTCCGCTCGCCGTGAGGCGAACCGCATGACTGGAAACTTTCATGATGCGAACTCCCTGGTTCGAGAGCAAACGGGCTCGCCGCGCGGATGGCGAACCCGTTCCCGGGTGGTTATCAGCGAATCGTCGTCGATTCGGTCTTGCTGTGGCTGACATCGCCGTCCGGCGAAACATCGGTGTGTTTCGACACGGTCTTGTCCTTCTCGGCCATCATGCCGTCGCGATGAACGGACTTCTCTTTCTCCACGCGCATGCCGTTGCTGTCGCCGGTGGTGCGGGTGGTCTTCGAAACGCCCACATCGCCCAGTGGGGTGGCGACTCCGGTGGTGGTTTTGGTCGTGGAGTCGGAATAGGATTGCGCGAAGCTCACGCCCGAAACCAAAGTCAGAGCCGCCGTCGCCGCGAGTAAGGTTTTCAACATATTTTGATCTCCAATATTCGTTGGCGAGCGCACCTACTCGCGTTTAAATCGAACGGAGATAACGCGGTTTGGTTCCGGGGGTTGAAAAAAAGTGAGTTGGCGGCGGGCGAGATTCGGGGTGCGGTTCGTAGGTAGTTTTATTAAAACTTCAGGAGAACGTTCCTTGGATCGTGGTGAAAATGGGACCGATTGGTGGCGGAAGGGATCGCGGGAGGTGATTTGAGCCTCGCGTTTTGGTGACGCTGGTGTCGCGGTGCCGTTTGTCCGATCCAGCCGACATCGTACGGCACGCGATGGCCGGGTCGAAGCCCGGCCATGACGGCTGAGAGGGCGGGCGTGATGCGGCGGGGATGTGCCCGAGAAGGCGAGCGGGTCAGGCGGCGCGGCGCGCGGCGACGAGCAGGAAACACGGCCGGTGACGCTCGATCGCCCAGTTCGGATGGGCCGCGATCTGGGTTTCGTCCGGACCCCATTCCTCGACATGCGCGATCGTGAAGCCATGATCGGTCAGCGCGTTGAGGTAACTCGCGACGGTGCGGTGCTGCTTGATGACGCCCTTGGTGAGCCAGTCGGTCTGGCGCGGGCCCTGCAGCAGATAGGAGTCGAGCGGCCAGGTCTGATGCCCGGTGGCATCCGCGGTCCAACCGGGATGCGACGGCGCGGTGTAGATTGGATGCTCGACCGAGAACACCAGATGGCCGTCTGGCACCACGGCGTCGCGCAGCACGGCGAACAGGCCGGGGAGGTCCCGGATGTAGTGCAGGGCCAGCGAACTATAGGCGAGGTCGAACGACGCGGGCGGTAGGTCCAGATGCTCGAGGTCGCCGCGGCGGTAGCGGATCGCGGGATCGGCGGTCTCGGCCCGCGCGCGCGCCAGCATGTTCTCCGAGACGTCCAGGCCGAGCACCTCGGTCGCGTGGTGCTGGCGCGCCCACCGGCAGAACCAGCCGAAGCCGCAGCCCAGATCGACCACGCGCGGGCCGACCGGATCGGGCAGCATGGCGCGCGACGCCGGCCACTCGGGGGCTCCGTCCAGGCCGTCGATGGAGCGGGCGAGGCGGCTGTAGCCGGCGAAGAAGTCCGGATCGTCGTAGATGTTCTGGGTCATCGACGGAGTCTGGGTCATCGCAGGAGCCTGTCGCGCGTTGCGTCGCGGTGGTGACTCCGGACCGCGGCGGCCGTCAAGCCGCGCGGGCCCGCGCGAGACGCGTCCGCCAAGGGGCCGTTAATGAACAGGGGCCGTTAACGGTTCGTTCATGAGTTTCAGGCATGGTGGCTGTCGAGGCGATCTGTCGCCGTGGCGTTGGAGGCTCGCATGCTCGTGGTAGTGTCCCATCCGGGTACGCATCGTTGGATGGTACCTGTGTTTCTCTGCTGTTGCGCGCTGGTCCTGCTGATGGCGATGCCGCGTGGCGCCGCGACGCATGGGGGGATCGGTGTCGCGCCAATGGCAGCCGTAAGCTCCGGGCCGACTGTCGCGGTAACCGGCGACGCGTGGCCGGCGAACGCGCCGGCCGAGGCGATCGACGCCACGCTCACGTTGTTACGTTCTGGCGACGAAGCGGCGCTGCGGGAACCATTCATGGGCATGCGGTTGGCCGAGCGGGCGTTCCGCTCGGGCGGCGACGCCTGGTCCGCGGGGCAATTGTCGCGCTGGGCCGGGATCTTCGCCACGCGCCTGGACCAGGTGACGATCCCAACCGGCACCCGCGCCGCCCTCGCCGGCCTGCTGGCGGTGTATGAGCACGATGTCCTGACCGACGGCGCCACGATGCCGCGGCCGGGAACCGCGCAACAAGCCGCGTTCGCTTCGGATGCCGACCCTGGGGTTCTCACCGGGGCCGCCACCGGAACTCCGTCACCGCGCTAACTCCGCGGCGCCTCCGCGCTGACCCGGCGCTGACTTGCCTTGGGGGGGCGCGGCGAACACGGCCGCTCGTTCCATCGCCGCCCGCCATCTTGTAGGAAGGGCGCATGACAACATTGATCACGGGCGCCACCGGCTTTGTCGGCTCCGCCGTCGCGCGGGTGCTGGCGCGGCGAGGCCACACGCTGCGGCTGCTGGCGCGAGCGACCAGCGACCGAAGCAACCTGGAAGGACTGGACGCGGAGGTGGTGACCGGCGACCTGACCGACCCCGCGTCCCTGGCGCGCGCCGCCGTGGGCTGCCGGTACGTCATGCATGTGGCGGCCGACTACCGGCTGTGGGTGCCGGTGCCGGAGGAGATGATGCGCGCCAACGTCGACGGCGCCGTGGCGATGATTCGCGCCGCCGCCGACGCGGGGGCCGAGCGGATCGTGCATTGCAGTTCCGTCGCCGCTTTGGGCCAGATCGGCGACGGCACGCCGGCGGATGAGAACACGCCGACCAACGAGGCGGATTTCGTCGGCATCTACAAACGGTCCAAGTATCGGGCCGAGCGGGCGGTGCTGGAACTCGCGGCGCGCGAATCGTTACCGGTGGTCGTGGTCAATCCCGCGGCGCCGGTCGGGCCGCGCGACATCAAGCCGACTCCGACCGGCAAAATGGTTCTGGACACGGCGCGCGGCCGGGTGCCCGCTTACATCGATACCGGGCTGAACATCGTGCACGTGGACGACGTGGCCGAGGGCCACGCTCTGGCGCTGGAACGCGGGCGAATCGGAGAGCGGTATGTGCTCGGCGGCGACAACATGCTGCTGAAGGACATTCTGGCGTTGATCGCCGAAGTCGCGGGACAGCGGCCGCCGCGCATCCGGCTGCCCGAGTCGCTGATCTGGCCGATCGCCTGGGCGATGGAGAAGACCGCGCCGCTGACCGGCATCGCGCCGTTGATGACGCGCGATCACCTGAAGATGGCGCGCAAGAAGATGTTCTATTCCTCGGCCAAGGCGGAGGCGGAACTCGGCTACAAGGCGCGGCCGGCGCGGGAGGCGGTGGTGGACGCCGTGGCGTGGTTCCGCGCGGCGGGCATGCTGCGCCCGTGACAAGCACGACGGGGGGAACGCCCGTGAGGCGGCGACCGTGAGTGGGCGTCCATGAGGGCGCTGGTTGTTCTGGCGTTCCTGATCTGGTGCTGGCTGCTGACGATGCGCGGCCGGTTCTGGAGCGCGGGTCCGGTGCTGCCGGTCGCGATCCCGTCGCGCGCGCCGCCGGTGGCGATCGTGGTTCCCGCCCGGGACGAGGCGCCCTTCATCGCCCGCACCATCCGCTCCCTTTTGGAGCAGCACTATCCCGGACCGTTCAGCGTCACTTTGGTCGACGATAACAGCGAGGACGGCACGGGCGCGATCGTCCGCGCCCTGGACGGGACCGGCCAGTTGACCGTGCTGACCGGCGCGCCGCGGCCGGTGGGTTGGGCGGGCAAACTCTGGGCGGTGCATCAGGGAATCGCCGCCGCGCTGGAAGCAGGGGCCGGTACGCCGGAGTACATCTTTCTCACCGACGCGGATATCGAGCATGACCCGCCTCATCTCGCCAGTCTCGTGGCGATGGCGGAGCGTCATGATCTCGATATGGTTTCCGAAATGGTTACACTTAGTTGCGACAGTTGGGCGGAAAAGGCATTGATTCCGGCCTTTGTCTTCTACTTTCAGTTGCTTTATCCGTTTGCCTGGGTGAATAACCCATTATGTGGTACAGCGGCGGCGGCGGGCGGCACGGTCCTGATCAGGCGCCGGGCATTGAGCAGAATTGGCGGGATTGAAGCAGTGAGAGGCGCATTGATCGACGACGTCGCTCTGGCCGGCGCGGTAAAGACCGGTGGCCGGATTTATTTGGGACATTCGGCGCAGGCACGCTCCATCCGCCCCTATCCGGATGTGCTGGATATCTGGCGGATGATCGCGCGTTCGGCTTACGCGCAGTTGCATTTCTCGCCATTTCTGGTGGCCGGAACGACGTTGGCGATGACGTTGATCTGGCTGGTCCCGCCACTGGCGGCGCTGTTCGGGCATGGCTGGATTCGCGGTCTGGGATTGCTCACCTGGGCTCTGTTCGCGGCCTCGTACACGCCGACGCTGACGCGGTTTCGCCGGTCATACGTGTGGGCATTCTTTCTCCCGGCGATCGCTTTGTTTTATATGGCGGCGACGATTGGCTCGGCCGCTCATCATCACCTGGGTCGCGGCGTGGTTTGGAAAGGACGTGCCTATGCCGGAGGCTCGCCATGAACGACATGGTCATTGACACCGACGCGCTCGCCAATGTGGAAGCGTGGTCTGGCAAGTCGCGCTCCGATGAGAATTTTCCGGTGGGCTCCCATTTGCTCGGGCGGCGCGTGCGGACGCATATGCACGCGTATTACAGCTTCGCCCGCAACGCCGACGACATCGCCGATTCGCCCGTGCTGGCGCCGGAGGAAAAGGTCGCCCGGCTGGATGTCATGGAAGACGTGCTTCTGGGCAAGCGGCGGGACGGATCGCCCAGTGCGACGAAGTTGAGGGAGAGTTTGAGCGAGACGAAGGTGAGCCCGGTGCACGCGACGGATTTGCTGATCGCGTTCCGCCAGGATGCCACCAAACAGCGGTACGAGACGTTCGACGAGCTGTATAATTACTGCCGTTACTCGGCCGTGCCGGTTGGGCGATACGTGATCGATTTGCACGGGGAAAATCACGCGGCGTACCGGGCCTCCGACGCGCTGTGCATTTCTTTGCAGTTGTTGAACCATCTGCAGGATTGCGGCACCGACATGCGTACGCTGGACCGGTGCTATATTCCGCAGACGCTGATGCGGCATTTCAACATCGCGACGCGGGATTTGCTCGGGTCGGAGGAGTCGCCGGGGCTGCGGCGCACCTTCATCACGATGCTGGACCGGGTGGACCGGCTGAACCTGGCGGCCGAGGAACTACCGTATCTGGTGCGAAGCCGGCGGCTGCGGGCGGAAACGACGTTCATCTGCCGGCTGGCGATGCGCCTGGCGGAGCGACTGGCGAAGTTCGACCCTCTGGCGACACGGGTGGCGCTGACCAGGACCGACGGCGCCTTCAGCCTGATGCGCGCGCTGGGAGCGCTGGTGTGGCGGTAGCCTCGCCGCTGGGTGCGTCGAAGGCGGATCTGGACGAAATCGAGGCATTGGTCCGGAAGGCCGGGACCTCCTTTTACCGCGGCATGCGCGTGTTGCCGCCGGACCGGCGGAACGCGATGTACGCAATCTACGCGTTTTGCCGGATCGTCGATGATATCGCCGACGAAGAGGGCGCGCTGCCGGACAAACTGCGCGGTCTGGCGGCCTGGCGGGACCGTGTGGCGGGGCTGTACCGCGGCGAGGCCGATGGGCCGGTCACTCGCGTGCTGGCCGCCGCGGTGGCCCGCTTCGGGCTGCGGCAGGAGGATTTCATCGCGGTGATCGACGGCATGGCGATGGACGCCCAGACGGTGATCGTAGCGCCCGATCTGGCGACGTTGGACCTGTATTGCGATCGCGTGGCGGCGGCGGTCGGGCGGTTGTCGGTGCGGGCGTTCGGCGATGGCTCGGCCGAGGCGGATCAGGTGGCGTGGAATTTGGGACGGGCGCTGCAACTGACGAATATTCTGCGCGATATTCAGGAGGACGCGGATCGGGGGCGGCTTTACTTGCCGGCGGAGTATCTGGACGCGGCCCGGGTGCCTCGGGATCCGGCGGGGGCGGTGGCGTCTCCGGCGTTGCCTGAGGTAGGGCGGCGGTTGGCGGCGGATGCGAAGAGGTATTTCGAGGCGGCGCGCGCGCATATGGCGAAGTGCGATCAGACGGCGATGAAGCCGGCGCGCCTGATGGGGGAGACGTACGCGGCGATCCTGACGTGCCTGGAACGCAGTGGCTGGCGGGACGTGTCGGTGCGGGTGGGGCTGCCGTTGTGGCGGAAACTTTGGCTGCTGGTGCGGTATGGGTTGGGGTGAGTGGCCGGGGTTGGTGGCCGGTTGGGGCGACGAGGGAGTGCTTCTCGCGGTTTCAGAGGCCGTTGACGATACGTTTCATCACCAATATTTTGCTTGTGCATTTTTTCGCGTTTAACCTGTTCACAGCGCCACCACCCGTATCCGCAAGGAAGTTTCAGAATGACGCGAATCACGCGAAGAAACGCGAAGGTGCCCGTGGGATCGAACCTGAGCCGCCTTATGACCAGCGGTTTGGTTACCAACAATTTGATGATGATTATTTGCGCTGTTTACGTTTCTTCGCATGATTCCCGTTTAACTTCTTCACCGCGCGACGACCCGTACGCCGAGATCCGTTAGAATGACGCGAATCAGGGGTTACCAGCCGATCTGTTCAAAATCGTACGGTAAGAAGGAACGTGACCAGAACGCCCGCCCTTGCACATTCCGATTGCCGTTGAAGCCGGTTTTGAAAGGGGATTTCGAAAGCGAAATTCGGTAGGAATCCGGCCCCCGCCCGATCCATGCGCAAACCGAGGTTTGTGGAAGGAAATCACCCCGACGATGGAACTCATCCACAACGACGCTCGGCCCTCCTATTGGCACATGCGAAGGCACAGGACACGCCAACTCTCTCAACCGGGCCGTGGTCCGAAGAATCGGGGTAGGTCAAAGCCCCTCAAAAATGAACGGAGCAAGTCATGGCAAATCTCTCACTTCCAGGGAACCCTCGGTATCAGCCGAAGGACCTGCAATCAGTTTTCGGCTACGACAACCTGTTTCAGGCTGTCGCCGAAGTAGAAATCGCGACAATGAAGACGTTGGCCGACATCGGGATCATTCCCGCGGCCGATATCGCATCACTCACGCGTGTTGTTGAGCAGGAACTCCTCGCCATTTCGACAACCGACGTCGAAGATGTGGAACGCAACGTGACCAGGCACGACATTCGCGCGTGGGTGCGGATCGCCCAGAGCAAGGTTGACCCGGGACTTCGGCGCTGGATTCATGTTCCGCTCACAAGCTACGACGCGCTCGACACCGCTCGGGCTCTGCAGTTCGCGCGCGGACACGAAGTCGTAAAGCGGCTCACCGACAAGGTGGTTGGTCTGTTCGCCGAGCAAGTCAATTTATTCGCGCATCAGCCTCAGATCGGCCGAACACACGGACAGCACGCGCTGCCCATAACTGTCGGCTTCTGGTTCGCAACGATCCTCAGTCGGGTTCTCACCAACATCCAAAGTGCCAGTAATGCCGCGGAAAAGTTGGTGGGAAAGATCTCTGGCGCTGTCGGCGTTTACAACGCTCAGGTGGGTCTCGGCATCGCGAGTCGCTGCGGCGACAGGACCTTTGAGGAGCGTGTGCTCGAAAAGCTCGGTCTCAAAGCCGCGCCGATCAGTACGCAGATTCTTCCACCGGAACCACTCGCTGATTACCTGTTCTGCTGCATCAAGCTTTCCGCCGCCTTCGGGCAGTTTGGTCGAGACGGCCGGCACCTGATGCGGACGGAGATCGCCGAACTCGGCGAGCCCTTCGAGAAAGGACAGGTCGGATCGTCAACCATGGCTCACAAGAGGAACCCGATTAATTTCGAGAACCTCGAGGGGACATGGATCAAGAACCAAATCGAATTCGGCAAGGTTCTGGCGACGATGGTCAGCGAGCACCAGCGTGACCTGGTCGGCAGCCCAATCGCCCGCGATTTTCCGACGATTGTGGTCAATCTGGTCAATCAGCTCAACACCCTGCTGCGCGAAGCGAGCGGGAAACCGTTCATCTCGCGTATCTCGGTCGATGAAGCGTCGCTCAAGAGAAACTTCGAAGCCCAGGGTGATGCCATTCTTGCCGAGCCGATCTACATCGCTCTCCAGATGGCAGGCTATGAGGGAGACGCTCACGAGTTGGTGAATCACATCGCCATGCCACATTCAGGACAGGAGGGGATCTCGCTGCTTGAAGCGACTCAATGGGCGCTTCAGCAGCAGTCGGCCGACCAGGTGTGGCGTAAAATCCCGCCGGAGACGATCGACATGCTAAGCAAGCCGGAGACTTATACCGGTGCCGCCGCGGCGAAGGCTCGTGAAATCGCCAGGCGTGCTGAGACTTACCTCAAGGGGTAGACCCAACGGTCGTGTCACCAGCCGCCAAACTGGCGGACTGACCGACCGATGACCCTTCCGAAAACGGCCGTTCGCGGAAGCCTCTGATTCCGAACTCCATTCGGCTTCGCGTACGATTTTGAAGGAATCCCGCGGTGACCCCAATCAGGCAAAGAAACGCGAAGGTGCCGGTGGGATAGAACCTGAGCCGCCTCATGACCGGCGGTTTGCTCACCGATAATTAGATGATCATTACCTGCGTTTCTTCGCGTGATTCGCGTTAGCTTTTCACCGCGCGACGACCCATACGCGCCGAGAATGGTTAAAACGGAATACGCTGACCTTAAAGCAAATCCAACGGCTGCTTCCGGCCAGGAGGCTTATGCGCGGCGTCGATCTCCGCCAGGTCTTCCGCCGTCAGCACCACATCGATCGCCGCCGCGTTCTCCCGCACGTGATCCGGATCGGACGCTTTCGGAATCGAGATTACATTCGGGAACCGCAACCCCCACGCCAATGCCACCTGGGCCGGCGTGCAGCCATGCCGTTTCGCGACCGACTCCAACGCCGGAGAGCGTAACAAACGGCTGGTCGTGTGGCCCAGAGGCGAATACGCCATGATCGCGATGCCGCGCGTTTCGCACCACGGCAACAGATCGTATTCGATGCCGCGGCTGTTGGGATGATACAGCACCTGATTGGCCGCGCACTCGCCGCCACCGGGCGAGCGGGCGATTTCCTCCATGTCCGCGACGTCAAGGTTCGACACGCCCCAATGGCGGATTTTTCCCGCCTGACGCAACGACTCAAACGCCGCGACGGTTTCGGCCAAAGGATGACCGCCGCGCCAGTGCAACAAATACAAATCGATGCGATCGGTGTTCAACCGCTTCAGGCTGCGCTCGCACGCCGCCGGCACGCCGGAGCGGGAGGCGTTGTGCGGATACACTTTGCTGACGATGAATACCTGATCGCGCCGGCCGGCGACCGCCTGCGCGACGATCCGTTCGGCGCCGCCATCGGCGTACATTTCCGCCGTGTCGATCAGGGTCATGCCGAGATCGATGCCTAACTGTAACGCCGCGATCTCCCGGGTTGCTTCGCCCTTGCGGTCGCCCATGTACCAGGTGCCCTGACCGATCGCGGACACTTGTTCGCCCGAGGGAAGCTTTATCGTGCGCATCAGCCCGCTGCCTCCTCCACCACCCGCATGACGCGGAGAAAGTTGCCACCCCATAACTTCTCCAGCGCACCGCGGTCGTAGCCTCGGCGTGCCAGTTCGATGGTGATGTTGGCGCTGTCGCCGGCGTCGCGCCAGTCTTTGAACCAGCCGCCACCGTCGAAGTCGGACGAGATGCCAACGTGATCGATGCCGATGCGGTTCACCGCGTAATCGACGTGGTTTGCGAAATCGGCGGTCGTGACGTCCTCGGGCTTGGCGTTCGGCTTCAGGAACGCGGAGACGGCGGTGATCTGAATCACGCCGCCCACGTCGCGAATGACATCAAGTTGCCAATCCGTCATGTTCCGGGAATGGTCGCACAGCGCGCTGACGCAGGAATGGGTGGAGACGATCGGCGTGCGGGACGCCTCGGACGCCTGCAGCATGGTGTCGCGGGAGGTGTGGGCGACATCGACCATGATGCCAAGCCGATTCAGTTCGGCGATGGCCTTAACGCCGATGGGGGACAGGCCGCCGTGCTCGCTTTCGCGATCGCCCAGATCGCGGCGGGGATTGCAACTATCGGCCAAAGCGTTGTGACCGTTGTGCGTCAGCGTCAAGTACCGCGCGCCGCGGGAGCGGAATTCGGCGAGGCGGGACAGGTCGGTGCCGACCGCGAAGCCGTTCTCCACGCAGGGCACGATCGCGAGAACTCCGTCGCGTTTCGCCGCCTCGATCGCGTCGGCGGTGGAGGTCACGCGCGCGGTCAGGTTGTTCTCCGTGCGGCCCATCGCGTTGATGTGGTCGAGCATGGCGATGGCTCGGGCGAAGGCGGCGTCCTCGCTGGCGGGGGAACGCGCGGCCTGCGGCACATAGGCGACAAAGCAACCGGCGGACAGGCCGCCGCGGTCCATTTTGGGCATGTCGACCCGGCGTGGGCCGTCCTGAAACGGCTCCGGGCCGGGCGGCCATGGGATGTCGATATGCGTGTCCAGCGTGACCAGGGCACGGTGCAAGGCGAGCGCGTCGGGCGCGAGCGAGTCATTCATGACGGCCAGTGTCGCGGAAATCGGCGCCCAGGGAAAGTGGTTTGGAGCAAGGGGTTTCGATCAGATGGAAGGTGGCGGCCCGAAGGACGCGCATGGTAGGGTTTGACTGTAACCGAGAAGGACGTTCCATGCCGGCGATCATTGGCGCTTTCAACCTGCTGACACCCGCGACGATCACGACGACTTTGGCCCCGGCCCCGACCGCCGGGTCGGCTTCACCCCTGACGACGGCGACGTCCACGGGCATTCCCTCCTGGGCCACCGTCACGGCCAGTGGAGGGATCACGGTTTCGAAGCCGCCTACCCCCGTCGGTCCGACCGGGGGGACGAACAACTCCAGCAACGGCATGGTTCCGGTCAGCGGTTATACCGGTTATCGCAACGTTGTGAATGCGATCAGAAATAATAATCCGCCGGGCATTTCGGACAGCGACTGGTCGCTGACCTTTCAGCCAAACACCACTTTCGATAAGAATGTCAGTTCGCTGATCCAGGACCCCGCGGATCCCTCGATCACCTGCAACGCGCAGGGCGCATTGGTCAACAACAGTGGCCAGTACATCTCCGCCGTCGTCTGGTTGTCCGTCGCCGGCGGCCAGTTGGCGCAGGTTGGCTATCAGGTGTTCAGCATGGGAGCGAGCCAGAGCACGAAAATCCTGTGGGTTTCGACCACCACGACCACTGGCACGTCGTCCAGCGCGTCCTCTGGCACGTCTACGGTTCCTGTGTCCGCTCCTGTTCCCGCGTCGCCGAGGCTCTGAACCCCGCGCGATGGCGGGACGTCGGTTGCCATCCGGGTGGTTCCGCCGTCATGCTAAGGGGGAGGCCAATCACAGTCGAAGGAATCGACGATGCTGACCTTTTACTTCGGACCCGGTGGCAGTTCCATGGCGACGCATATTGCGCTGCATGAGGCCGGCGCGGCGTATGAGCCGCGGCCGATTTCGTTCGCGCGGAAGGAAACGCAAACGGCGGCGTTTCTGGCGCTGAACCCGGACGGGAAAGTGCCGACGCTGCTGATCGACGGACGGGTGCTGACCGAGGTCGCGGGGACGCTGTGGTACATCGCCCGCCGCTTTCCGGAGGCGGGGTTGCTGCCTTCCGGCGACATCGAGGCGGAAGCGCAGGTGGTGTCGTGGATGTCGTTTCTGGCATCGACGGTGCATCCGTCGCGGCGGGCGGGCGCGGCGCGGCGTTATGAGGTCTTTGCCGTCGCGGAACAAAAACTCGCGGGCCGCGAATGGGCTGTCGGCGACTACTCGATCGCCGATATTCACTTGTTCCGGCTGTTCTGGCGCTGGATGGACGCGGGCGGGCCGACGCCGGGATCGTTCCCGGCGGTGTCCGCGCATTACGATCGGATGATGCAACGTCCGGCGGTGCGGCGAGTGTTGGAAATCGAATCGACGGTGGGTTACGAAATGCCATGAGCCTTGAGTCCGTGCGGGCGTTTCTCGCCGCGAAGGCGCCCGATGTCGTCATCGTCGAACTGGCTGGCAGCACCGCGACGGTGGCTCTGGCGGCGGAGGGGCACGGCGTGACGCCGGCGCAAATCGCCAAGACGTTGTCGTTGCGCGTGGGCGGGCGCGATTTTCTGGTGGTCACCAGCGGCGTTGCCCGGTTGGACAACAAGAAAGCGAAAGCGTCGTTCGGCGGCAAGCCGCGGATGCTGAGCGCCGAGGAAGTCGTTTCGATCACCGGCCATCCGGTCGGCGGGGTTTGTCCATTCGGCCTCGCGACGCCGCTGCCGGTGTATTGCGATGTTTCGTTGAAGGCGTTCCAGGAGGTGGTGCCCGCCGCCGGTTCCACCCACAGCGCGTTGCGCATCGACCCGCTGCGCATGGCGGCGCTGGTGGACGCCGAATGGATCGACGTCTGCGTGTGAATTTGTCGCGCGCGGGCTTCCGTGCTTCCCTGGGCGAAACACCATGTGGGAGAGAGCCATGCGCATAGGCACGATGATTCGCGTCGATCCGGGTATTAAACCTTACGATAAGGTATTGAGCCGCATGGCCGACTACGCGCGGCGCATCGAAGCCGCCGATTTCCTTGGCATCTGGGTCGGCGACTCTTTGGGCCGAGGCCGGCCGACACTGGATCCGCTGATCGAATTATCCGTCCTTGCCGCGGTGACCGAGCGGGTGGAACTGGGGATTTCGGTGCTGCAATTGCCATTGCGCAATCCGATCGAATTGGCGCATCGCGTGCAATCGGTGCAGGCGCTGTCTGGCAACCGGCTGCGGCTTGGGGTTGGCAGCGGATCGACTCGCGCGGATTTCGAGTTGCTCGGCTACGATTACGACCGGCGGTTCGGGATCATGAAGCGCTCGCTGGAGACAATGCGGCGGGCGTGGCGAGGCGAACCGGCCAATGAAGGCGGCGTGCTGTCGCTGTGGCCGGATTGCGAGGGTGGGCCGCCGATCCTGATGGGCGCCTGGCGCAGTCCGCGGTGGATCACCTTCGCGGCACAGGAGTGCCAGGGTTGGACTCCGTCCGGCCGTTACAGCAGTTGGGACGATCTGGAGCACGGCATGCGCATTTATCGCGAAGCGGGTGGCACCAACGCGGTGCTGGCCAATGTCGCGATCGACCTGGCGGGGCGGCCGGGGTCGGAGGCGCTGGCGGAGGTGGCGACATCGCTGGTGTGTGCCGCGGATGAGGCGAAGCGGCGGATGCAACGATTTAAGGACATCGGTTTCGATGAAGTGCTGCTGGTGTCGCATGGCAGCGTGCTGGAGGATATCGAGCGGGCGCGGGATTTCGTTTAAGGGGAAAGCCGTTCGGACCAGCCTTCGATGTGCACGGTACGGGCGTCGCCGTCGGCCAGTTCGAACGTCAGGGACAGCGAGCCCGGAGGCTTGTGCAAGCCCAGTCGATCGGGCCATTCGACAAGGACGATGTCGTCGCGGGCGTCGTCCCAGCCGAGTTCGGCCAACGCGGCAGGTCCGTCAAGGCGCCACAAATCGTAATGATGCACCGGGCCGAGAGGCGTCTCGTATGTCTGCACCAAGGTGAAACTCGGACTGGGCACATCCAGCGCGGGATCGCCGGTGGCGGCGCGCAACAAGGCGCGCGCGAATTCGGTCTTGCCGGCGCCCAGGTTCCCGCTCAGCAGGATCGCGTCCCCGGGCCGACGGACCGCGGCGACGCGGGCCGCCAGGCGCCGTGTAGCGGCCAGATCGGGAAGGGTCAGCATCATCGGGTGCAGCCTACGACGGCAAAATCCGCTGGCCGGCTTCCAGCAGCATGTCGCTGACCCACGCGCCGTCCATCACGTCCAATTGCATCGTGCCGCCCGCCTGCTGGATGCGGCGCGTGAGATCCTGGATCGCCTTGACGACTTCAGGATGATCCGGCTCCCCGGGATAACCCAGACTTTGCGCGAAGTCGTTCGGGCCGATGCTGTAAAGATCGATGCCCGGCACGCCGAGAATAGCATCCAGGTTGTCCAGCACGGCGACGTCTTCCAGCAGGGCGCATACCAGCATTTGCTCGTTCGCTTCCCGGTAATACGCCGCCTTGTCCGGGATCCGGGCATTGTAGGCGGTGCCGCGATTGCCGCCGAAGGATCGTTCTCCCTTCGGACCGAAATAGCAGGCGCGCACCAACTGGCGGGCGTCGGCCTCGGTGGCGATGTGCGGGCCCAGAATGCCCATGATGCCACGATCGAGATAGCGCAGGATGGTCGAGGAGCCGATGTCCGGCACCCGCGCGAACGTGGTCAGGTCGTAACGTTCGGCGGTGCGGCAAATGTCCTCAAGCTGGTCCAGGCCGAAAGGACCATGCTCGCCGTCGATGAAGACGTAATCGAAGTCGAGCTTGCCCAGAATGTCGATGACCCAGGGGGACGGAAAAGACAGGCTGTAGCCGTACGCCTTACGGCCCGCGCGCATGGCCGCTTTGATCCGGTTGGGCTGGTGCATCCGGTATTTCTCCCCCGCCGTCAGGCCGGCTCGTGCAGCCGTAGGTCGTTGTTGACCCGGTGATCGCCGGCCATCCAGCGCGCCAGTTCGGCATGCGCGTCGGCGCGGCGGATCGCGTCGATCTGGCCGGCGTGCGGCGGGTCGACGGTGAATTCCATGATCAGTCCGTCCGGCGATTCGCAATACAAGGACTTGCAGTAACCATGATCGGTGACGCGCAACCTCAATCCGGCGGCTTCGACGCGGCCGGTGAGTTCGGCGAAGGTGGCTTCATCGACCTTGAAGGAGATGTGATCGAAACTCCGGATTTCCGCGGGCTTTTCGGCCTGGGTCTTCCGGTAGACCTCCTCATCCGCGAAGGAGAAGAAGGCCAGCGCGCCGCCGTCGCCGAGACTGTAGAAGGTGTGGCAGAACGAGACCTCGCGGCCAACCCAGGCGTTGAAGTGCTTCTCGCACCAGGTGGCGGTCAGCGGAATGCCCAGAATATCCTCGAAGAACTGGCGGTTCTTTTCCTGATCCTTCACGACATAGGCGTGATGATGCAAACGCTCCGGCGCGCGGGACAATAATCTGGTCATCGCATACCTCCCCTGATTGTGGCCTCCACCTTGCTACGGGCACGGTCCGCGATCAAGTTGGGGGACGGGATGCCCAGAGGTAGGAGGAAGAGCGCACATGGACTTCGATCTGTTCGTCATCGGCGGCGGCTCCGCCGGTGTTCGCTGCGCGCGTATCGCCGCCGGGTATGGTGCCCGCGTCGGTGTGGCCGAGGAACGGTTCTGGGGGGGCACCTGCGTCAACATTGGTTGCGTCCCCAAAAAACTCCTCGTCCAGGCTGGCGAATACGGTTCCTGGGCTGACGACGCCGCGGGATTCGGCTGGACGATCGTAAAGGGCCCGCACGATTGGGCCAGGCTGATCGCCGCCAAGGATAAGGAAATCACCCGGCTGGAAGGCATCTATCGTAAGTTGCTGGCCAACGCCGGCGCGACGATCTTCGATGCCCGCGCGACGTTCATCGATCCGCATACGCTGGATGTCGGCGGACAACGGGTCACCGCGAAATATATCGTCATCGCTACGGGCGGCCAACCGGAGCGGCCGCCAATCCCCGGCGCCGAGCTGGGGATTATCTCGGACGACGCGTTTTATCTGAAGGACATGCCGAAGCGGGTGATCGTCTGCGGCTCCGGCTATATCGCCGTCGAGTTCGCCGGCATCTTTCAGGCTCTGGGCGCGGAGACGCATTTGGTCTACCGCCAGCCGCTGCCGTTGCGCGGCTTCGATCAGGATATCCGGGAAAGCCTGGCGGAGGAGTTGGCCGCGCAGGGCGTGACGCTGCATCCGAACTGCGTCCTGGGGAAGCTGGCGGCCGATGGCGAGCAGCGTGTGCTGACGTTTGGCGACAACCGATCCCTCAGCGCCGATCTGGTGTTTTTCGCCACCGGCCGCAAGCCGAACACCAACGGATTGGGGTTGGAGAAAGCCGGCGTGACGACGACATCCCATGGCGCGGTGATCGTCAACCATCAGCGGCAGACGTTGCAGAAGCATATTTATGCCATCGGCGACGTCACCGACCACATGAACCTGACACCGGTCGCCACCGCCGAGGGTCACGCCTTGGCCGATACGCTGTTCGGGAATAATCCGCGGGAGATTTCGTTGCACAATGTGCCGTCGGCCGTGTTCACCACCCCGCCGATCAGCACGGTTGGACTGACAGAGGAAGTCGCGGCCTCCATGGGGCCGGTCGATGTCTATGTGACGAAATTCAAACCGATGCGGCACACGCTGTCCGGCCGTGAGCGCAGGACGACGATGAAACTGGTGGTCGATCAGAAGACGCAGAAAGTCGTCGGCGTGCACATGTTGGGAGAGGACGCGCCCGAAATCGTGCAAGGGCTGGCGATCGCGGTGTTGATGGGCGCCACCAAGCAGGATTTCGACCGCACGATCGGGATTCACCCGACGGCGGCGGAAGAATTCGTGACGTTGCGCACGCGGACCAGAGTCTCGGGCGTGGCCAAAGCGGCGGAGTAAACGGGAGACAAAAAACGATGAGGAGACGGAATTTTCTGGCGGGAACGGCCGCCGCGGCTTTGGCGCGTCCGGCGCTCGGGGGCGTTGCGAAAAACCTGATATTCGTGCCGCAGACCAATCTGACCAGCCTGGATCCGGTGTGGACCACGGCGACCGCGACACGCAATTTCGCACTGATGGTCTATGAGGGGCTGTACGGCCGCGACCAGCAATTCGTGCCTCGGCCGCTGATGGTCGAAGGCCACGTCATCGACGACGACGGCAAGCGCTGGACCATGAAACTGCGTGAGGGGCTGTTGTGGCACGACGGCACCAAGGTGCTGGCGCGCGATTGCGTCGCGTCCCTGCGACGTTGGATGAAGCGCGACGCCACCGCGCCCATCATCATGGACCGCGTGGAGGCGTTCGAGGCCACGGACGATCGCACCATCGTCTGGCGGTTGCGGCGTCCGTTCCCGCTGCTGGCGCATTTCCTTTCGAAGGTGCAACCGCAGCCGGTGATGATGCCGGAACGGCTCGCCGCGACCGACCCGTACAAGCAGATGACCGAAATTGTTGGCAGTGGTCCGCTGAAGTTTCTGCCGGACGAGTATGTGTCCGGCATTCACGCCGGGTTCGCCCGGTTCGACAAATACATCCCGCGGCAGGAGCCCGTGTCGTATAACGCGGGCAGGCATGAGGTGAATGTCGATCATGTCGAATGGCGGGTTATTCCGGACGTGGCGACCGCCGCCGCCGCGCTGACCGCCGGGGAAGTCGACTGGGTCGAACTGCCGCAGCCCGATCTGATCCCGATGCTGGGGAAGGCCAGCGGCGTCACCACCGGGTTGCTGGATATTTACGGGACCGTGTCGATCCTGCGGCCGAACCATCTGACCTCGCCGACCAACAACGCGGCGCTGCGGAGGGCGATGCTCGCGGCCGTCGATCAGAAAGAGGTGATGGTCGCGGCAATGGGCGAAGTGCCGGATACCTGGAAAGCGCCGATGGGGTTCATCGTGCCGGGAATGCCGTCCGCGACCGAGGCCGGCATGGATAATGTCCGGATACGCAAGACGCCGGATGAACTCAAACGGATGGTGGAACAATCCGGTTACACGGGTGAGAAGCTGGCGTTCATGCACCCGACCGACCAGATCATCTACCACGCGGTTTCCACCGTTGTTGTCGATGCCTTCAAGAAGATCGGCATCAACGTCGATGAGCAGATGGTCGATTGGGGCACCGTCGTGCAGCGCCGTCCGTCGAAAGAACCGGTGGACAAAGGCGGCTGGTCGATGTTCCCGGCCGGCGCCCCTGCGCCCGAATTCGTCGATCCGATGCTGTCCGGACCGATGCGCAGCAACGGCGCCAAAGCCTGGTTCGGCTGGCCCGACGATCCGAAACTGGAAGCCGCGTACGAAGCCTGGCTCGACGCGCCGAACGACGCGGAACGGCGAAAGATCGAGGCGGTGTATCAACTCGCGGCGTTTCAGTCGGTGCCGGTCATCCCCTGCGGCACCTATATGCCGCACGCCGCGTGGCGCTCGAACCTGACGGGCCTTGTCAAAGGGTCCGCTCCGGTGTTCTGGGGAGTGGACAAGACGTAAGGAGCCGTGACGATGCCTGATACGAGGATGATGCGCCTGGGTGCCTTCATGCGACCGGTCGGGATTCACACCGCGTGGTGGCGCTACCCCGGCGCTTACCCCGACGCGAACTTCAATCTGAAGCACATCGTCCGGCTGGCCCAGAAGTTGGAAGCCGGAAAATTCGACGCGTTCTTCATGGCCGATCACCTGGCCGTGCTGAACATGCCGATGGCGGCGTTGAAGCGCAGCGCCACCGTGACGTCGTTCGACCCGATGGCGCTGCTGCCGGCTCTGGCGATAGTGACGGAACGGTTGGGCCTGATCGCCACCGGCTCAACCACGTTCGACGCGCCGTATCATGTCGCGCGGCGGTTCGCCTCGTTGGATCATGTCAGCGAGGGCCGCGCGGGATGGAATATCGTCACGACATCGAACCCGGATTCGGCGTTGAATTTCGGGTTGGACGAGCACATGGAGCACGACGAACGCTACCGCCGCGCGCGCGAGTTCTTCGATGTGGTCACGGGGCTGTGGGACTCCTGGGCCGACGACGCGTTCATTCGCGACGTCGAGAACGGGATTTATTTCGATCCCGACCGGTTGCACGTGCTGGATCACCAGGGCGAATACTTCAAGGTGCGCGGTCCGCTGAACATCGCGCGGCCGGTGCAGGGCTGGCCGTTGATCGTGCAGGCGGGCGCGTCCGACGCGGGGCGGCAACTTGCGGCCGAGACCGCGGAAATGATCTTTTCGCCGGGCGGTCCGATCACCGATTGCCAACGCTATTACAACGACGTGAAGGCGCGCGCATCGGCGGTGGGACGTGATCCGGAGCATGTGAAGATCCTGCCCGGCTGTCTGGTCGTGGTCGGGGAGACGGACGCGGAAGCCCACGCCAAACGCACGAAACTCGATAGTCTGGTGCATCCGGACAGCGGCATGGCGTCGCTGTCGATCGCTCTGGGAACCGACGCGTCGAAGTTCGACCTGGACGGGCCATTGCCGGATATTCCGGAGACGAACCAAAGCCAGAGCGGGCGCCAGCGCGTCATCGACCGGGCGAAGCGAGACAATCTGACGGTAAGGCGACTGGCGCAAATCCTCGGCGCCTATGGCGGGCTGGCGATGGTTGGCAGCGTTAAGACGATCGCCGATAAGATGGAAGAGTATTTCCACGAACGCGCCTGCGACGGGTTCAACATCATGTTTCCATGGGTTCCCGGCGGATTGGACGAGTTCGTCGATCAGGTCGTCCCCGAACTGCAACGGCGTGGCGTGTTCCGGAAAGAATACGAGGGCAAAACATTACGGGAGAACCTCGGCCTGCCGCGGCCGCCGAACCGGTTCTTCCCCGACACGAAAGGCTTCCAATGAAACCGCGTCTTGGTGGCCATATCCTGGCCTCGGCTTTGGTCGCTCAGGGCATCGATCATGTGTTCGAGGTTCCCGGCGAAAGTTTCCTCGACACGCTGGACGGGCTGCACGACGTTGGCGATAAACTGAAGTTGGTCACCTGCCGATTCGAGGCGGGCGCGGTCAACATGGCCGAGGCTTACGGTAAACTTAAGGGTAAGCCGGCGGCGGCGATGGTCACGCGCGGGCCGGGTGCGTGCCATGGCTCGATCGGGGTGCACATCGCATACCAGGACAGCACGCCGATGTTGCTGTTCGTCGGCCAGATCCCGCATGAGGACACCGGCCGCGACGCGTTCCAGGAAGTCGATTATCGCCAGATGTTCGCTCCGTTGGCGAAATGGGTGACGCAGATCGACCACGCGCACCGCATACCGGAAATCGTCGCCCACGCGGTGGATGTGGCGACGTCGGGCCGGCCCGGTCCGGTGGTTATTGCTTTATCGGAAGAAATGCAGAAGCATGCCGTCAGTGTCCCGGATATCCCTCGCGCGCCGGTTTCGGTGGCGTATCCGGACCCGGCGGCGTTGAAGACGATGCGGGAGATGATCGCTGCGGGGAAACGGCCGGTCGCGGTGGTCGGCGGGTCCTGCTGGACTGAAGAGGGCCGCGCCGCGTTGGGACGATTCCTGGTCCAGAACGATATCCCGGTCACCGTCGGATTCCGCCGCCAGGCGCACTACGACGGGGCACAGGCCAACTTCGCGGGGGATCTGGGGGTTGGATCGGATCCAGGCCTGGTCGGCAAGATCAAGGAAGCGGATCTGATCCTGGCCCTCGGTAGCCGGCTCGGCGACGCGGTGACCCAGGGCTACACGCTGCTGGATATGGCGGGCGCGGTGCCGATTATCCAGGTGCTGCCGGATGGCGCCGAGATCGGCCGTGTGTTCCGGCCCGCTCTGGGGATTGTTTCGGACCTGAATGTGTTCGCGCTTGCCGCCGCCGCGCTGGAACCGGTTACGCCGTCGTGGTCGGCCTGGACACGGGACCTGCGATCGTTGCGGGAGGCGCAACGCGCGGTGCCGAATTATGACGGGACATTGAACCTCGGCACGGTGATGCGCGAGTTGGAAACGCTGCTCGCTCCCGACGCCATCGTCACCACCGACGCCGGCAACTTCGCCGGGTGGGCCACGCGATTTCTGAACTTCTCCGACAGGCAGCGCTACATCGGACCGACCAACGGCGCGATGGGATATTCCGTTCCGGCGGCAATCGGCGCGTCCATCACCTACCCGAAACGGATGGTCGTCAGCATGGTCGGCGACGGCGGTTTCATGATGACCGGACAGGAACTCGCCACCGCGTTCCACCACGGTGCCGCTCCCATCGTCCTGGTGTTCAACAACAATCAGTTCGGCACCATCCGCATGCATCAGGAGCGTGCGTACCCCTGGCGCGTGACCGGCACTCAGGTCACCAATCCGGATTTTTGCAAATACATTCAGGCATTCGGCGGTCACGGTGAAATCGTCAGCGAAACGGCGGCGTTCGCTCCGGCGTTCCGTCGCGCGGTGGACAGCGGCAAGCCGGCGGTGATCGAACTGCGGATGAATCCAGACCAGATCACGACCCGTGCGACGGTCGCCGATTTGCGGGCCGGCAAGACGCCGCCGCCGGACGTTTCGCGTGCATGACGGTCGCCATCGCCGACGCGGCGCGGCATTACGCCGCCCGTGACCTCGACCAGGCAGCTTCCGTCTGCCTGGAACTGCTCCGCCACGACAGGCTGCACTTCGACGCGCTGCATCTTCTCGGCGTGATCTGCACTAATCAGGGGCGGCACGCGGACGGTGTCAGCTACCTGCTGCGCGCCGCCGCGATCCGGCCCGACGATGGTCGCCTGCACTCCAATCTCGGCAGTTCGTACGGCGCCGTGCAGCGTTTCGATAAGGCCGTCGAGGCCTATCAGCGCGCCATTTCCCTGAATTATCGCGACGCCGGCCTGTTGAACAACCTCGGACTCGCACAACTGGGTCTTGGCCAGACAGAAGAGTCGATCGTAACGTTCCGTGCCGCGATCGACATGGATCCGGCGAACGACCCCGCGCTGTATAATCTGGCGCGCGCTTTGTCGACCGCGGGGAAACTGGCCGAAGCGGAAACGGAATTTCGGCATCTGTGGCGCCGGCTGCCGGAAGACGCGGCCGCGCAACGGGTCGGCGACGTGGCGAACGGCCTGGCCCGCGCGCTGCTGGAGCAAGGCCGGCCGGAGGAGGCGCTGGCCGCGTTGCGCGATGGCGCGGCGCGGTGTCCCGATGCCGGATCGATCCAATGGCACGAGGCACTGACCCTGCTGTTGCTCGGCCGTTGCGAGGAAGGGTGGCGTGCTTACGAAACCCGCTTCACCGTGGCCAATCACGACCGGCCGCATCCCGATTATCACGTTCTCGATCTGGATCGCGTCGCGGGACAACGTGTGCTGATCAAGGAAGAGCAAGGCCGCGGCGACATCATTCAGTTCCTGCGCTACGCCCGCTTGCTGTCTGAACGTGGCGCGCGAGTCCGGCTCAGCGTTTACAAGGACCTGATCCCCCTGGCGGAGGAACTGCCGGAGGTGGAACAAGTGCTCGGCCCGGACGCCGACGAAACCGAATACGACCTGCTGACTTCGATCATGAGCCTGCCTCTGGCATTTTCGACCACGATCGGAACGATCCCGGCGGACGTGCCGTATTTGCGCGCGCCGGCCTCGCGAATTGGCCGCATGACGCATCACCTTGGCCCAGTGTCCGGACCGCGCGTCGGTCTCGCCTGGTCCGGATCCCCGGCCAGCCAGGCGCGGGCGGCGATCCAGGCGGCGCTCCTGGAGCCAATGCTGAACCGGAACGGAATCGAATTTCATTGTCTGCAAAAGGAGATTCTGCCTGACGATCGGGCCTGGCTGGATCGGTCCGGGCGCGTCACGACGCATGGGGCGATGCTGCGCGATTTCGGCGATACCGCCGCGCTGATCCAGGCGATGGATCTGGTGATTTCGATCGATACCGCGGTCGCGCATCTGGCGGGGGCGTTGGCGAAACCCGTCTGGGTCATGCTCGCGTACAATCCCGACTGGCGCTGGCTATTGGGCCGCGACGACAGTCCCTGGTATCCCACNNGCCTATCACGCCCTGGGTGACCCCGCCCGTCGCCCGAGGCCGCTGGATTTGGCGAGGCTCGACCGCAACGCGGCGTAGTGCCGCGCCACCATTGGATAATCGGCCGGCAATTCCCATTTCAGGCGGTGTTGCACTGGTGTCGCGTTATGCACGGCCTGAAGATGCCGCTTCGGCATCTTCACATGCGGCCTGCGGTCCAGGCGGATCAGGTAATCGTCGAACACGGTCTGGCCCTTGGTCGCCGCGCGAGGGGCCGGTTCGGACGCCGCCGCCACCGATCCGGCGCTGGCCAG
>PLSZ01000373.1 GCA_003164305.1 Acetobacteraceae bacterium
GAGAATCACGCCTAAGTGCCTGAGCTCACGGCGAATCGCCTTGACTTCGATACCATCAGGAAAGCTCACACGGACCGTTTCGTCGCGCAGGATGCTATTGGTCACGTCGTGGGCCTGCGCCAGCGGCACACCATTGTCGCGTAGCAACAACGTCACTGCCAGCTTGTCCATCCCCTTACGCCAGCCCTTTAGCACGACAACGTGACCGGGTGACCTGGATCGGTCGTGGGATTGTGCCGGCTCCTGTGCCGGTTGTGCGCCGCGCACCGTGAATTCGGATAGCCTCGACATCTTCCAAGCTCCTCAGAACCTGACAGGCCAACGAGAGCAGGCCCGTTCCGATCATACCGATCCCCAGATGGCCCACATGGGAGCCCATCACAATCAGGTCCGCTCCATCCATGGACAACCCGGCCATGATGTCGAACGAACCGACATCGGTGACGATCTGGAGAAGCGCCACGCTACCGTCACTGTCTTTGATTTCGATGTCTCTGAGGGTCGGCATTCCGAATACGACTCCCGGCCCTCACAGGCTTTAGATCGACCCCCTACGCGCCATTACCACAGCCGGAACGCCGATGCGAACATTGTGACACGAGATTTGCTGTCGCGACCGAGAGCAATAAGTCTGGTACCCTTCACACGGTTCGCCAGTGCCAAAAGACGCGCGGACGGGCGCCCCGCGGTGCCGCCTGGGTCCAAATGTTCCGTGCCAGGCTTCACTGATGCGGCCGCGGTGGCTCGCGATCCTCACCGTGTTCGAGATGTTCCAGCCACCCATCTGCCTCTTCCGCCGTGACATGAAGGCCAGCGGCCTGGTATTCGTTCCAGGCGTTTTCCGCATCCTGAAGTACTCGCTCCCGGTTCTCCTGGAGGTCGCGGTGCGGCTCGATCGCTTCGTGCATTGATCCTCTCGCTTCGGACCGGTTCACACCATCTCAACCCGTAGCTCACGACCAACCAGCGAAGCGGCACACTGCAAACTCTCAATCGTTACGTTACCGCGCGCGCCAAGGATACGGTCTACCTGCGCGCGACTGGTGTGCATCAGTTCCGCCATTTGCGTCTTGCTGATCCCCTTCCGCTTCATTTCCTGACGGAGTTGCCAGGCCACGACGCGAATGACCGCCTCCGCGCGCGTGGCATCGCGAATGCCTTCCTCACGCAGGAAGTCATCGAGGGTCGCTCCCCAATGCGGGTTCTTTTTATTCATGCCTTCATCTCCTTCATCCGCTTGCGCGCGAGCGCGATATCGTCCGCTGGGGTCGCCCGGGTCTTCTTGATGAAGGCATGCACCACGCCAATGCGCCCCTCATGCACAAAGAACAGCAGCCGGGCAATTCGGTGACTCGGGAGACTGCTACGCACCTCCCACAATCCGCTACCGAACGCGCGACACAGTGGCATTCCGACCGGTCAATCAAATTGCACAACGGATAGATCGGTCCCGATGACCTGGCGATCTTCCGGTGGCAACCCTCGCAACCAGTTCAGCATCACCTCAGCCCCACCCGATGTGCGGTAGAAAACGACGGGTAGCTCGATCGGTCGCTCGCCAGTCATTCCCCGCCCTGCTCCGCGGCGTATCGTATATCATACGTGAAGGATGCCGCTACAGCCTTCGCCCCGGTTGACCGCCCCGCCTCCCGCGTGAACACTCCATCCGGTTTTCAGGGAGACGAAGCCGATGCCAGCGCGCACGGGAAAGCAATATCTGACCGGACTGCGCGAACAGCCCCGCGAAGTTTGGTTTCGCGGTGAACGCGTGAAGGACGTCACGACGCATCCCGGCCTCGCGCGCGGCGCCCAGGCGATCGCGTCGTTGTACGAGCAGCAGAGTGATGCGAAGTACCGCGCCGAAATGACCTACACGTCGCCCAAATCCGGCGACCCTCTCGGCCTGTCCTTCATCATTCCCCGCACCCGCGAGGACCTCGAAGCCCGCCGCGTCATGATGCTCAACTGGGCTCGTACCACCTGCGGAATGATGGGCCGTTCCCCCGACTTCATGAATGTCCACTTCGCCGCCTGGGCCGGCGCCGCCGATTACTTCGGCCAGGGCAAGAAAGAATACGGCGAGAACATGCGCCGCTATTACGATTACATCGCCGAGAACGACCTGGTGCTGACGCACTCGCTGATCAATCTGCAGCGCAGCCGCACCGTCTCCGGCATGTTCAATCTGGAGGAAGGCACCGCGTTGCAGGCGGTGAAGGAAACCTCCGCCGGAGTCATTGTCAAAGGCGCCCGCGTGCTGGCGACCCTCGGGCCATTCGCCGACGAAATCGCCGTGTATTCGCCGCGTCTGGGCCGGCATACCGAAACGCACAGTCCCTTCGCGTTGAACTTTTCCATCCCCTGCGGCACGCCCGGATTGAAGTTCCTGTGCCGCGATAGTTTCGACTACGGACAGTCGCATTTCGACCATCCGTTGGGCTCGCGCTTCGAGGAAATGGACTGCGTCGTGTTCTTCGACGACGTGCTGGTGCCATGGGACCGGATCTTCATCTACGGCGACGTCGATAGGCTGAACGACGCGCCAAACATCACCAATTCTTCCGCCCACACCGCGCACCAGGGCGCCGCCAAAAATCTCGCGAAATGCGAGCTGGTGCTTGGCGTCGCGCTGCTGGTCAGCGAGACCCTCGGCAACGCCCATCTGCCGCACACGCAGGAACGCATCGGCGAGCTGATCATGTACACCGAACTGATGCGCGCCTGCATCCGTGCCGGAGAAGCTGACGCGAAACTGAATGAATGGGGCGTGATGACTCCCGCGTCATTGCCGGTCGAAACGACCCGCAACCTGTTCATGACCGCCTATCCCCGGATGGCGGAAATCCTACAGTTGATGGGCTCGTCGAGCCTGATGATCCTGCCCACCGAGGCCGACTTCAATTCCCCGATGGGCCCGCATATCGAGCAATATCTGGCCACCGAAACCAGCAACGCCAAAGACCGGGTCAAACTGTTCCATCTGGCCTGGGACATCGCCTGCTCCTCCTTCGGGCAGCGCCAGGTGCTATATGAACGCTTCTTCGCCAGCGACCCGTTGACGAGGGCGCGGGCTTTGGCGTCAACTTACCCCAAGAAGGACGTCACGGACCGGGTCCTGGAATTCCTGAACCGCGACGACCACACGATTTAGTTTCGTCATGGCCGGGCCTGACCCGGCCATCTCATAAGGCACGAGCGGCTGGGTCAGGCCCGGCCACGACGAGGACCCGCCCCTCGTCACGATCACAATGCGAGGAGGAACTTTCGATGCATCTCGGACACGTCAACCTTTATGTGCGCGACGCCGCCGCCTCACGCGACTGGTATCTGAAGGTCCTCGACCTGCACACGTATCATTTCGTTCCCGGCCGCGCTGCCTTCCTGTCCGCCGACAAGGAAAAGTCGCACGAGATCGCGCTGATGGAACTCGGCCCCGANNAAGCGCCTGAAGGACAACAACGTCCGCCTCCACCACATCTCCGATCACGGGCTGTCGCTCGGCATCTATTTCGCCGATCCCGACGGCAACGGGCTGGAAGTGTCCTACGAACTGCCTCGCGACCAATGGCCGCGTCAGGAGCAGGTCTTCGCCCCCGACGTCACCAACCTCGGTAAGTTCCCCGGTCCGTGGGACGACGACCCGGCCTTCGTCCGGCGGCGCCAGCCCGTCACAGCATAACCGTTCCGCCGTCCACGGCGATGGTCTGACCGGTCACGAAACCGCTGCCATCGCCGAGCAGCCACGCGATCGTTCCGCTGAGGTCCGACGGCTCCAGCGTGCGCTGAATGGATTGCCCGGAACGGATGACATCCAGCGCGCGGTCCATCTTGTCGGCGAGGAACTCCCTTGTTCCCTCGGTCATCACCGCGCTCGGCGCCACCGCGTTGAC
>PLSZ01000506.1 GCA_003164305.1 Acetobacteraceae bacterium
CCTCAGCTCCACCATCCCGTCCTCGATGTCCGAAAACCAGTCCGAAGCACGCCCTTGCCGGCAAGGGCGCGGTGTGTGAGGACGGTGTCGCCGTCCTCAATGCCAGGAGAAAACCAACATGCGCCTTAACCGCCTCCGGGCTCTGCTTACCGCCAACGAGCCGTCCATCGGCACGCATCTGCTATCGACCTGGCCCACGCTGGTGGAACTGGTCGGGCAGGCCGGCAACTATGATTATGTCGAGTTCACCGCGGAATATTCGCCCTTCACCATGCACGACCTGGACAATATCGGTCGCGCGCTGGAGTTGAAGGACCTCGGCGGCATGATCAAGATCGAGCAGACGCAGNNGCTGTTTGCCGACCTGCGATCGGTCGAGGATGCGCGCGCCTGCGTCGCCGCGGTGCGCGCCGAAACTCCTGGCACTGGTGGCCGGCTTGGCGTCGGCATGCGGCGCGACGTCGGCACGGTGCGCGAAGGCGGCTCCCCGGCGTACGTCGAGGCGTTGAATGACGTCGTGATCGCCGTGATGGTCGAGAAACGCGAATGCGTCGAAGATCTCGATGCGATTCTGTCCGTCAAAGGTCTCGACATGGTGCAGTTCGGCGGCTCAGACTATTCCATGAGCATGGGCGTGACCGGCCAGCGCGATCACCCCGAAGTGAAAAAAGCCGAGCGCAAAACCATCGAGACCGCGTTGGCGAAGGGCCTGCATCCGCGCATCGAACTGGCCGACATCCGCCAGGCCGCGCCGTATCTGGAAATGGGCGTGAAGCATTACTGCATCGGCTGGGATGTGCGTATTTTGCACGACTGGTGGCGCGCCAATGGCGAGGGCATGCGCGCGATGCTGGAAGACGCGTCCAAAGGCAGCACCACGATTTCCGCCCCGGCGCCCAAACAGACCGTCAGCACGTATTAACGTCGCGCGTCTGGCATAACTCGTGATTTAAGCATGGCGTGACCGTGGCGGAGCGCCCTGACCGGGCGCGCCGCTTTCCGGCGCCCGCCGATTGGCCTTACACTGCCCGCCAGAGGGGTGGACGCGATGAAATTCAATTTCTCGGGCGAGCAGGAAGAGTTCAGATCCAACCTACGCCGCTTCCTGACGGACCATGCGCCGGCCAAGGAAGCGCGGCGGTTGATGGAAACCGACGCGGGTTGGGAACGCGACGGTTGGCGTAAGCTGAACGAAGCGCTCGGCCTGACCGCGATGCGCATTCCGGAAGCTTACGGCGGCCACGGCTTCGGCTTTGGCGAACTTGGCATCGTGCTGGAGGAAATGGGCCGCGCCTTGTTGTGCGCTCCGTATTTCGCCACCGCCGTGCTCGCCACCGGCGCGATCCTCAACGCCGGGACCGAGGCCGACAAACAGGCGCTGCTGCCGGATATCGCGTTGGGCGAAACGATCGCCACGCTGGCCTGCGCCGAAGACAGCGGGCAATGGGACGCCGCGGCGACCACGTTGATCGCCACGCCATCGGGCGGCGGTTATCGTCTGGATGGGCACAAAAGCTTCGTGCTGGATGGTCACACCGCCGACACGATCGTGGTGCTGGGGCGCACGCCTGGCTCGGCCGGTGACGCAGGCCTGTCGTTCTTCACGGTGTCCGGAGACGCCTCCGGCCTGGAACGGCGTTTGCTGAAGACCATGGACCCGACACGCAAACTCGCGCGGCTGACCTTCAACGGTGTCGAAGCGAAACTGCTTGGCGAAGCAGGCACCGCCGCCGCGCCGTTCGCCCGCACGATGCTCGAGGCCGCCGTCTGCCTGGCCAACGAAATGGTCGGCGGCGCCGAACGGTTGCGCGAGGACGCCCTCGCCTATTCCAAAATGCGCATGCAGTTCGGCCGTCAGATCGCGTCGTTCCAGTCGATGAAACACAAAGCCGCCGACATGCTGCTGGAGGTCGAACTGGCGAAGTCGGCGGCGTATTATGCCGCCGCCGCGCTGGACGACGGCGACGCCGACATCGCCGCCATCGCTTCATTGGCCAAGGCCTGCGCCAGCGACACCTACACACAGACCGCCGTCCACGCGGTGCAGATCCACGGCGGCATCGGATTTACCTGGGACAACGATACACATCTCTGGTTCAAGCGCGCCAAAAGCTCGGAGGTGCTGTTCGGCGACGCGCACCACCACCGGGAACAAATGATGCGGCATTGGGCGGCCTGAGGAACGACATCATGAGCGAATTGAACGAAGCCACCGTCCGCGCCGAGGTCCGCGCCTGGCTGGAAGCCAACTGGGACCCGAACCTCGGCCTGGTCGAGTGGCGCGAAAAACTCGCGGAGTCCGGCTGGGGCAATCCGCACTGGCCATCCGCGTGGCACGGCCGCGACCTGCCCGTCGGCCTGGCGCCCGTCGTCGAGGAAGAGTTCAAACGCATCGGTGCCGTCGGCGTCGCCAAGGCCGGCATTCGCGTATTGGCCGCCGCCACCATCCTGGCGCACGGCAGCGATATGCAAAAAGCGAAATTTTTGCGTCGAAGCATGACCGGGGAAGACACCTGGTGCCAGTTGTTCAGCGAACCCGGCAGCGGCTCGGACGTCGCCGGAGCGGTCACGCGCGCCGACTTCAAAGGCAACCAATGGGTCGTCAACGGGCAGAAGGTCTGGACCACCAGCGCGCACAAGGCCGACTGGGGTTTGTTGTTGGCGCGGACCGACTGGGACAAACCCAAGCACGCGGGCTTGTCTTATTTTGTCCTCGACATGAAACAACCTGGCGTGACGGTGCATCCGCTGAAGCAGATGAACGGCCACGCATCGTTCAATCAGGTCTTCATCACCGACGCCATCGTGCCGCCGGACATGCTGGTCGGTGAGGTCGGCCAGGGATGGGCCGTCACCACCACCACCCTCATGCACGAGCGCCGGGGTGCCGACGGCCTCCGATCCTGGGCTCAGGCGTCCGACCGCGAAGGGCGGTGCTACGACGAGGAACGCGCCGAAATCAAAACGACCATGGAACCCTATAAGTGGTATCCGCAACGTGCCGGCCGGGTCGATCTGATCGTGCAACGCGCCAAAGAGACCGGGCATTTCGACGATCCCGTGGTGCGGCAGGAAATCGCCAAGGTCCTGATCATATCGAAGGCCGCCGAATGGACCGCGCGGCGTGCCCGCACGGCGCAGGAGCAAGGCCGGCCGCAGGGACCGGAAGGGTCTCTGGGCAAACTGGCCTCCAGCTACATCGCCCGGGCGGCCGCCCGCGTGCACACGCAGCTTACCGGTGCCGATGCGCTGCTGACCGGCGAGGACAGCCCCATGGGTGGCGTCATCGCTGAAATTCTCGTTTCGGTGCCGGCGACCTCGATCGCCGGCGGCACCGACGAAATCCAGCACAACATCATCGCCGAACGCGTGCTGAGCATGCCGAAAGAGCACAGCGTGGACACCGGCAAGCCGTTCCGCGATGTGCCGCGCAACACGGTCGGGTAGGTTACTTCGGAAAGCGACCCATCATCACCGCGATATCGCGCGCCATCTCCAAGGCCGGTTCCAGTTCCATCGAAGCGGCGCGGTGGAAGGTTCGTTTCGTTTGCCAGAGAAACTCCTGGTTCCAACCGGCCAGAGTTTCGGCGATCGCCATCGCCTCATCCATCAACCGGTCATCGGCGACCACCCGGTTGACCATCCCAAGCTCATAAGCGCGCGCCGGCAGCATGTTTTCGCACAAAGTCAGCAGCTCGAACGCGATCTTCCGACCCATCAGATGCACCGCCTGCGCGGTGACGGTCGACGCGGTCAGGCCGGCTTTTAACTCCGGATAACCAAAACGCGCGCTTTCCGCGGCGACGACAAGGTCGCTGCCGAACGCCAGCCCACACCCGGCGCCAAGCGCGTAACCATGCACCGCCGCGATGATCGGCTTATCGACCCGTCCGAGCAGTTTGGTCAAAGCGATGTTGGCATCGCCATGCTTCACCAGGTTCGCGCGGTTCTCGGCGGTCAGCGGCCGCGGTACCGAGGTGTCCGCGCCGGCGCAGAACGCCCTCCCCGCCCCGGCCAGAATGATCGCCGACACCGCGTTGTCGTCCTGTGCCGCGAGCAGTGCGTTCGTCAACGCATGCACCAGGTCCGCGTTCAGCGCATTCAGCTTGCCGGGCCGGTTCAAGGTCAGCAGACGAACCGCGCCCCGGTTCTCGATCAGCAGCACCTCATCCATGACTATCCACCGACAATGAAACGTTTCGCCTGGGCATCATAATCCGGATACCCCAGAGTCGCGCGCAGTTCGGCGGGAGGCAGCGCGCTGGATGCTTCCGCTTCACCGGCGACCAGCGCGGCGAGACCCGCTTTGATCCCGGCGGCGGCCGGCGACAGCATCCCCGTCGGATAGGTACCGATCTTGAAGCCCAAAGCGGCCGCCTGACTCCGCGACGGAGTGGCGCGCGGCGCGCCGGGCGACAACACGGCGAACGATGGCCGGCCATCCGCCGCGGCGACCGCGCGCCTGATCTCATCGTCATCGGCGGGTGAATCGAGGAACAGAATGTCGGCGCCTTCTTTCACGTACATCTCGACTCGCTTTACCGCCTCATCGATCCCTTGCGTCGGCCGGCAATCGGTACGCGCCAGGATCAAAATGCCGGAGTCCTTCGCCGCCTCTACCGCCGCGCGCATCTTCATCCGAGCTTCCTCATGCGGGAGACAGGGCTTGCCGGCGGCGGTCAACGCGCGAGGCGTGATCTTATCCTCGATCAGGATCGCCGCCGCGCCCGCCCGTCCATAAGCACGCACCGTGCGCTGCACGTTCATCGCGTTGCCGTAACCATGATCGCCGTCGGCCAGCACGAGCGTCTCGGGTGCCGCGCCGTGCACCATGTTGAAGGAATCGAACATCTCGCCGAACGAAATCAGATCCAGATCGGGTCCACCCAACCGGCTCGCCGCGACGCAGGAGCCGGACAGGAACGCGGTCCCGAACCCCGCGGCGGCGGAGAGTTTCGCGCTTAATCCATCCCACACCGCGGGCATGACGACAAAGCCGGGTTCGGCCAACAAGGCGCGCAGACGATCGGGCGGGGTCATGACGTTTCCTTTGAGCGAGGCATTCTGTCCACAGAATATGCGGGTTCCTCGTTCCCACCAAATCGGCGGTCAGCGTTTGCCGGTGGGCCGCGGATTTCCGGACAACTGCCGCGCGCGCGGATATATCGGTGCTCCGCGTTTAACGCTCATCCACCTGGCGCGCGGTCAGCGCCATCGCGATCAAGGACGCACCGCCGAAAATCATATCGATCCCGACAAGCAAACCCAAAGCCCAGGCGAGCGTTCCGGGGAGTCCGGCGATGACGATACCGGCTAGGACCAGATCGATCACGCCGTTGAACACCAACCATTCCCAGCGGCCCGACAACTCTCTCCGATGCGCCAGGCCGAGGGCGATCATGAACAGGCCGTCGAATACAAAGAACGCGATCAGCACGTAGGTCAGCGTGAACAGCCCCTGCACCGGGTTCCATAACAATGCCACACCCGCCAGCACCGCCACGAGCGCCGATAGCAAGGACCATGCGAAGCCGGGCGCCTGGCGTGCCCGATACGTCGCAAACAACCCGACGATCCCGGCGAGCAGGAACAGCCATCCAAGAATGATCGCGGTCGCCAGACCCGCCAGCGGCGGCAACAGCATCGCCGCCAGGCCGAGGATCGTGAGGATGATTCCCTCAGTCAGGAACACGCCCCAATGGGCGTGGATCAAACCGGGCAGACCCGGTCCCATGGATCGCTGCGTGAAAGACACGGCTCATTCTCCTTGGTTACGGATCATCAATGTGATGACCACGGTCCGATAACGGCCTCGTCCCCACATTGGTCGCGTCAGGCTGAAACAAAGGGCACGCGCCCGCGAAAATTGGCCCGCCACGAAAAAAGGATCAAGTCATGATGAATGCGATACGCAAAACCGGCCGCGGACGCAAAGGAATGTTCGCCGCCGCGCTGCTTGCCACCACGGTCCTCGCCGGCGGCGGTGGTCTCGCCTGGGCCGAGTCCGGGGATGCCCCGGCGCAAGCTCCGGCTACCGCGCCATTAGGCCTCGCCCCGGTCGTCAACCAGGCCGGCTTCGCCGATCTGGCCGCGAAAGTTGGGCCCGCCGTCGTCAACATCGCGACGACCGAGGGCATTGACCAGGCCTCCGAGCAAGGCACGCGGAATTTCCAGGGGCAGATGCCGAACTTCCCGCCCAATTCGCCAATGGGGCAGATGTTCCGCCACTTCCTTGAGGGGCAGGGACAGACGCATATGCAGCCGGCCCATGCTCTGGGCTCCGGCTTCCTGATCGATCCGTCGGGCTACATCGTCACCAATAACCACGTCGTCGATCACGCGCATGACGTTAAGGTAACATTGACCGATGGTCAGAGCTTCCCGGCGAAAGTCGTTGGGCGCGACACGAAAACCGATCTCGCGTTGCTGAAGATCGACGCCAATAAACCGCTGCCTTATGTCGCGTTCGGCGACAGTGGCAAAGAGCGTGTTGGCGACTGGGTGATCGCGGTCGGCAATCCGTTCGGCCTGGGGGGCACCGTCACCGCCGGGATCGTTTCGGCGCACGATCGCGACCTGAACAACGGGCCTTATGACGACTACCTGCAAATCGACGCGCCGATCAATCCCGGCAACTCGGGCGGTCCGCTGTTCAATCAGTCCGGTCAGGTGATCGGCATCGACACCGCGATTTACTCGCCCAATGGTGGCAGCGTCGGGATTGGTTTCGCTATCCCATCAAACGTGGTCACCAAGGTGGTCGCGCAACTGCGAGAGCACGGCAAGGTCACCCGCGGCTGGCTGGGCGTCGCGATGCAGCCTTTGACACCAGCTTTGGCCAGCGCGATCGGCCAGCCAAACGCCAAGGGCGTGATCGTCGATAAGATCATGGCCGACTCGCCGGCGTCGAAAGCCGACCTGAAACAGGGCGATGTCATCACCGCGTTCAACGGCGAAGCGATCAAGGGCCCGCGGGAACTTGCGTTGGATGTGGCCAACGCCGCCGACGGTAGCAGCGCGAAGCTGACGATCTGGCGCGACGGCAAGCAGAGCGACGTGGACGTGGCGATCGGTCAGCAGCCGGCTCAGCAGACCGCGGCGCTGCAAACCAACGACGCCGACAGCGCGCCGGTCGGCATGGCGCTGACGGCGCTCAACCACGAGGAGCAACAGCAACTGGGCCTCGATCCTTCCGTTAGTGGCGTGATCGTTGCCCAGGTGACCCCGGGTAGCAAAGCGGAGGAGAGTGGGGTGCGATCGGGCGATGTGATCGTGCGCGTCGGCAATCAGGCCGTGACCTCACCGTCCGAGGCGTCGGCGCAGATACGCGCCGCGCAACATGACAAGAAGGAGGCGGTGCCTCTGCTGGTCATGCGCGACGGCACGACGTATTATTTGGCTCTGCAACTCGGCAAGGCATGAAAGGCGGCGGGCCGCGAGAGATCGCGGCCCGCCTGCGTTTCCCGATATGAAAGTTTTGTTGGTCGAAGACAATGAGCGTGTGGCGGGGTTCCTGGTGAAGGGACTGCGCGAGGAGGGTCACACCGTCGACCATGCCGCCAACGGCCGCGATGGCCTGTTCCTTGCGTCTTCCGAAACTTACGACACGATCATCATGGATCGTATTCTTCCCGGTGGCATCGAGGGACTCGCGATCGTTGAGGCCTTGCGCAAGACCGGCAACAAGACGCCGATCCTGATCCTGAGCGCCCTTGGCGAAGTCGATGACCGTATCCGCGGGTTGCGCGCCGGTGGAGACGATTATCTCGCCAAACCGTTCGCGTTTGGCGAGTTGGTGGCTCGACTGGACGCTCTGGTGCGCCGCTCTCGCGACGTTGGCGCGGAGACGGACCTGAATGTCGCCGATCTGCGGATGGACCCGCTGTCGCACACTGTCACCCGCGCGGGCAGGCCGATCCAGTTGCAACCGAGGGAGTTCCGGCTGCTGGAATTTCTGTTGCGCCACGCGGGTCAGGTGGTGACGCGAACCATGCTGTTGGAAAATGTGTGGGATTACCATTTCGATCCACAAACTAACGTGATCGACTCGCATGTCAGCAAGTTGCGGCGGAAAATCGACTCCGGGTTCGATACGCCGTTGCTGCACACCGTTCGGGGCGCCGGGTATAAACTCTCGCCAAACCCGTGAATATCTTCCGTTCTACCGCCGTTCGGCTGGCGTTTGGTTACGCCGTCCTTGTTGTCGTATCGTCCCTGTTGCTAACCGGGTTTCTGTGGTGGCGTACCGCGCTTTATCTGGACCGGGAGATCGACGCCGTGATCATCGCCGATGCGCAGGCGATTTCCGATCGAATGCGCGATTTTGGATTGCCGGGCGCGATCGATACCATCAATGAGCGGGTAGGCCATGCCAGCGATGAACACGCGATATACCTTCTGGTCGATCCAACCCTGAGCCCGGTCGCTGGCAATTTGCGCGCGTGGCCGCTTGAGGTTCGTGCTCGTCCAGGCTGGAACGACATCAACCTGGAACGGGACGGCCGACTGCATGTCACCCGGGCGTTGGTCGGCACTTTGCCCGGTGGATTTCGCTTGCTGGTGGGCCGCGATGTGCAAGACCGTGCCGAAGTTCGCGCGTTGATCGTCGATTCTCTGATCTGGGCGTCTTTGGGCGCGACGATCCTGGCGATTTTCGGTGGCCTGTTGATGCGCCGGGCGGTCCTGGCTCGGGTCGAAACCATCAACCGAACCGCCAGCGCGATCGTGTCGGGCGATTTTTCGCGACGCGTCCCAACGCAAGGGTCCTCCGACGAGTTCGATCAACTCGCACGGACGGTCAATGCCATGCTGGAACAGATCGAGCGCCTGGTGGAGGGTGTGCGCAACGCCTCCAATGTCGTCGCACACGACCTGCGCACGCCATTGGCCGAGTTGCGGTCCCGGCTTGAGACCTTGCTGCGTGCGCGGCCCGCCGAGCCGTATGAGGAAATTCAGCACGCGGTCGGCGATATCGATCGGATTGTCGAAATCTTCAACGCGCTGTTGCGACTGGCGGAAATCGACTCCGGCGTGCGACGCGCGGGATTCCGCTCGGTCGATCTGGCTCTGGTCGCGAACGAGCTGGTGGAATTGTACGAACCACTGGCGGAAGAAAAGGAGATCGCATTCACCTGCGAGGCTCCTCACGCGGTCGTGGTTTTCGGCGACCCCAACCTGCTGGCGCAGGCAATTGGCAACCTGGTCGATAATGCGATCAAAGCCGCGCCACGACAGGGGACTGTGTCGTTACGGATCGCGCGCGTGGAGGACCGCGTCGATGTCACGGTCACGGACAACGGGCCGGGCATCGCGGAGTCCGATAAAACCCGAGCGGTCCAGCGCTTCTATCGCGGCGATCGCGCTTCCGGTACCACGGGCATCGGACTCGGCCTGAGCATCGTTGACGCCATCGCCCGACTCCACGGTGCCATTCTCACCCTCAATGACAACCATCCAGGCCTTATCGCGACCTTGACGTTCGATCCGCGATCGTGAGAAACTCGACACGGGTCAGTCGGCGGGCGAACCCGCCGCCTCCGTCGCCGCCGCCATCACCAGCAGCCAATCGCGAAAATTCCGCAACCACGGCAGGTTTTGTTTCGCTTTCGGATACACCAGATAATACGCCATGTTGGTGTTGATCGACGCCGGATGCGGCACGATCAGCCTACCTCGCCCGATATCGTCGATTACCAGAAAATCCGGCACCAGAAGCACACCCAGGCCGGACGCCGCCGCCTCAATCGCCATGCCGAAATTCTCGAATGACGGCCCGCGAACATTGACCTGACGCTGGACGCCCGCGGCATGCAGCCAATCGCTCCATGCCTCGGGCAGCGGCATGAGTTGGAGTAATGGCAACCGCGTCAGAGCCTCCGCCGCCGCCGCGCCCGAGGCTGGCTTCGCCAGCGCCGGGCTGCAAACAGCGATCAGGCGTTCGCCCAGAAGCCGGTGGGAAACAGCGTCGGTCCATACCGCCGGACCGAAGTGAATCGCCGCGTCGAACTCCGTGCTGGCGAACTGAAACGACTTCGTCTCGCTGTAGAAGTTGATGATGCTGCCGCGATGCGCGCGGAAATACGCCGGCAGCCGCGGCACCAGCCAGCGAGCGCCGAAGGTCGGCAGGGTCGATACATTCAGGACCCCCGCGCCGCGCCGGTAGGTTTGCAATTGCAAGGTGGATGCCTCGATCCGATCCAGCGACGCGCGCACCTCCGGCAGATACGCCAGTCCCGCCTCGGTCAGTTCGACGTATTGGCGGGTGCGGCGGAACAGGGCGATGCCAAGCCGCACCTCCAGCGCGCGGATGTGCCGGCTGATGGCGCTTTGCGTGACGTGCAGTTCCTCCGCGGCCCGCGTGAAGCTGAGTTGCCGCGCGGCGGATTCGAACGCCTGCAAGGCGCCGAGGGGTGGAATATGCTGGCGCATAGTGATGACTTTAAGTCATCATGCCATAAGCACAAGGCGCTTCCCTTGCACGGATGACGCTGCGACAGTTCCAATCGGAACGGGCCGCCTGCCCGCGAAGAAACGCACGTCCGGAGGATGCGTCCCCAGAACCAGGGGATAACTCACATGCACCTCTCTCGCCGCGACCTGATGAAAAGCGCATCGGCCCTGACCGCCGCCGTGTCCGCGGTAGAGTTCGGCCTCGTCGCGCCCGTTTATGCCGAGGATAAGTTCACCGTCGCCTCGACCGGCGGGAGTTGGCAGGAGGGCGTGCGCCAGGCTTTCGTCGAAGCGCCGGGACTGGAGGCGAAGTACAAATCGCCGATCGCGTTTTCCGGCCAGATCGAGAGCGTCGCGGTCGCCAAGATCCTGGCACAGCCGGACAACCCACCTTATTCAGTGACCAGTCACGGCGATCCCGAGGCGATCCTGCTGGCGGACAAGGACTGCCTGCGGTCGTTCGATGATTCGGTGTTGCCGAACTACAACAATCTTTACACGGCCGCGAAGATTCCGCCGCGCGCCGGGCTGCGGGCCTGGTATGGCTCGATCGTCATGCTGGTGTGGGGCCTGACCTACAACACCAAGGAAGCGGCCAAACCGGCCACATGGCAGGACATGTGGAACCCGAAATACAAAGGCCGGGTTGGCGTGCCGGCGTACGGTTGGTACGGCATGATGTTCCTGCACCAGATCAATCGCATGTTGGGCGGCGATGAACACGATGTCAGCCGCGGGCTGGCGGCGATCGCCGATCTGGTGAAGAAAAATGAAGCCGTGCTGCTGGAAAACGCCGACCAGACCGTGACCGCGTTCCAGCGCGAGGACATCGTCATCGGCCCCTTCTTCAATGGCCGCACCCTGGGCTTGCAGGAAAAAGGCGTGCCGGTCGATATCGTTTACCCGCCGCAATCCACCACGCTCGGCGCCGGCTTCGTCATCCTGAAGGCGACGAAATTTCCCGAGATGGCCAATGCTCTGGTCAACGCGTCGTTCACTCCGGAATATCAGTTGATCATGAGCAAACGGCTGCGTTATCCACCCGCGAACAAGACCGCCGTGCTGCCGCCCGACATGGCGGCGATGGCGATCACCGAAAAGCAACTGGAAAACACGGTGCGGCTGGACTGGGTGACGATCAACGCCAGCCGCGGTGAAAATCTGGAGAAGTGGAACAAACAGGTACTCGGCGGATAACCGTGTCCGATATGGCTCTACCATCGGTGACGACCCGGCGGACGCCGGCCAGTTGGCCTCGTCCCTCCGCCGGGGTTGTGCTGGTCGCGCCTGATTTAATTTACTTGACGCTGATCCTGTTGGCACCTTTGGGCATGATGGCCGCCCATAGCCTGTATACGGCAAACTCACCGGGCATGACGCTGGCGAACTACGCGCGGCTCGCCGATCCTTATTTTCTGCGGCTGCTCGGCCGCACGGCGCGGATCGCGTTCGAAACGACAGCAATTTGCACAATCCTCGCCTACCCGTTGGCGTATTTCCTGGCGCGGGCGTCGCGCGGCACCGCGACGTTGGGGCTGGTGCTACTGCTGACGCCATTAATGGTCAGCCCAGTGGTGCGCGCGTTCGGCTGGATGGTGTTGCTGGATCGCCAGGGCCTCGTGCTGTCGTTAGCCCGAGGCCTGGGATTCACCGACGCGCGACCACTGATCTATACCGAAACCGCGGTCATCATTGGTCTGGTGCATCTGCTGCTGCCCTATCTGGTGTTGCCTCTGACCGCCTCGATCGAGCGCATCAGCCCGATGCTTGAAGAAGCCGCCCGCAATCTGGGCGCTGGATCCTTCGCGCTGTTCCGGGATGTTATTCTGCCGTTAAGTTTGCCCGGCCTCGTTTCCGGTGCGTTGCTGGTGTTCGTCGAAGCACTCAGCGCTTTCGTCCTGCCGGCGCTTCTGGGCGGCCGCAAGGTACGCATGATCGGCAACGAAGTGTTCGATTCGCTGTTGGTCGCTTTTAACCAGGCCCAGGCCTCCACCCTGACAGTGGTGTTGGTGGTCCTGACGATCGTTACGGTCGGCGCCGGCTTCGGCCTGTCCCGTATGCGGGGAGGCTGAGATGCAACGCATCGGCCCGGTGCTGAGTGGAACCGTCGTGCTGATCTACGGTTTTATCCTGTTGCCGCTGGTGGTCATCCTCGGCGTGTCGTTCAACGCGTCCGACCGGCTGGACTTCCCGCCGACCGGATTGTCGCTGCGCTGGTACGAAACGTTGCTGCATCAGCCGCCTTTCCTGACCGCGCTGCTGACCGTCAGTCTGCCCGTCGGCGTCGGCAGCGCGATTTGTTCAACACTCCTGGGCACGCTCGCCGCGCTTGGGCTCGTCCGCTACCGGTTTCCCGGCCGTGACGCATTGCAGGCGGTGACTTTGTTGCCGTTGGTGGTGCCGCATATCCTGTTGGGTGCGTCGCTGTACTTATGGTTCGCCAACCTGGGATTTAGCACCTCGATCGGCACATTAATCATTGGCCACATTCTGATCGCCACGCCTTACGTCATTCGCACCGTCGCCGCGGGCCTCGTGGGACTGGATCCATTCATCGAAGAAGCCGCGCGCGACCTCGGAGCGGGACGGTTGCGCTGCTTCTTTGAGGTCGTCGTCCCACAATTACGCTCCAGCCTGATTTCGGGTGCGATCTTCGCGCTGATTGTTTCCTTCAGCGACATCAATATAGCGCTGTTTGTTTCGGGACCGGAGACCACGACGTTGCCCGTCTATCTGTTCTCAAAAATTCAGTGGGAGTCTGACCCATCGGTCGCGGCGGCCTCGGCGGGGCAGATCGTGATCATCGGACTGATCATCTTGCTGATCCAGCAACTCTTTCGCGCCCGTATTGGCCGATGACGCAGGAGAAGGCAATGACCGGATATCGTCTTGGGATCGACATCGGGGGCACCTTCACCGATTTTTCCCTGCTGGACGAAGCAACCGGCGCGCTGACCGTCTTCAAGACACCATCAGTGCCTGGCAAGCCCGAACAGGCGATCTTCAACGGCCTGCGACAATTGTTGGACGAACACGGAATCGGCCCCGCGCGCATCACGTATTTCGTGCACGGCACGACGCTGGCGGTGAACACAATTATCCAACGCAGCGGCGATCGGATGGCGCTGCTGGTGACGAAAGGTTTTCGAGACATCCTCAACATCGGCCGCCACCGAATCCCGGACGTGTTCAATTTTTTCACCGAACTTCCCGTTCCGTTGCTGCCGCGCTCCCGGGTGTTCGAAATTCCCGAACGCGGGCTGGCGGACGGCAGCATCCTGCAATCGGTGGACGAACAATCCGTCCGAGACGTCGCCGCGCGCCTGAAAGCGGACGGGATCGGATCGGTGGCGATCTGCTTCCTACACAGCTATCACAATGCTTCCAACGAAACGCGTGCGCGAGACATCCTGAAGGAGGCCGCGCCCGATTTGTTCATCTCGGTCTCCGCCGAGGTCTGGCCGCAAATGCGCGAGTACGAACGAGCGTTGGCCGCCGTGATGAACGGCTACGTTGGCCGCCGCATGCAACGCTATTTCTCTGAATTGCGCTCCGGCGTCGCCGCGCTTGGCGTTCCGGGCGAAGTGTTCTCCACCAAATCGAATGGCGGCATCATGACCGCGGCCGAAGCCGGCCATCGTCCGGTGGAAACTTTGCTGTCGGGACCGGCGTCTGGCGTGATTGGCGCGGCGTATATCGGCGCCTCCATCGGCATCGACAAACTCGTGACATTCGACATGGGCGGCACCAGTGCCGATGTCGCCGTGATTGAGGGCACCCCGCGCTATTCCACCGAAAATCACGTCGGCGACTTTCCCGTGATCATGCCGGCGATCGACGTGACGTCGATTGGCGCGGGAGGGGGATCGATCGCCTATGTCGATTCCAGCGGTATGCTGAAAGTCGGGCCCGGCAGCGCCGGCGCGGACCCGGGCCCGGCGTGCTACGCGCTGGGGGGTAGCAACGCGACCGTGACGGACGCTTATGTTTGTCTTGGCATTCTGGACCCGGAACGTTTTCTCGGCGGACGATTGGTGTTGAAGCCCGCGCTGGCCGATGCCGCGTTATCGACATTGGGTGCCCGGCTCGGCCTGGGCATCCAGCAAACCGCCGAAGCAATCCTGCGCGTGGCGACATCCCAGATGTACTCGGCGTTAGTACCGCTTCTCGCCCGTAAAGGTATTGCTTACGAAAATTTCACGTTGCTCGCGTTCGGCGGCGGCGGCCCGAGCCACGCATTTCTGTTGGCTCGCGATATCGGCATCAGTCGCGTGCTTGTCCCCCCGCACCCTGGCGTGCTGTGCGCGGCGGGATCACTGGCCGCCGACATGCGCCGGGATTTCGTGCGCAGCCTGCATCGCGTGTTGGATTCGAATGCGATGGAAGAAATCGGCACCATCCTCAACGCCCTCGCCGCTGACGGCACCGCCTGGCTGGACGCGCAGAATCTGACCTTCGTCGATCGCCGCGTCGAATGGAGCGCCGACGTCCGCTATTTGGGCCAATCCTTCGAAATCTCCATCCCATTGACCGAAGCGGATTTGAATGAAGCAGCGTTCCGCGCGAAATTCCACACCGCGTATGAAGTTCTTTACGGGTACATGGATGAGGCAGCCGCGCTGGAAATCCGCGACTTACGGGTCACGGCAATTGGTGTAAGCCCCAAACCAACGCTGGCGAAGTTGGAAGCACGTTCCGGAGCACCACCTAAACGAGAACGCACCATTTTCCTGGATGGACGACCGATGCGGGCCGCCGTCTATACCCGCGATGACCTGCCCGCAGGCTTTACCTTCGCGGGCCCGGCGATTGTCGAGCAATTCGACACAACGGTGTTTGTGACGCCGGAATTCACCGTCTCGGTCGATGCATACGGCAACCTGATCGGAGTGACGCGTCATGGCGATTGATAAGGTTCTGCTGGAAGTTCTGAACAACCAATTCACCGGGCTGGTGGAGGAGATGGGCTACGTCATTCACCGCGCCGCGTTCACGGTGTTCATCAAAGAGACATGGGATTTCGACGCCGCTTTGGTCACCGCGGAAGGCGAAATCTTCTGCTACCCTCGCAACATTGGCGTCACCAACATGCTCGGCATGCACATGGGCGCGGCGATTAAAGCGGTCGGGCCATTGGAACCAGGTGACATCGTCGTCACCAACGACCCACGTTCCACGTTGGGCATGTGCACGCATCTGCCCGACATCATGCTGTTCAAGCCATTGTTCCATGAAGGAAAGCTGCTGTGTTTCGCCTGGTGCTTCATTCATTCGTCCGACGTAGGCGGTCTCGTGCCCGGCAGCATCGCGCCGACAGCGTTCGATCGTTATCAGGAAGGCATTTGCATCAAACCCGCGAAGCTGTTTCGTCGCGGCGAGTTGAACAATGAGTTGCTCGACCTGATCCTGACCAATTGCCGCATCCCCGAGCAAAACTGGGGCGACATGAAAGCCCTTATCGCCGCGTTGACCACCTGCGAGCGACGCATGACTCAACTCGCCACACGTTACGACTTCAATACGCTGCGTGACGGCATAAACGCCTTGCTGGATTATGGGGAGGATCGGGCCCGCGCGGTGCTGGCCGGGGTGCCCGACGGAAGTTATGAGTTCTCAGATTATGTGGAAGTAGACTACGTTTCCCCTTATCATCAACGCATCAAGGTGAAACTGACGGTATCGGGCAGCGATGTGCATCTGGATTTTTCCGGCACCGACCCGCAGGTGCGCGCCGCCATCAACCTGCCGAGCTTTGGCCGCGCCAACCAATGGATCGTACTGGGAATTGTCAACTTCCTCCGCACGTCCGACCGCGATCTGCCGCTCAATCGTGGCATTTTGCGATCGGTGACGGTCGATATTCCAGAAGGCAGCCTGTTGAACCCAAGCCCGGTCGCGGCCACCGGCGTGCGACACGTCACCGGATACCGCGTGTCCGATGCGGTGCTCGGCGCGTTGAGTCAGGCGGTGCCGGACCGAATTCCGGCCGCCGGCGCCGGTCAGGTGGCGATCGTTTTGTTCTCGCATCTTGATCCGGCGACCGGCAACTACAAAGTCAGCGTCCTGCAACCGATGCAAGGAGGATGCGGCGGTCGGCCCACCAAGGACGGCATCGACGGAGTGAACTTTTCCGCCGGCTCATTGCGCAATGTGCCGACGGAAAGTATTGAGCTGGAAGCGCCGGTTTTCGTGAAACGCTATATGCTCGCGGACACCGCGGCGGCGGGCGAATACCGAGGCGGCGCCGGCGTGGTATTCGAGTTCCGCTGCCTCGCCGCCGATGCGATCGTCACCGCGCGCGGCATGGATCGTTTCAAACTGCGTCCTTATGGCCGCAACGGAGCCGAACCCGGGACTCTCGGTGATACCGTGATCAATCCCGACAGCGCGTATCCTCGTCGCATTGGCAAGATCGACATTCTGAAGCTGGAGGCAGGCGATGTCGTTCGCATCATCGCGCCGGGCGGCGGCGGGTATGGCGATCCAATGGCCCGCGAGAGCGACGCGGTGAAACGGGATGTGGCGAACGGTTTTGTCACCGACGCCCAGGCCAGGGAGGTTTACGGATTTGACGGGGACGGGACGAGAACGACGCCGGCGAATGCCGTTGCCGCGCCGGACTTCGTCTTTGGCGCCGAACGTCTTGCCTATGAAGCCGCGCTGCCGCCTGCACTGCAGGACATGCTCGCGATGTTATTGCAAGGACACGCGACATCCGTGCGGCAATATCTGCGCGGACGGATTTATGGCGAAGTTCTCGAAAGGTCCAACCTCGCGACACTGACAGATGAGGCATTGGAAACCGCGTTGAGGGATTTGATCACCGCGACCCTGACCTCGCCCTTGCAACAAATGTTGGCCGCGGAATGATCCTGATGCGCGTACCGCGCTCAATCCGCCAGCACGCGGTCCAATACGTAATTCGCAATCTTGTGCAATATCGCCTCCTGCATCGCGTACCGTCCTGGGCGGTATAACGAGGCCGATAACCCGGCCTGCACCTGAGGACAAATCTCGATATCTTCCGCCATGACCGCGTCGGTCCGAGCGAATACCGCGGCGGCCGCCTCCGCGAATCCGTCGACCGCCTGCGTCGCCGTAGGGAAGCACCAACCGCAGGATAATTCGAACCGGTCAGGCGCCAACGGTAGATATCGCCGGTACGCCATGTAGGTCGCGGTGGCGATGATCTGCAAATTGGGCTGTAGCCAAAGATGGAACAGCCCTTCTTTCGGCTGGCCGGTCAGCGCCGCGATCGGCGGAAACACGCTCATCGACAGCAGACTGTCCTTCGAATACAGCGCCGCGTAGGGACCATCGCCTGGCGTATCGACCGACCATGCGGGAAGCCGCGCCGGGTCAACCTGACGCTGATGCACGAATGGCACGTGATACGCTTCCATGGAGTTCTCCAGGAAGACTTTCCAATTGCAAGCGACAACGTGCGAGATATGTCGCACCGTCGTCATCCCGTCGAAGCCATAGGCATCCATCCAACCCGGCAAATCGCCCAACCACCATGTCAACGCCGGGGCGTTGCCATCGAAATTAACGAAAACGAATCCACCCCATTCCGCCATCCGCAACGGCAGTAACCCATATTCCTCCTGTTGGAAGTTGGTGATTTCCTCCATCGGATGCGGTCTGCCGGGCGTCGCCAGCAATTCGCCGGACAAAGCGTACGTCCAGCGATGATAAGGGCACTGCAACGTTTTGCTATTGCCGCTGCCGGTGGCGATCACGCATCCCCGGTGCCGGCAAACGTTGGAGTATGCGCGTGGTTCTCCGCCACGATCACGAACCACGATGATCGGATCGTCGCACAATGTCGTGGTGAAATAATCGCCGGCTTCGGGTATTTGATCGGCGCGGCCGACGCAGACCCATTCTCGACGGAAGATTCGTTCGGCCTCGCGCGCATGCCATTCTGTCGAGGTATAACAACTGGCTGGCAATGTTGAAGCCTCGCGCAAAGGTCGCCGCGCCGCCTGCAACTGAGAATCCGGAATGCCGAACAATGAAAACCCTCCATCAACGTATCGCTTCAGGCAAGCAATCGTCGTGCCGGGCAATCATCCCGCATCACACGGGGAAATAGGCAGCTACCCGACGCGGATTGCACATCGATGCGGCACCATATGCCGGGTTTATAAGCGTTCTAAACCACGCTTATCGTTATGCGGCGTTTTGATCGCTGGCACAAAGCTTGCGTACCTTCAATACGATATGGAGGACAAAGATGCTCCACCTCGGCTGGTTTGTTGGCAGAGGCTATTCCGTCAACGCCTGGAATCAACCATGGTCCGGTACGATCGGCTCGGACTGGATGGAGCCGGATCTGTTCCTGGATCTGGCTCGCGCGATGGATCGCTCCTTCTGCGATTATCTCATGATCGAGGATGGGTCGTTCATTCCCGATGCGTTCCAGGGATCCGCCGAATGGTCGCTGCGCAACGCGTACACGGTACCGAAATGCGACCCGATGCCATTGGTCCCTTTGCTCGGTGCCGCCACGAAAGGTCTGGGGATTGTCGCGACCATAACGACCGCGTTTTATCCGCCATATCTCGCGGCGCGACTTGCCGCGACGTTGGATCACCTCACGCACGGACGTGTTGGATTGAATTTGGTCACCGCGCACAACGACCGGACCGCGCAAAATTTTGGCCTGGATCAACATTACGAGCACGACCTGCGCTATGAGATGGCCGACGAATGGATGGAAGTCGTCAATCGGCTGTGGAACTCCTGGGAGCCCGGCGCGATCGTGAACGATCCGGACAACGGGATGTTCGCCGATCATACCAAAATTCATCCGATCGATTTCACCGGGAAATACTACAAATGCCGCGGGCCGCTGAATACCGCGCCAGGTCCGCAACGAAGGCCTGTGATCTGTCAGGCGGGAGGATCGTCGGCCGGCAGGACGTTCGCCGCGAAACATGCCGACACCATCGTTGCCCGAGCCCGCTCGATCGAGGCCTGCAAAGCCTATCGCGACGACATCAGGACGCAAATGCGAAGGTTTGGCCGTGACCCGAACGACTGCAAGGTAATGTTCTGCGTCGGGCTGGTACTTGGCGAGACGGTGGCGGAGGCCAGTGAAAAGAAGCAACGCCAGAACGCGGCGATGGCGGCGAACCTGCAGCCTCGGCTGGCACATATGTCGTTTCTGACCGGCAAGGACTTCTCTAAATTCGATCTCGACGGGCCATTACCAGACATAAAGACCAATGGCTCCCGGTCGGCGTTCGAGGGCTACACCAGCGCGACCGGCGCCAAAACGCTGCGGGAAATGCTGATCGACCCCGGCAGCGGAGGGATCGATTTCGTCGGCACTCCCGATAGCATCGCCGCTGAAATGGACGCGGCAATGCAAGAAATTGGCGGCGACGGGTATCTGTTCACCGAAGCGATCACGCGCCGGACGATCAGCGAAATCACTGACGGCCTAGCGCCCGCGTTGCGTCGCCGAGGTTTACTGCGCGGATCGTATGAGCACACACTGTTCCGCGATAATCTTCTGGCATTCTGACATGGTCCGGCTGCTGTTTGCCTTGCTGATGTGTCTCTCCTCCGAGCTCGCCGGGTCGGTTCCGCTCGTTTACGCCAGACGACGGCGTGACGAATCTCGATCCGATGATGCTCGCTTCTGAATGTCGAGAAGCGATAGTTTATCCGGTGGCATAGCGGTTCCTGGGTACCGGCAGTCCCAGATTTTCTCTCAGTGTGCGGCCTTCATACTCCGCCCGGTAAATGCCGCGGCGCTGCAACTCCGGCACGACCAGTTCGACAAAGTCATCGATCCCCGCTGGCAAGTGCGATGGGATGATATTGAAGCCATCGGCTGCCCGCGCTTCGACCCACTCCTCGATCGTATCGGCGATCTGAGCCGGTGTGCCGATCACCGTTCGATGCCCGCGGCCGCTGGACATGGTGAGATACAGTTGCCGAATCGTCAGATTATCGCGCCGCGCCAGGTCCAGCATCAGTTTCGCGCGACTGCGCAGTTCCGGGTCTTTCGGCTCAGGCACTGGTCCATCGACCGGATATTCGGACAGATCGCCCATCGGACCGAAAATATGTGCCAGGCCCACCAACGGATGGATCAGGTCCTGCAACTGTTGATGTTTCGCGAACGCCTCCGCTTCGGTGCGCCCGACAATCGGCAGAATACCGGGCAGGATCAACAAATCGTCCTCGGCGCGGCCATGACGTGTCAGACGCGATTTCACCGACGCGTAATATGCGATCGCGTCCTTCAGATCGAGTTGCGCTGTGAAAACGATATCGGCGCTGGCGGCGGCGATCTCCTGCCCCTGATCCGAAGCCCCGGCCTGCACCAGAACCGGCCGGCCTTGCGGACATCGCGCGACGGTCAAAGGTCCACGCACGGAGAAATGCTTGCCGCGATGGCTCAGCACATGCATCTTTTCCGGGTGATAAAACAGCCCGGACACCTTGTCGTGCGCGAAGGCGTCCGCCTCCCATGAGTCCCACAAACCGGTGACCACATCGACGAATTCCGCCGCCCGCTCATAGCGCGCGTCGTACTCCAGATGCGTTTCCCGATTGAAATTTCGCGCTTCCGCCTCGGACCAGGAGGTCACGATATTCCATCCGGCACGCCCCAGGCTAATGTGATCCAGTGAGCCGAACTTGCGCGCGATATGATACGGTTCGTTATAGGTCGTGGAGGCCGTCGCGACGAGACCGATATGCCTTGTCACCATCGCCAGCGCCGACAGCAGCGTCAGCGGCTCCAACTCCACATTCTGGTTGGACCGGCATAGCGAACCAGGCGGCTCATCACGTTGGCGCAACCCGACACCGTCGGCGAGAAACACCATGTCGAACAGACCGCGCTCGGCCGCCTGCGCGACGCCGGCGAAATACTGGATATCCATCGCCCCGCCCGCCGGCACATCGGGATGCCGCCAACCGCCGGCGTGATAGCCGAGTTGACGCATCGACAGGCCTAGTTTGATCTGACGTTTGGGCGGCACGGTGTCAGCCTCGCGTTGTGCCTGTATCATGCATCGATGCGCCAACACGGCAAGCGGCGAACCGATGCAATCATGAAGTATCGCCTTGAAGACGTGACCTTTCTGGAATTCCGCGAGCGCGTGGCGGAGGATCCGGTGATCATTCCGCCGCTTGGAAGCCAGGAGATTCAGGGACCATGCAATCCGATGGGCGATGCCATGCTGGCGCGAGACCTCGCCGCGCGCGTGGCGGAACGAACCGGTCCGATCGTGGCGTCGACCCTGCCGTTCGGCTTCGCGTCTTCGTTTCAATCGGTGCCGGGTGGCATTCAGCTGGCGCCTGACATGTTCAAAGCAGTGCCGCGCGATATGGTTGTCGCCTTTCTGGACCATGGCCTGGAACGGATCCTGATCTCCAACGGTCACACCGGCAACAACGCGCTGATCGATCTGACCCTGCGCGAGATCAAGCGCGATTGCGGCGTGATCATTCCATGGTTGAACATCTGGCCGATGGTGCCGGTTTCGTTACGCCGGCAGGCGCGTGGCGACAACGCGGCGCGCGCGAACGGTCATGGTCGCGACCCCATCGGCTCCGTCCATTACTGACCCGTCGCGATCAGGCGACTCACGAAAACACGGGCAAACCATTCATGGGCCTGCCATCGACGGGCCCCACAGGTGTGCGCATGGGCGATGTGCCGGTTGGCGTGCCGATCGACATCACCGACCATTGCGACTACGTCACCGACGGCGATCCTTCGCTGGCCAACGCGAAAGCCGCAAAATTTTTCGCGGATGATATCGTCGATACGGCATCGAAACCGGCCGATCACCTGAAAACCGCGCCGGTCCGTGTCACCGCGAATCATAACGTGCGTTAGGCCGGCAACTTACGCGGCAGGTCGTGCGCGCAGCGTCCAAGTCCGACGCAGAACTGACTGATGATTGGCGCCAGCCGTTCCGCCGTGGCCCGCGCCGCCGCGTTGGTTTCCTTCAAACGCTCCGCGGCGGCGCGGGCCCGCGTGACGATCCGGGGCCAATCGACGCCGATCAGTTGAAAATCGCGCAGCACATACTCCCCGCCGACCATGACGTCCCGCACCGCGGAGCCATCCTCAGTATTGACCAGTTGCTGAACCGCGTCGTTCAACGGCACCAGAGTCACGCTGTCGAGGTCGAGGAAAACCAGATCCGCCTTGTACCCAGGCGCGATCTTGCCGATCAGGTCGCCCATGCCCAGTACCGCGGCGCTTCCCTCGGTAGCCAGCCGATGCGCCTCCAACGCGCCGATCCAGTCCTCCGGCGGACGATCGAACACGCGGGAGACGAAGGCGGCCAGACGCATGGCCTCGAACATGTTCTGATTGTCGGACGATGCCGAACCATCCGTCCCAATGCCCACCGGCACTCCTCGTGCGATCGCCGGTCGCATGTCCGCGATGCCGTTGCCAAGACGAAGATTGGAACCCGGATTATGTGCGATCGCACCACCGCGGGTGGCGATCAGATCGATCTCATCGGCATCGATCCAGATCGCGTGCGCGGCGCTGAAACGCGGACCAAGCACCCCCATTTTGTCGAGGTGACGGGTCAACGTCATGCCGTATTGTCGCATCGCCGCCGCGCGTTGTACGCTCGATTCGGCAAGGTGCGTCTGTAGTGGCATGCCATGCTCAACCGCCAGATCCCGGCAGCCGCGCAGGAACTCATCCGAACAATGCAGCGGGATCGTTGGCGCGATACCAAGACGGATCCGGTCGGAGGCGTGCGGCCATGTCGTGGCCGCGGCGCGCATCGCCGTCAACGTCATTTCGCCCGGCGCGGTGCGCATCGCCTCCGCCAAGGCGCGCTGATCCACCGGGAACGCATCGAGCAATCCCGGAATCGCCTGATAAAAACTGCGATCGGCGATCATCGGCGCGATCACCGCCCGCATCCCGACATCGTGATAGGCCTGAGCGATACCGTGCAGCCCCTCAGTCGTCGGCAATGGCAGCATCGCCGCGAGATCGTAGCAGGCGGTGCAGCCTTTACGCAGCATCTCCACCGCGGTGAGCACCGTGGAGAGATAGCGGTCGTCGTCGCTACGATTGCCGTTCAACCAGGGACCCGCGTTCAACAGCGTTTCCAAAGACCAACGATCACCGGCACCTTTCGCCAACCCACCATGGCCGTGCGTGTGCGCGTTGATCAGGCCAGGGATAATCAGCCGGTTCGAAGCATCGATTCGCCGCGTGGAGTCCGAGGTCACGCTGTTCGGCGGCGTGATCGCGACGATGAGATCGTCTTGCAAAACCAGATCGGCCGGCGCGGTCTGGCCTGCCACCAACACCAACCCACCCGTAATGACCGCTGGACCTGTCGCCATTTCGTGGCACCTCGATCGGAGAGCGGATATGGTACGCGCGCGATCCCACGGCGCGCAACCCATCAATTGCCCAGATAATGGACTATCGGCACCAATCTGATTAATTTGTAGACCACGAACGAAGTGCTTCGCCGGGCGGCAAGCGCCGAGACTTAACTAAATCAGCGCCATCCTGTATTACCGGCACCTGGCACCAGTCTTGCTACCTCTTCGCATAACACCGGATCAACACGGCGCGGAAGAGGTATGATAATGGATCATCCACTCCTTGCGACGCATTCCGATTTCTCAGACCCAACCGCTCTGGGCATCGCCGAACTCGCGCCGGCGATTCGCTCCGGTGCCTTGTCTCCGGTCGCGCTGACCGAAGCGTGCCTGGCTCGCATCGCCCGTTACGACAACGCGCTACGTTGTTTCGTCACAGTCACGGCTGATCGCGCCCGGCTGGCCGCCGCTCGGGCGGAGGCGGAGATTAAGGCGGGCCATTACCGTGGCCCGCTGCATGGCATCCCTTATGCCCTGAAGGATATCGTCGATGTGGCCGGTGTGCCGACAACGGCGCACTCGCGATTGATGCCCGGGACGCCCGCGGCGGCGGACGCGCATGTGACGACGTTGCTTGAGCAAGCGGGCGCCATTCTTCTGGGCAAACTCGGCACGTTTGAGTTCGCGCTTGGCGGGCCGTCCTGGGATTTGCCTTGGCCACCGCCACTCAATCCCTGGAACACCGATTTCCTGCCGGGTGGATCGTCGTCGGGATCGGGTGCCGCGGTCGCCGCGCGATTTGTTCCGATGGCGATTGGAACTGATACGGGCGGCTCGGTCCGCTGGCCCGCCGCGTGTTGCGGGATCGTTGGCCTGAAGCCCACCTATGGACTGCTGAGCCGGCGCGGGGTGCAACCAAACACGTTCTCCATCGATCATTGCGGACCGATGACACGCACGGTGCGGGACTGCGCGCTGATGCTGAACGTTTGCGCCGGCCACGACCCACGCGACCCTGGCAGCGCGGACGAAGCAGTCCCGGATTACGTCGCCGCGTTGACCGGCGACATCGCGGGACTGCGCATTGCCCTCGTGCGGAACTGGTACGCCGGGGAAGCAACGAGCGAAATTACCGACGGCGTCGATCGTGCCGCCGCGATACTCAGCCGCCTCGGTGCCATTGTCGAAGAAGTGTCGTTGCCCGACATCGGTGATTATTGCGACTGCAAAACACTGATTTCCACCAGCGAGTTATTCACCATCCACGCCGCCGATCTGCGGACCAGGCCCGAAGCATTCGGCGAGAAACTGCGGCAACGCGTACTTGGAGGCGTTTTCATCCGCGCCGAGGAGTATCTCGGCGCGCTGCGCTGGCGCAACGATCTCGCGCGCGGTTTGCAGGCGTGGTTCGGCCGATATGACGCGCTCGTCACAGCGGGTTGGCTCAACACGGCGGAGCCCGCCGATCCGAACCATGTGGATTTCTTCCGCCGCGGCCGCAACATCACGATGCCGTTCTCATTGGCCGGCGTGCCCGCGATATCGGTGCCGATCGGCTTTGGCGAACACAACCTGCCGCTGGCGATGCAAATCGCAGCGGCCCCCTTCGCTGAGGCCACGGTATTGCGCGTCGGCGATGCCTATGAGCGCGTCTCCGAGTGGACCACGCGCGCCCCCATCCTGCATTCCGGAGATTCCGCATGACCGAGGACGAAATCGTGCTACTGGCCCGACAGGCCGGACTTAATCTGCCGGCGGAATATTTGCCGGAATTACTCGACGCTTATGCCAACGTCCGCCGCATGATCGATCGCATCCCCGTCGGGCGGCCGCGCGGCGATGAGCCCGCGCACATTTTCGTCCCGGGCAAATTCATGCCGGTGGGAGAATAAAACCGTGGCGGACCTCCCCTTCCTCACCATCGCCGAGGCATCGAACCTGATCGCCACGCGCCAGTTGTCGCCCGTGGAACTGACCGAAGCATACCTCACTCGTATCGAGGAACTGGACCATCTGCTGGACAGTTTCGTTACTCTGACGGCCGAGCGCGCCCGGGCCGAGGCGAAAGCCGCCGAAGCAACGATCATGACGAGCGGTCCGGTCAGCCGCATGCACGGAATTCCTTATTGCCTGAAGGACATCTACGAAACCGCCGGCATTCGCACCACGGCGATGTCGAAGCTGCTGGCTGACAATATCCCGGCGCGCGACTCCTACTGTCAGGAGAAACTCGTCGCCGCCGGCGGCGTCTTATTGGGCAAGAACGCGACATGGGAGTTCGCCCATGGCGGGCCATCCTGGGACGTGTTGTTTCCCCCCGCGCGCAACCCGTGGAATCCCGCATACTCGCCAGCGGGTTCTTCCTCCGGTTCCGGTGCCGCCATCGCCGCCGGTTTCGCGCCCGCGACACTGGGCAGCGACACCGGAGGTTCAATCCGCGGACCCGCCGCCGCCTGCGGTATCGCGGGCCTCAAACCCACTTACGGTCTGGTCAGCCGGCGCGGCGTGATCCCGAACTGTTTCAGCCACGATCACGCGGGTCCGTTGGCCTGGACCTGCGAGGACCTGGCGATTCTGATGCAGGTCATCGCCGGTCACGATCCGGAAGATCCCGGCTCCGCCAAAGTCGCGATCCCCGACTACACCGCCGCGTTGACCGGCGACATCAAAGGCCTGGTCATCGGCGTTCCCACCACCTGGCTGGATGATGAGGATCCGCCGAAGCCCGCGACGAAAGCCGCGTTCGAAGCCGCGCTGGATGTCTTCCGTGGATTGGGGTGCTCCATCCGGCCGGTGAAATTGCCGCCATTGCGGCAGTTCGACGACGCCAAGAAGACAATTGCCGTCGCGGAACTGTTCACCATCCACGGCAAGGATCTGCGTACACGGCCGGAATTGTTCGGCGCCAGTCTGCGCTATCGCATCATCGCCGGCGGCCTGGTACGCGCTGAGGAATACCTCAACGCCATGCGCCTGCGCGCCGACCTGGCCCGTGCGATGCAATCGGTGATGGAAACCATCGATGTTCTGATGCTGCCGACCGCGGAACCCGCCGGAAAGTTGCAACCGATACCACCGTCCTCACTGTTCACGAAGTCATCCTTCACAACACCGTTCAACGTCGGCGGCAATCCGGCGCTGTCCGTCTGCAGCGGATTCGCGGAGAACGGCATGCCGTTCTCGTTACAGATCGTCGGCGGATTGTTCGATGACGCGACCGTCCTGCGAGTCGGCGACGTCTATGAAAAGGCCACGCCCTGGCGCCAGAAACGGCCGGCGTTGGCCGTGGCGGAAACGGCATGACACGCCTCTCCCGCCGCGCGGTGATGGGTGGAGCGGCGGCAGCCCTCGCGCCACGGCCGGGTTTCACCGAACCAGCGTCGGTGCTGCGTGTCGGCATGACGCTGGCCGACATTCCGCTGACCACCGGGCAGGCCAGCCAGGGCGGCGAGGGTCAGCGTTTCATCGGCCTGACTCTCTATGATGCACTGATCAACTGGGACCTGTCGCATGCGGATCGCGCCGCGCCGCTGCAACCCGGTCTGGCGACAAGCTGGAGCGTCGATCCTGAGACGAAAACCGTGTGGACGTTCCATTTGCGAACCGGCGTGAAGTTCCACGATGGAAGCGGCTTCAATGCCGGGTCGGTGATCTGGAACCTCGATAAGCTGATGAACAAGGCGTCGCCGCAATACGATCAGGCACAGGTGACGCAATCCGGCCCGTGGATCGGCACAACCGCGTCGTATCGAGCCCTGGACGACATGACGGTGCAAATCGTTACCACGACGCCCGACGCGGTGTTTCCGTATCAGGTTGTCAACATCGCCATGTCCAGTCCCGCCCGCTGGAAAGAACTTGGCGGCGATTGGGCCAAGGTGGCGGAGCATCCTTCCGGCACCGGCCCATGGATCCTGGAGAAGGCGATACCGCGTGATCGCGCCGAGTTAGGCCGTAACGTGGCGTATTGGGACCCAAAGCGCGTGCCAAAGTCGGAACATATGATCCTGCGTTGCATCCCGGATTCCACGACGCGCCTGTCCGCGTTGCTATCCGGCCAGGTTGACTGGATCGAGGCGCCGCCGCCCGACGCGGTGCCGCGAATCAGGTCCGCCGGCATGCAGGTCGTGACCAATGTCTATCCGCATATCTGGCCGTATCAACTGAGCTTTCTGCCGGACTCCCCGTTCCGGGACATTCGGGTTCGCAAGGCCGCTAATCTCGCGATCGATCGCGATGGCCTGGTTAAACTATTGGGTGGTCTCGCCTTGCCCGCCAAAGGCATGGTGACGCCAGGGCATCCCTGGTTCGGCAAGCCAACCTTCGACATTGAATACGATCCCGATACGGCCAAAGCGTTGCTGAAAGATGCCGGCTTTTCGCCTGAGAAACCGGTGAAGGTGAAGTTCCTGATCTCGACATCGGGATCCGGCCAGATGCAGCCGCTGCCGATGAACGAGTTCATCCAGGAGAATCTGAAGGATGTGGGTATCGAGGTCGCCTTCGACACCATGGACTGGGAAGCCCTGCGTGCCCGCCGGCGCGGCGGCGCTGAGGCCCCGGACAATAAAGGTGCCGACGGCATCAACAACTCCTGGTCCTTCACCGATCCAGATATTGGCCTGATCGGCACCGCCTGGAGCAAAAAGCGTCCGCCCGGAGGCTATAACTGGGGTGGCTTTTCGGACGCTCAGGCCGACGATCTGGCGGCGCGCGCGAAGGTGGAATTCGATCCGGCGAAGCAGAATGAGTTGTTGGCCCAGTTGCACGGGAGGATAGTGGATCAGGCGATGTGGATCTGGGTGGTGCATGACTTAAATCCGCGGGCACTCGGAGCCAACGTGAAGGGCTATGTCGAAGCCCAAAGTTGGTACCAGGATCTGACCCCGGTCTCGGTGGGCTGATGCATTTATACATTCTCCGCCGGCTGCTTTACACCCTGCCGATCATCGTTGGCGTCACGATCGTTTGCTTTTCCTTTATCCATCTGGCGCCGGGCGATCCGATCAGCGCGGTGTTGCCGGAGAACGCATCGCCCCAGGTGGTCGCCGAAATCAAGGCCGCCTACGGCTTCGATAAACCCCTCCCCATCCAATATCTTAAATGGCTGGGCCACGTGGCGGAGGGTGACTTCGGCACCTCGATCATGACCCACCGTTCCGTGGTCAGCGAGGTTTTGCCGGCGGTCGCGAACACCGCGTTGCTTGCCATCACCGCCATCCTGCTCGGCTTCACAATTGGCATTTCGCTCGGTCTGGTCGCGGGATTTTCCAACCGCCGCATAACGGACCGGTCAGTGACAGCATTCGCCGTCGCCGGCATCTCCATCCCCCATTACTGGTTGGGCATGGTCATGGTTGTCGTCTTCGCGGTGCTGCTGCGCGCGCTGCCGGCGACTGGAATGGGACCCGCTGGCACGGATGTCTGGCTGTTCACGGCCGATGATTTGCGCCACCTGATATTACCGGCGATGACCTTGGCGATGATCCCCGCCGGCGTTCTGGCGCGTTCGGTTCGCGCCATGGTGGCCGAGGTCCGGCGGCAGGAATTCGTGCAGACCCTGCGCGGCAAAGGTCTCGGTCGCGCACGCATCTTCCTGCACATCGTGAAGAACGCCGCGCCGCCGATCCTGGCGATCATGGGCTTGCAATTCGCGCAACTTCTGGGTGGATCGATCCTGGTGGAGACGGTGTTCGCCTGGCCCGGCACCGGGTTCCTGCTCAACGCCGCGATCGCCACCCGCGATCTTCCGTTGCTGCAAGGCACCGTCATCGTCCTCGCCACGTTCTTCGTGCTGACCAATCTCCTGGTCGATATTCTGCAGACCGCGATCGATCCCCGCGTCCGCCGCGCATGAGCGCCGTGGCCGAAAAGGCCGTTTTCGGCACCGCGCCAGCCACGAAAGGTCGTAGCACCGGCGGGTTCTGGCGCCGAGTGGCCCGCCACGTGCTGCGCGACAAGGCCGCATTATTTTGCGCGGCGATTCTGGCGGCGATCGCGATGTCGGCGATATTCGCACCATGGGTCGCGCCCGCCGATCCTTACAAGACCAGTATGATCCGGCGGCTGCTTCCGCCCTTCAGCCCGCATTTCATTCTGGGCACCGATGAGCTTGGCCGCGACATGCTCTCACGGTTGATTTACGGCGGTCGCGTGTCGCTGACGATGGGCCTCGCGCCGGTCATTTTGGCGACGGTACTCGGCGGATCTTTGGGTGTGATCGCGGGATATTTCGGCAAGCACATCAATATGGCGATCATGCGCATCATCGATGTGTTCTATGCTTTTCCCTCAGTGCTGCTGGCGGTCGCCATGGCCGGGGTGCTCGGCGCCGGCATCGTCAACAGCCTGATCTCGCTGACGCTGGTGTTCATCCCACCCATCGCGCGGGTCGCCGAAAGCGTGACGACACAGGTCCGCGATCAGGATTACGTGGAAGCCGCGCGAGCGACCGGCGCCTCCGCCGCGCGCATCATCGTGCAGCATGTGCTGGCGAACGTGACCGGACCGATCCTGACCTATGCCTCCAGCCTGGTCAGCATCGCGATCATCATCTCCTCGGGTCTGTCATTCCTGGGCCTTGGCGCAGCGCCACCGATCGCCGATTGGGGCCTGATGTTGAACACGTTGCGGCAGGCGATTTATGTGGCACCGGTGAACGCGGTGTTGCCCGGTGTGATGATCTTCGCTGCCTCGGTCAGCTTCAATTTGCTCAGCGACAGCCTGCGCACCGCGATGGACGTGCGCGCGTGAGTACCATGCGCGACCGCGGCGGGCCCGCGCAGCCGCTGCTGTCGGTCACTGGTTTGCGCAAGTACTTTCCGCTGCGCGGTCCTCTGGGCAACGTCAACGCGCATGTCCAGGCGGTGGACGGCATCGGTTTTAACGTGATGAAAGGAGAAACGCTCGGCGTCGTCGGTGAGTCCGGCTGCGGCAAGTCCACCACCGCGCGATTATTGATGCATCTGATCGAACCTGACGCCGGTGAGATCGTATTGGACGGCGACCCGATCGGCCAGGGTGGCATTACGGTGCGGGAATTGCGCCGCAACGTGCAGATGGTGTTCCAGGACAGCTACGCGTCCCTCAATCCACGCCACTCGGCCACGACGGAGATTGCCTTCGGTCTTAAAGTCCACGGGATGAAGGCGGCACAGGCGAGGCAGCAAGCGCACGCGGCGCTGCGATTGGTCGGGTTGGATCCCGATCTGTTCGGCGACCGTTACCCACATGAGATGTCCGGCGGCCAGCGTCAGCGCGTCAACGTCGCGCGGGGGATCGCGCTCAATCCCCGGTTGCTGATTTTAGACGAGTCGGTGTCCGCGCTGGACAAGTCGGTGCAGGCTCAGGTGTTGAACCTGCTGGCCGATCTTAAGGACCGGCTGAACCTGACTTATATGTTCATCTCGCATGACCTGAATGTCGTGCACCACGTCGCCGATCGTGTTCTGGTGATGTACCTGGGTAAAGTTTTCGAGATTGGTCCAGCCGACAGCATCTACGCGAAAGCGGCGCACCCTTACACGAAAGCATTGCTCGCGTCTCGCCTGTCGATGAATCCGGCGCACCGGGTCTCCGCCGCACCGTTGACGGGCGATCCGCCCAATCCGGTTCGCCCGCCAAGCGGTTGCCGATTTCGTTCCCGATGCACGCTGGCCGAAACGATTTGCGCTGTGGAGGAACCAGCATTGAACGACATCGCCGTGGCGCATCAGGTCGCTTGTCACGCGGTGACGCCCGGCAGCGGCCACAGCCTGGCGAGAGGCATCGCGAATGCCGCGTGAACATCTCGTCGAGGTCGTGGATCTGTCAGTTCGTTTCGTCAACCGCGACATCGACGTTCAGGTCGTCGATGGTGTCTCATTTCACCTCAATGCCGGCGAAGTTCTGTGCCTGCTTGGGGAATCCGGTTCCGGCAAAACCGTAACGATGCGTGCTCTGCTGCGTCTGCTGCCGCCTTACGCGCGTATCGGCGGCCAAATCCAGTTGGCCGGACATGATATCGTGGCGATGAGCGAGCGCCAGTTGGAAACGGTGCGAGGCCCGGTCGCGGCGATGATTTTCCAGGAACCGATGACCGCGCTGGACCCAGTGTTCACCATCGGCACTCAAATCGCGGAGACAATCGTCGCGCACGAGCACGTGTCATGGCGGGATGCGCGTAAACGGGCATTCGATCTTCTTGAGATGGTGCAAATTCCATCGGCCGCGCGCAGGCTCGATGCGTTTCCGCACGAATTGTCGGGAGGACTGCGGCAACGCGCCATGATCGCTCTGGCTTTGTCGTGCCGGCCCGCCTTGCTGTTGGCCGACGAACCCACAACCGCGCTGGACGCGACCGTGCAAATTCAGATACTTTTGCTGCTGCGTTCCTTGCAGCAAGAACTCGGCATGGCGACGATCTTCGTGACGCACGACATCGGTGTCGCCTGTGAGGTCGCCGATCGAATCGCCGTGATGTACGCTGGCCGCTTTGTCGAAACCGGACCTGTCGCCGCGTTGATCGAGTGCCCGGCGCATCCGTATACCGCGGGCTTGCTTCGCTCCACCGTGCAGGCCGGTTCGCATGGCGGGCGGCTTGAGTCGATATCCGGCTATCCACCCGATCTGGCCCATATGCCGCCCGGCTGTGGGTTCGCACCGCGATGCCAGTATCGCCAGGCTGATTGCATCGCCGCTAACCCCGAACTGAACTCCGTCGCGGCCGACCGGATGGTACGCTGTCCTCGCCCATTGCTGGCGGTCTCGACATCGGCCTGAACCACGCGCGGTTTCCCGACAGCCGCCTGAAGTGATATGGGTCCACAGCTTAAGGGAGGCATCGAATGATCCGCGCCGGCTATCCGCGCCGCACTATCCTGACCGGCGTCCTTGGTGGTGCCGCGATACTGCTTCGAGACCGGGCCGCGTTCGCCGCGATCCTCGACGGTGTGACCTTGCGGGTGGGGACCTGGGGCGGGACATGGATGCAATTGCTCCAGCAATATGTGGCCCCTGCTTTGGAACAGAGCGGTGCGAAAATTGAGTTTGTCCTGGGCCAACCGAATGACAACCTGGCGAAATTGATCGCCGCGCGAGGCCAGCGGCCACCGATAGACCTGATCGAGTACTCCGAGAACGATCGCACCAGCATGGATGGCGCCGACGTGCTGGCGAGCATCGATTACACCGCGCTGGATAACGCGCGCGGCGTGCCCGCGAATGGCCGGCTGGTCAACATGGTCGCGAACTCCTCAACGCTGGACGGCATCGTTTTCAACGCCGCGAAGTACCGCGAGGCCGGTCTGCCGCCGCCGCGAAGCTACGCCGACCTCGCGCATCCGGCGCTGCGCGACCGCGTGGCGTTTGGAGACATCACAACACCGCAAGGTGTTAAAGGGCTGATCGCGATCGCTTATGAAAACGGCGGCAGCGAAACCAATCTGCTGCCCGGAATGCAGGCCATTGTCAAATTGGCTCCGCGCACCTTCTATAGCACCTGGACGCAGATTTTCGCGCAATTCAAATCCGGCGACATCTGGGCCGCGCATTGGCACGCGGGATGGGTGGTGCGCGGACGTCAGGCCGGCGTTCCGCTGGATCTCGCGCTGCCCAGGGTGGCCGGGAGGCAAGGGGTGCTCAGCAACACATGGCTTTCGCCGGTCAATGGCTCATCCAACGGCGCCGCGGCGCTCGCCTTCATCGACGGGTATCTCTCATTACAGCCACAGATTGAACTGGGACGCCGCAACGGCATTCGTCCGATCAACCAGCAGGCGGCGGACCGCCTGGCTCAGGACGATAAAGAGCTCGCCGCTGTCCTGCCGTTGAGTGAGGCCGCGCTGGCGGAGATCTTTTACCCCGACATCACGAAAATCGACATGGACGCCCTGATCGACCAGTGGAACCGGGTCGTGTTGCACGCGTGACGAGCCTGGCACCATGTCAAAGGTAAGCTTGCGTGGCGTCACCGTCCGATACGGCGACACGACCGCCTTGCATCCGTTGGACCTGGATATCCCGCAAGGACAGTTTCTCACGCTTCTGGGCCCGTCAGGTTGCGGCAAGACCACGACCTTGCGGCTGATCGCCGGGTTCCTGAGGCCACGCGCCGGACGTATCCTGTTCGACGATGAAGATGTCAGCGACACGCCACCGAACCGCCGCCGCATCGGCATGGTGTTTCAGGATTACGCGCTGTTTCCGCACATGACGGTCGCCGGTAACATCGCCTTTGGGCTGCATGAGCGCCGCGTCGCGGCCGGGGAAATCAAACGCCGGGTCAGTGAACTACTGGAATTGATCCACCTGCCTGACCTCGGACACCGCTACCCCTCCGAATTGAGTGGTGGCCAACGGCAGCGGGTTGCTTTGGCCCGCGCCGTCGCGCATCCGCCGCGGGTGTTGTTGATGGATGAACCGCTCGGCGCGTTGGATGTTAAATTGCGGGAAACGATGCAGGCCGAAATCCAACACATCCAAAGGCGGCTTGGCATCACCACGGTGTTTGTCACGCACGATCAGTCCGAGGCGATGAGCATGTCGGACTGGATCGTGGTGATGAATCGTGGGCGCATCGTGCAGGCCGGAACCGCGCGCGATTTGTACGACCATCCGCGGTCGCGATTCGTCGCGGACTTCTTTGGACGGATAAATCTGCTTCCAATCATCGTGCGCGATAACGCGTGGGTTGAAGTTCTCGGCCGAACGCTGCGACACAGCTCGGCGCGATCCGCCGGACCAGCCATCCTGGCCGTGCGTCCGGAGCATCTACGACTGCTGCCCACCGATGCCGACGGACTGCCGGGCCGGATCGTGACAATCCAGTTCCTCGGTAATTTGATCCGTTGCGACGTCGTGCTGGCGGCGGATATCATCGTCACGGTTGAGACCACGCCTGACGATCCATTGGCGGTTCCGGATACCGCCGTGCGAATCGCGTGGGATACGGACAAATTCACCCTGTTCGACCACGAACCAACCTCGCCACCTCAGGAGGATCCGCACCATGCTGACGCCATCTGATCTTTTCAATCCCGCGCACTACGCGGCGTCCCGCCTGCCGGTGGCCGAGGCTTCCAATCTGCCACCCTGGTGTTATGTCGAGCCCGCGTTTTTCAATCGCGAAATGGATCGGATCTTTCGCCGGGAATGGCTGTGCGTCGCGCGCGAAGAACAGATCGCCGCGCTGGGCGATTATCTGGCGCTGGACGTCGCGGGGGTGCCATTGCTGCTGGTCCGCGACAAAGCCGGCGTGGCGCGGGCGTTCAGCAATACCTGCCGTCATCGCGGATGTATTGTCGCTCAGGGCACCGGGAACCGAAAGGATATTGTCTGTCCGTATCATTCGTGGCTGTATGCGCTGGATGGAACGTTGCTGAGTGCGCCCACTGATATGGGAGATTCGGTCGGATTCGATAAGGCGGACTTCAATTTGATTCCGGTTCGCCTTGACTCCTGGGGTGGGTTCTTGTTTGTCAACTTCAGCGCCAGCGCACCGGACCTGGCGACACATCTGGGAAATCTGCCCGACCTGCTGCGACATTATGGGTGCGAGACCATGCGGATCGGTCGGCGGCTGGACTTCGACGTCGCCTGCAACTGGAAATTCTACGTGGAGAATTTGAAGGACGCGCATCACGTGGCGACGGTTCACGCCAGTTCGATCAACGCGTATGCCTCAACGACAAAATACTGGCGGGAGGTGCAACCGACCACCGGCAATCTGGTCAGCACCTTCATGGGATTTCCCGGCAGCGCGGCTTTGTCGCGCGGCGAGCAGGGATTTCCCTTCATCGAAAGCCTTAAAGGCCAGACACCCGGCACGACCGCGCCGCTGATTTTTCCGAACATGTATCTCAGTTGCACGATGGACTGCGCCTGGTACATCATCGTGCATCCCGTCGCGGTCGACCGTTGCCGGGTTGAACAGGGAGCGATCTTTCCCGCCAGCGTGTTCGAACGGCCGGACTTCGACGAAATCGCTCCTCGCTACTTCCGCCGCTTCGACATGACGCAAGCGGAGGACAACGCCATCTGCGAATTGCAACACCGGGGGCTGTTGTCGCCCTACGCCACGCAAGGCCGATATTCGGCGCGGGAGCGGCTGGTGCATCAGACGGTGAACTGGATCCTGGACCGGGTGCTCGCGCCCGCATGACGCACGCCGGGGCGCGGGTACGCTGGGAGAGGCTGTTGTTGCCGGCCTGTCTGGTGTCGTTCGGGTTGCTGGCCGTGACGCAAATCCTGTTCCTGCGCCTCAGCTTCTTTCGCGACCTTCGTTTCGGCCGCATGAGTCCCTCCGCCGGGTTTTTTAACTACATCACGGTCTTCACCGATGGATTTTATCTGACGGCGTTGTGGCGAACGATCGAGGTCTCGGCGATCGTCACCGCCGCGGCATTATTATTGGCGTGGCCGATGGCTTACCTTCTCTCCCGCATGCCGCCGCGGGTCGCGAGCCCGCTTCTGGCTCTGGCGGTGACCGCGTCGTTCGTCACCATCATTATTAAAGTACTCGGTATCATCATCATCTTCAGCGCGGACGGTGCGCTCAATCGTGGTCTGTTGGCGCTCGGCGTGATCGATCGGCCGCTGAGCCCCCACGGGTCGGTCGGCGGCGTGGTCCTGGGACAATTACTATACACTTTGCCGTTCATGCTGCTGACGCTGTTCAGCGTGATACGCACCATCCCCCGTTCGTTGGAGGACGCGGCGGAAATCCACGGCGCGTCGCGTTGGCGAGCCATGTGGCGCGTGGTGCTGCCGTTGAGTCTTCCCGGCGTGATCGGCGGCGCGCTGGTCGTGTTCAATCTGTCGATGGGTTCATTCACGTCCGCGGCTCTGTTGGGTGGCGGACGCGTATTGACGCTGCCCGTGTTGATTCAGCAAACCGCGATGGTGCAAATCAAATACGGCCTGTCGGGCGCGATGGCCTGTGTGCTGCTGGTCGCCACCTTGCTGATCAATTTAATTTCGGTCGTCGCGGTCTCCCGACTCCGCACGGCGCGACCGGTGACCGCGTAATGCGCCGGCGCGTGGTCCAGAGTATCGGCGTCGTGTTCATCCTGATGTTCTATACTTTGCTGTTCGCGCCGCTTGTCGTCGTGGTCGGCGCCTCATTCGACGGCTCAAAAGGCGGCTTCATGAACTTCCCGCCGCGCGAGTTTTCGCTTGTATGGTACCGCGGCCTGCCGTTCGACTATGTGCGCGCCTTGCTGCTGAGTTGCGAACTCGGCGCGGCGGCCGCGGCGATCAGTTCGGTGTTAGGCATCGCGGCCGCTTTGGGCCTCGTGCGCGGCAAGGTCCCGGCAAAACCGTTGGTCGCCGCGATGCTCCGCGCGCCGCTGCAAATTCCCGCCGTGGTCATTGGGCTCGGGTTTCTGCAATTTTATTATCTGCTGGGATCGATGTTCGGGTTTAATCCCAGCGGCACTTTCGTTGGTTTGTTGATCGGCCACGTGTTCATCACCTTGCCATTCGCGATCGGCAGCGTCACCGTCGTCTTGCAACGTTTCAGCATCAGCCTCGAAGAAGCCGCGATCTCCCTGGGCGCCACTGACTGGCGGACCTTTCGCCGCGTGACGTTGCCGATCATCCTGCCTGGTGTTTGGTCCGGCGCGCTTTACGCGTTCATCATCTCGTTCGGCGACGTGCCGGTGTCGATGCTGCTGGCCGGCGAGCACACCGCGCCGTTTCCGGTGGCGATGTTCAACGCCATGCAATTCGATTTCAATCCGGCCATCCTGGCGATTTCGACGCTCGTGCTGGCGGGGTCCTGCCTCGTCATTTGGCTTCTGCAACGGGTACTGGGCGTCAACGCGCTGACCGTGACGAGCGGCTGATTTCAGTTCGCCCGCCGGATCGTCACGTCCGGAACAAGTGCGCGCAATGCCGGCAACAGTGTATCCAGCCGCACTGGCACGACGCGCGCCACCAACGCCGTGTCGGTGCAGCCCTCCGGCCGAAACTCTTGCAGCACCCATCGCTGAACCCCGTGCGCACCCAACACCTCGCTCATCGCCAGCAGATCTTCGCCGGTCAGCAGATCCGGGTGCACCGTGGTACGAATTTCATGGGCGATACCGCTCGCCAGCACAAGGTCCAACGCGCGGCGCGCGCGGTCGCCGGAGCCGGCGACGCCAGTCGTGGCACCGTAACGATCGAACGGAGCCTTTATGTCCAATCCAATCCAGTCCAGCAGAGGCAGAATGCGCCGAAGCCGTTCAGGCACCACCCCCGCGCTGTGCAGACCGGACGCGAACCCCAGATCGCGAACCTGGGCAAGCGCGGCCGGAAAATCGGACTGAATGGTCGGCTCCCCGCCGCTGAAGACCACGGCGTCCAGCAGGCCAATCCGCCGGCGCAGCCAGCCGACAGTGGCGTCCCAGTCCAGGGACGCCGGGGGGGCCCGGCGCAGATGGGCATTATGACAGTAACGACACCGCAGAGGACAGCCGGCCGAGAACACCACCGCGGCAAGCCGGCCAGGAAAATCAACGGTGCTGAACGGCACCAGACCGGCGTGTTTCACCGCTCATGGGATTCGGTGATCACAAAACTTCGGCGGTCGGCGTGCTCGGCCTGCTTGCCGACGTTGAAAGACGCGATCGGCCGGTGATAGCCCATCACCCGCGTCCAGATCTCACAGGGCTGACGTTCGTCGTCGGTCAGCGCGACGTCCTGGGATTCGGTGCTGTCTGGCAATGTCTTAACTCCTGTCAAACCGGGAACCGAGACGTTTCTCGGTCAGCCGCTCTTCGTCGCATCGCGGGCAGAACGGATGCTCCCCCGCGAGGTAGCCATGCACGGGACAAATCGAAAATGTCGGCGTGACGGTGATGTAAGGCAGGCGAAATCGCGACAAAGCCCGCCGCACCAGATCGCGGCACGCGTTCGACGATGGCAGGCGTTGCGCGAGGTACAGATGCAGCACCGTCCCGCCGGTGTATTTGGCCTGCAACGCTTCCTGGTGTTCCAGCGCCTCGAACGGATCGTCCGTGAAGCCGACCGGCAATTGCGAGGAATTGGTATAGTATGGCTTTTCCGCCGTCCCCGCCTGCCGAATGCCGGGATAGCGCGCGCGGTCTTCCTTCGCCAGACGGTAGGTCGCGCCCTCGGCCGGGGTCGCTTCCAGATTGAACATATGGCCGGTCTGTTCCTGGAACCCAACGATGCGCGCCCGCACGTGATCCAACACGGAGCAGGCGAAATCGTGGCCGCTCGGACTGGCGATGTCGTCGGCGCCATCGGTGAAGTTGCGGATCATCTCGTTGATCCCGTTCACGCCGATGGTGGAGAAATGGTTGCGCAGCGTGCCGAGATAGCGCTTCGTGAACGGGAACAATCCATCGTCCATGAAGCGCTGGATCACTTTGCGTTTAATTTCCAGACTGTCGCGCGCCATTTCCAGCAATCGATCGAGGCGAGCGTAAAGCGCGTCGGCATCGCCTCGGCAGGTAAAGCCCGAACGCGCGCAGTTGATGGTGACGACACCGATCGAGCCGGTTTGCTCGGCGGAGCCAAACAGTCCGTTGCCGCGCTTCAGCAATTCTCGAAGATCCAGTTGCAAGCGGCAGCACATGGAACGGACCATGTGCGGCTGCAAATCGGAATTGAGGAAATTCTGGAAGTACGGCAGCCCGAATTTCGCCGTCATCGTGAACAGGCGCTCGGCGTTTTCCGATTCCCAGGGGAAATCGGCGGTGATGTTGTAAGTCGGAATCGGAAACGTGAAGATGCGGCCCTTGGCGTCGCCCTGGCCCATCACCTCGATATAAGCACGATTGATCGCGTCCATTTCAGGCTGCAATTCGCCATAGGTGAACGGCATCTCCGCACCGCCAATCACCGGGACCTGTTCGCGCAGGTCCTCGGGGCAGACCCAATCGAACGTCACGTTGGTGAATGGCGGCTGGCTACCCCAGCGCGACGGCACGTTCAGATTGAAGATGAACTCCTGAATATTCTGGCGCACCTCTTCATACGACAGCCGGTCTTTTCGTACGTAAGGCGCCAGATAGGTGTCGAAAGAACTGAACGCCTGCGCGCCGGCCCATTCGTTCTGTAACGTGCCCAGAAAATTCACCATCTGCCCCATCGCGCTGGACATATGCTTCGGTGGCGCGGCCTCCACCTTGCCGCCGACGCCATTGAAACCTTCCATCAGCAGACTGCGTAACGACCACCCGGCGCAGTATCCCGACAGCATGTCCAGATCGTGAATGTGAAGGTCGCCGTCGCGATGCGCCTCACCGATCTCCGGTGGGTACACGCTGTTCAGCCAGTAGTTGGCGACGAGTTTGCCGGCGCTGTTCAGGATGAGGCCGCCCAGTGAGTAACCCTGGTTGGCGTTGGCGTTGACGCGCCAGTCGCGGCGATCGAGATATTCATTGATGGAGGCGACCGCGTCGACCGCCGCGTGGCGATCCTGACGCAATCGGGCATGTTGCGTCCGGTAAACGATATAAGCGCGCGCGGTACGAAAATGGCCCGACCGCATCAGCACCGATTCGACCTCGTCCTGAATGTCCTCAACGTTTGGCGCGGCAACGGGGAACCGCGCCGTCAGCGCAACGACCACGTCGTCGGTCAGTCGCGCCGCGACCGGGTCTTCTAACTCGCCGCTGGCATGTCCGGCGCGAGCGATGGCGGCGTGGATACGCTCGGCGTCGAACGCCGCAGAGCGCCCGTCACGCAGGACGATCTCGGAGAATGGCACAGTGGGAATCGGCGCGAGTCGCATGGACGGGCCTGTCAGTCTGGTCCCCGCTATCAGGCGGAGAAAAACATACCTCGGCTATGACGCACATCATTGACACGAGTCGCTCCCACATTGACACAGATCAACGCCAGCCGCATGCCGCGATACGAGGCTGCCCCATCGGGTTCCGCGTGGGCCCCCGGGTAAAGAAAGGAATCGCCATGTATGAGCGCAATGGCGCCACAATCCGCAACATCGTCGAAGTGCTGTGGGAAACTCCGCCGGCGCATTACGACGCGCATTCGAAGATGCTGGTCACGCCAGAAAACGCCCGAACCCGCGTCTTCGATCACCGCGTCTCCTCGTATCAGCCGAAGGGATATGTCGCGCCGCACCGGCATAAGGTGCAGGAGCAAATCTATCACGTGCTCGACGGCGAGGGGCTGATGGAACTGGACGGCGAACGGATCGTGGTGCGCCGGCAGGACGTGATCCATATTCCGCCGGGCGTGGAGCATGCGCTGTACAACACAGGTCTCGTGGACCTGGTGTTTCTGGTGATTACCTCGCCGCCCACCGATACCTAAGTTTCAGGTTCCGGCGGCGATCGCCTTCGCCGCCAGATACCCAAATGTCAGCGCGGGTCCCAGTGTGATGCCTGGACCTGGGTAGGCGCCGCGCATCAGCGAATTCATGTCGTTGCCGCACGTGTACAGACCGCCGATGGGCGCGCCCGCCGCGTCCAGCACCCGTGCCGCCGCGTCGGTCACCAGCCCCGCCGAGGTGCCCAGATCGGCCGGATACAGCGCCACCCCAAAAAACGGTGGCGTCACGTCCGGCGCCACGCAGGGATTCGGCCGATGGTCGCTGTCCCCGACATGGCGTTGGTAAGCGTCGCCGCCGCGGCCGAAGGCAAAATCCTTGCCGCGCGCGGCATGCTCGTTGAATTCCGCGACGGTGCGGACCAGGCGCGCGGCGTCGATCCCGAAGCGTTCCGCGAGCTCGGCGATCCCGCCAGCGCGGATCAGCGCGCCGCTTTCGATTGGTCAGCGCAACGACAGCGCGAACGGCTTCACTTCGCCAAGCCCGTAGCGCCACAACGCCGCGCGGTCGCAGATCAGGAACGCCGGAATCGCGTTCCCGGCGGCGAACATCGCCTGGACGAAGGCGTGATAGGACACCGCCTCGTTGGTGAAGCGCACGCCGGCCCGGTTGACCGCGATCATTCCCGGTTTGCCACGATCGGTCATGATATGCGGGAACACCGCGTCCGAGCCGTCGTGCCGGCGGAACTTCGAGACCGGGGTCCAGAACGCGTTGCCCGCTTCGCCCCAGCCCAGTACGGCGCCGGCCGCGAGACCCATGCGAATGCCGTCGCCGGCGTTGCCGGGCGAGGCGGCGGACAGCGTCCCGGCCCGTGGCGGCAACAGTTGGGCTCGCAATGCCGGATCGTGGGAAAACCCACCCGTTGCCAGCACGACGCCGCGCCGGGCTTTCAATAAGCGTCCGGACACGGTGACGCCGATCACGCGTGCGTTCTCGATCACCAGTTCGGATGCACCCGAATCCGTGCGGATCTCGACATTCCGCTGACGCAGCGAGACCAGCAGTCGCGCGGCCAGCGCGTTGCCGAGGTAAAGCGTCGTGCCGCGCGGCGACGAACAACGCTGCATCGCATGGCGCGCCAACAGGCGGGCCACGCGGGCGGCCGAGCGCGGGGAGCGGAACGCATGACGAAAATGCGGGATATCCGCGCGGTCGAGCATCATGCCACCGAACAGGGTGAATTCAGGCAACGGCGGACGCAGCAGCGCGAACGCCGCCCCCAGAGTACGCCCGTCGAACGGCTCCGGCTCCAGCACCCGGCCGCCCAACGTGGCGCCGGGCAGATCCGGGTAATAATCGGGATAGTTGGCGACCGGCCGGAGGCGCACCGCGGTGTTGGCTTCCAACCACGCGACCGCCTCGTTGCCGTGATCCAGGAAGGCGTCGCGCGCCGGATCGTCCGCCGGACCGGGAATCGTCGCGGCGAGATAGGCCTCCGTGGCCGCGCGGCTGTCGGCCCGGCCAACCGCCGCCATTTTTGGATTGTTGGGCATCCAGATCATGCCGCCCGAGAAGGCGGTGGTGCCGCCGATCAGCGCGGTCTTCTCCAGCACCAGGACCCGCATGCCTGCCGCGGCGGCGACGGCGGCGGCGGTCATCCCTCCGGCTCCAGCCCCCAGAACGATCACGTCAAAATCGTCGGATTTTTCCCGCGTCATGCTCAATGGGACGTATCGCGCGCGTGACGGCGGCGGACATTGACGTGGATCAAGGATGAGATCGCCACGTTATCCGCCGGCGATCTCCGGTGGATCCTCCCGCCGCCGGCGAATTTGGTTGCTCTATCGTGACATGTCCATCCCACCTCGTTTGATCCAGATCAAAGCCACACCGGATTCCCCGCGCGATGGGTCACGCCACCCCATCAACCGGCATCGGGCGGCTGTCCGAATCCGCGGACCGCGCCAAACGGGTGCAATCGCGAACCCACCGCGGCCGCCGGTTTCCTGTTGTTCCGTCAACCGAAGGATATCGCCATGTCTGAAACGATCGGGACCCTCGCCGAAGCAGACACGCGAGGGTTGACGATGCTCGACGAAGCGGCCATCGCGGCGGCCGAATTACGTCTCGATCCTTATGACTTCGCGTTCGTCGAGCACGCGTTGCCGGCAGCGCTGAAAGATCGCGTCCTGGCGGACGCGCCGGTCATTCCCGACCGCGGCAGCTACGCCCTGCCCGACCTGCGCCATGGCCCGGAATTCGGCGCCGTGGTGCGGGATTTGCTCAGCCCGCGGTTTCGCGGCCTGGTCGAGCGCAAGTTCGACATGGACCTGAGCGCGTGTCCGCCCGCCATCGTCATGATGGGCAACACCACCGGCCACTACAACGAGGGCTACGCGCATCCGGACTCGAAACATAAGATCGTCACGGTGCTACTGGGGTTCACCCGCGAGTGGCCGCACGAAAAGGGCCGCCTGCGCGTGCTGCACGGCCCCGACCGCGACGATTACGCGTTCGAGTTCGCCCCGGAGTTCGGCCGCATGCTGATGTTCCGGGTTGGTGACAATTCGTGGCACGGCTTCCTGCCGCAAAAGGGTCAGCGCATGAGTTTGCAGCTGTGCTATGTGGATTCCGAGTGGTACGTGCGCAAGGAATACTGGCGGCACAGCCTCAGCGCGTACGCCAAGTCAGTGCCGTTGTTGCGGAAGATCATCGACTACGCGCCGCGCCGGTTGAGCCGGCCGGTGTCATGAGCTACCCACCGGTTCCCTCGGCCGCGGGAATCGCGGAGCATTTTATCGGGGCTGTCGGCCGCTCGGAACGCGCGGACTGGCCGTTTCGTCACTGGCGGTTGCGCGACGTGCTGCCCGAGGCTTTGTGCACCGCGATCCTGGTGTTGCCGATCGCGCCGCCGCTTCTGGGCCACACCGACGGCACCCGCGGGAGCTACAACAGCCAGCGCACGTTCATCACGCCGGAGTTGCGCGGCGCGTTTCCGGCGTGCGCGGCGTTGGCGGAGGCGTTGCAGCGGCCCGACGTGGCGCGAACGATGGCATCGACCTGCGACATCGACGTGGCGGGCGGCTTTTTGCGCATGGAATACATGCAGGATCTGGACGGCGCGTGGCTGGAACCGCATCGCGACATCCCGGAAAAGCTGTTCTCAATGGTCGTGTATCTGTTCACCGGCCCGCATGCGAAGGACTGGGGCACGGACATCTACGATGCCGACCGTCTCTGGGCCGCGCGTTCGTCCGGCGCGTTCAATTCCGGGGTGATTTTCGTGGCGGGACAGGACACGTGGCACGGCTTCGATCCGCGGCCAATCGTGGGCGTGCGGCGGCTGCTGGAAATCAACTATGTCCGCGCCGACTGGCGCGATCGGGAACAACTGGCGATGCCGGGACTGCCGATCTCGCTGACGTGACAGCATGAGAAAGGCCGCCCCGGCGGGCGCGGCGCCTGGTCCCCTGCCCCGACGCTACTCCCCGGGCGCCGCCTCCAACTCCGGGTCGTGCCCAAGCGCCAGCACGATCCCCATGGCCACGATCGCCAGCCCCGCGATCAACAGCAGGGCGCCGGTGAAGCTGCCGGTCGCGTCCTTGATCCAGCCCATCGCGAACGGTCCGAAGAAGCCGGACAAATTGCCCACGGCGTTGATCACCGCGATGCCGGCCGCCGCCGCGGTGCCGGACAGCACCGAGGTCGGCAACGTCCAGAACACCGGCAACCCGGCGAACACGCCGCAGGCGCCGATGGTAAACGCCAGCACGGTGAGCGTCGGATCGCTGGTCAGGGTCGAGGCGCCGATGCCCAGAGCAGCGACGATCAGCGCGACAGCGGCATGGCCCTTGCGTTCGTTTTTCGCGTCCGAGCGATGGCCGTACCAGACCATGCACACCGCGCCGACCGCGTAGGGAATCGCCGTGACCCACCCGGTCATCGCGTTGGTCAGGCCGAACGCCTTGATGATCTGCGGCAGCCAGAAGCCGACGCCGTAATTGCAGGCGACCATGCCGAAATACACCAGCGCCAGCGCCCACACCCGCCCGTTGAACAGGATCGCGCCGACCGACAAATTGTGCACCGCCTCGCGTTGCCGCCGCTCGGCGTCCAGCCGGCTGCTCAACCACGCCCGCTCATCCGGTTCCAGCCAGGTCGCGTCCAATGGGCGGTCGGTGAGGTAGAACCAGGTGACGGCCGACAGCACGATGGCCGGCGCCGCCTCGATGATGAACAGCCACTGCCAGCCATCCAGTCCGCCCGTGTCGGCCATGCCCAGTATCATGCCGGATATGGGGGAGCCGATGGCGGAGGAGAGCGGGATGGCGGCCATGAAGGCGCCGATGATGCGGCCGCGGTAGACCGCCGGGAACCACAGCGTCAAATAGAAGATGATGCCGGGGAAGAAGCCCGCCTCGGCGATGCCCAGAAGCACGCGGACGACATAGAACGTGGTCTCGCTGGTGAAGCCGGTGGCGTGCGAGATGGCCGGAATGAACGCCATCAGCCCCGACAGGATGCCCCAGGTGAGCATGATCCGGGCGATCCATTTGCGCGCCCCGAAGCGGTCGAGGAACAGGTTCGAGGGAACCTCGAAAATGAAATACGCGACGAAGAAGATGCCGGAACCGAAACCGAACATGGTCGCCGTCAGGCCGAGCGCCTTGTTCATGGTGATCGCCGCGAAGCCGACGTTCACCCGGTCCAGATAGGCGATGAAATAGCAGACGATCAGGAACGGGATCAGGCGCGCCGACACTTTCCTGATCGTCCGAGCCTCGAGGTCTCGCATGTCCGCTCCCGTTCGCCAGCCCGGCCGTCCGGGCGAACTGTTCCAACGACACAGGATCGGCGGCCGGGCTTTGACCTGTGTCAATGCGCCACCGCCATCGCCGATCCGATGTGAGCGGATGTCGACCATGGCCACGCGCGCCACGCCAGAGGTCCCGGGTCGTCAGGTGCCGGCTTTGCCAGCCGCCGCGGCCGCGGTGCCGATTGGACTGCTGGCGCTGGCGGGGTTCGCGTCGGGCTCGGGGATGCGATTGCTCGATCCGCTGCTGCCGCTCGTCGCCGGCGGGTTGCACGTGACGGTGGCTGGCGCGTCCGTGCTGATCGCGTGCTTCATGCTGCCGTATGGGCTCGGGCAGGCGGTGCTGGGGCCGCTCGGCGATCGTCTGGGCAAGCTGCGGGTCGTTTGTGTCGCGGTCGTGCTGTACGGCGTTTGCGTGACCGCCTGCGCGGCGGCGCCGAGCCTGAGCGCGCTGGTGTGGCTGCGCGCCGCGTCCGGGCTGTTCGCCGGCGCGGTGATCCCGCTGATGATGGCGTACCTCGGCGATGTCGTGCCTTACGAGGAACGGCAAGAGACGTTGGGCCGCTTCCTGACCGGAATGGTGATGGCTCAGATGCTGACCGGCCCGGCGTCCGGGGTGATCGGCGAGCACGGCGGCTGGCGGATGTCCTTCGTTGCTCTCGGCTTGTTCGCGATCGCGGTGGGCGCGACGCTGACGTGGCGGTTTGGCCGGCGGATCTGGCTCGAAGCCGATCCACATGGGCGCGCGGCGATCCCCGGTCCCGCCGTCTATTTCCGCCTTTTGGCGCGTCCTGCCGCGCGGTGGTTGCTGATCTCCGCGTTCTTCGATGGGTTATGTCTGTTTGGCGGCGCCTTCCCCTATGTCGGGGCCTTCGTCATTCAGGAGTTCGATCTGGGCGCCGCGCGCGCCGGACTGGTCGTCGCCGGGTTCGGTCTGGGCTCCTTTCTCTACACCCGGTTCGCCCGCCGCCTTGTGCACCGGTTCGGCGAGGGCGGGTTGCTGCTGTTGGGCGGAATCGGCATCTCGGCTGGCCTCGGCGGCCTGGCGATGGCGCCGAACTGGCCGGTGGCGGCCGGGTTGCAGGTCTTCATGGGGCTGATGTTCTATATGTTCCACGGCGTGCTACAGGCGCGCGCCACCGAGGCCTTGCCGGAAGCACGCGGCACCGCGGTGGCGGCCTTCGCCCTGGCGTTGTTCATGGGACAGGGGACGGGAGCACTGGCGTTCGGTTTCCTGCTCGCGGCCGGAGGGTATCGGGAGGGTTTCATGGCCGCGGCGGTGGCGATGACGATCCTGACGCTGTGGAGCAGGCTGAGCATTCCGGCGCAGCGTGCGCCGTCGGCGGGGGTGGAGGCGTGAGCGGTTTGCCCCTCCGTTCGCCTGGCCCGGCCCTCACTCCGGCCTCCCTCGGTGTATGACAGCGCCGAGGCAGGGAGGACGCGGTGGAAGAAGGTACGCAAAGCGGCGAACGGTTCGAGGTCGCTTATCTGATCCTCAGCGGCACGACGACCGCGACGCGCGGGCCGGAGTTGCTGCGAGGCTTGCTCGGGCTCGGCTTCACCACGGTGATCGCGATCCCGACGCCGAACGCCGCGCGGGTCATCGCCTCGCGGGAACTGGCGGATGTCGCGGGTGCTCAGGTGGTCGAGTCTTACTTCGACCTGGCGATCCGGCCGCGGCCGCCGCGCGGCGTGGTGCTGTTCGCGCCGTGCGGGTTCAACTCGCTCAACAAGCTGGCGCACGGCATCGCCGATACCCTGGCGCTGTCGGTGGCGGCGGAGGCGATCGGGCGCGGCACGCCGGTCATCGTCGCGCCGTCGCTCAATCAGCCGTTGCTGGATCATCCAATGGCGCGAACCTCGCTGCGCACGCTGCCAACGTGGGGCGTGACCATCGTGCCGCCGGTGGACGATGGCGAAGGGCCTCGCCTCGCGCCAACCGAACGGTTGCTGGACGCGGTTCGGCCCTTTGTACGCCGGGATTGAACGTCGGGGAGTGGGCCGGTCAGACGGCCCACAATGGTTGGAAAGCCGTCGTGAGTCGTTCCGTGGGTGTGCTCCTTAAAGGTTGTCGGAACCAGCATCCTGGATAAAGAGGCGCTCTTTTCGCCAGCTGATATCAACTCAACCGCCGCGTGAACATCCACGCCGCGCCGGCAAGCGTGAACAATCCGATCACGCCAAGAGGCAGAAAATCGGAACCCAACCGGGCGAAGCCGGCGTCCTCCAGGAAAACCCTTTTGGTCAGGTCCAGGGCGTAGCGAAGTGGATTGATGACCATCACGGTCTGGAGGAAATCCGGCATACTGCTGACCGGTGTCGCCAGCCCCGAGAGCAAGGCAAACGGCATCACCAGAAGGAATGCGTACAACATGGCCTGTTGCATGGTCTTCGCGATGGAAGACACGAAAAGGCCAACGCCGACCGCCGCCATCAGGAACAGGCCGAGGCCGCAATAAAGCACGATGAACGACCCGACAAAGGGAATGCGAAACCAGAACTGTGCTATGAGCAAAATGGTGGTCGCCTGGCCCAGGCCGATGATCATGTTGGGGATCGCCTTTCCCGCCATGATTTCGAACGGCCGGAACGGTGTGACCAGAAGCTGATCGAAGGTGCCTTGTTCGCGCTCGCGGGCGACGGACATCGCCGTCAGCATCAGTGTTCCCATCAAGGTCAGCGTGCCAATCAGGCTGGGGATCATGGTCCAGCGTGAATCCAGGTTGGGATTGAACCAGGCGCGGGTGACGACCCGAAGCGATGGGCCGGGCTGACCCTGCCTGGCGCGCCAGTCGGCGTTGAAATCGCCGACCACGGTTTCGACATAGCCCAGAGCGGTTCCGGCGGTGTTGGAGTTGCGGCCATCGGCGATGACCTGGATCGGCGCTGGTTCGCCGGCCAGCAGATGGCGTTCGAAATCCCGCGGGATCTGAATGACCAGAAGCGCACGGCTGTTGTCGATCCAGGTACTGATGTCCTCCAGCCGGCGCAGATCGGCCTGACGATGAAAGATGGTGGATCCATCCAGACGGGCGAGCAAGGCGATCGAGGCCGGGCTGCGGTCCTGATCCAGCACCGCGTAGAAAGCGGAATTAAGGTCGAAGCTGGCGGCGTAACCGAACAGCAGGCACTGCAAGACCGGCGGCAGAAAAATGATGAAACGGCTGCGCGGATCCTTCAGGACGGCGAGAAATTCCTTGCGGATCAATGCGACGATGCGAAGCAGCGAGGCGAGCATGTCAGTGGCTCAGGAAAGCTGCTTGCGGGTCGCCCACCGCGTGGCCGCCAGCAGCACCGCGGCCATGCCCGCCAGCACCGCCAGATTGAGCCAGACCACGCCGCCGATGTCGCCCGCGAGATACAGGGTTTGCATCAGCGAGACCGCGTATCGCGCCGGCAGCGCATAGGTAATCCACTGAATGACCACCGGCATGCTGCGTAGATCATAGAGGAAACCCGACAGCATCATCGCCGGCAGGAAGGTCAGCGTCATGACCAACTGGCTGGCGAGGAACTGGCTCTTGACCCATGTGGACACCAGCAGTCCGATCCCCAGCGCCACCAGAAGATATACCGTCGCGGCGAGGCAGAGCAGGACAAGCGAACCGCGGAGCGGCACCCGGAACAGGAATTGGCCCGCCAGGACGCAGAGCACGAAGCCGATCGCGCCCAACCCAAAGTACGGAACAATTTTGCTGATGAGAAACTCTCCAGGCAGCATGGGCGTGACGAAGAGCGCTTCCAGCGTTCCTCTTTCCCATTCCCGGGCGATCACCATGGCGGTAAGGAAGGCGCCAATGATGGTCATCACCATGACGATCAGGCCTGGAACAATAAAGTAACGACTGTTGTTGGTTTCGTTGAACCACATCCGATCGACGACAATCACTGGCCCGGCCGAGGCACCGCCAGCCTGCGTCGCGCCCCATAACGCGACCGGTCCCTGGGCATACGCCTGCATGATCCGCGCCTGGTTCGAGTCCGTGCCATCGACCAGGACCTGGAGTTCCGCCCCATCGGAGTGCAGGCGCCGCGTGAAATCGGACGGGATCAGCAAGG
>PLSZ01000041.1 GCA_003164305.1 Acetobacteraceae bacterium
ATCTTGATGCCTATGCGGTCGAGCCCGGCCATGACGGATGGGTGGTCAGTACCTCATGCCGTTGGTCGGTTGGCGTCGGTCCTCACACGGTATCCGGCAATTTCTCCAGCTTCTGCAGGCTTTTCAAATTGGCCGGCCTGGGCTTGTCCGGGAACGCCGAAGGCCAGGAGCTGACCACCACCTCCCCGACGTAAATATCGCCGCGAGAGTCGACCGCGATCCCGTGTGGCGACATGAACTGCCCAGGTTCCTGGCCGATGGCATCCTCGGTGCGGCCGAGGCGGACCAGAACGTTGCCTTTCCCGTCGAGAATGCTGACCCGCGGGCCTATATTCGGATACTGGCGATTGACCGACATGTATGGCCCGATCTCCCCCACATAGCACAGCGGGCACTTGCCGAACGTCATGCACAGCCCACTGGGCCGGTGCAAATTGTTCCACTGCGTTTCGAATTTGCCGTTGCCGTCGAACACCTGGATGCGGTGGCTCTCGCGGTCCGCGACATAAACCCAGCCATCTGGATCGCAGACGATGTTGTGCGGTAGATTGAACTCGCCCGGCCCGCTGCCCGGACGTCCCCAGCTCAGCAGCAGCTTACCGTCCGGCGAATACTTGTGCACCCGCGCGTTGCCATAGCCGTCCGAGACGTAGAGGTCGCCGCTCGGCGACAGCGCCGTATGGGTGCAGCGATTGAACGGCAGCCCGCTCATGAACGGCGACGGCTTGCCCGGCACGCCGAGTTGCATCAGCACCCGCCCCTCGGGCGTCAGCTGACGCACGGTATGGTCGCCATCGTCGGTGCAATAAATCGTGCCGTCCGGCGCCATCTGGATGCCGTGCGCGTGGGAGAAGATGTCCTCCCCCCAGGCGCGCAGGAAATTGCCGTGCCGGTCGAACACGGTCATCGGATGTTCGCCGCGATTGAACACGAACACGTTGTCGTTGCGGTCGACCCCGACGGCGGCGACCTCATGGAAGCTCCACCCGTCCGGCAGCTTCGCCCAATCGCGATTGACGCGATAGCGGAACGCACCTTCCCCAAGAATGGTGTCGCCCCCGACCAGTTGTTGGCCTTCCGGCATGCGTTTCCTCCTTCGATGACGTCGCGTTCTTCTGACCGGAGTGTGTGCCTGTCGTGTTGGCCGCGCAATTTGCTTTTTCCACCTGACAGCCTGTTGTCCCCGGCATGGCCGGATCGCGCCTGGCGACTCAGCAGCCTGAGGAGGTCGGACAGCCCTCTCACCGTCATGGCCGGGCTCGAGCCGCAAAAGCACCAAGATAATCGCCGCGGGAGGAAAGTGCGTCTCTTCCCGTCATCCTCGGGCTCGAGCCGCCGAGGACGTCATAAGTCGGTCAAGGTATCTGAGGGGGCCGATCCTCGGATCGAGGCCGAAGATGACGGGCCGGCGGCGACGCCGACCCGCGTTAGTCCGCACCGGTCGCGATATTGTTTCGGGACCCCGCGTCGACGCCGCCGTGATCGGTCAACTCGGGGCTGTCTTGCTGGCTCCCCTTTCGGACGGCGTACGCCTTGGTGAACTCCGCGCCGAACAGGAATATCTGCGCCGAGTAGTAAATCCACAGCAACAGCGCGATCAGCCCGCCAGCGGCACCATAGGTCGAGGCGATCGCGCTCGACCGCAAATACAACCCGATCAGAAACTTCCCAAAGCCGAACAGGAACGCCGTCGTGACCGCGCCGACGAACACGTCATGCCACTCAAGATCGCGATCCGGCAACGTTTTATAAATCGCCGCGAACAGCAGTCCGTCCAGCACGAACGCGACACCGAAGTTCAACGCCGACAACACCGTCTTCCCAAACGGGAGATGCGCGTTGATATAGGCGTCCGGCACCGCCAGCACCGCCCCGGCGGTCAGCGACAACAACAGCAGCAAGCCCAGAGCGACCACCAGCCCCAGACTGGCGATCCTGGCGCGGATCATGCGCACGATGGTGCCGCCCTTCGGCGGCTCCCGCCAGATCGCGTTCAGCGCCGATTGCATTTCACCGAACACGCCTGATGAGGTGATCAGCAACGTGATCAAACCGATCGTGCTGGCGACGATGCCGGCCGACTTGTCAGCCGCGCCGTGGATCGTCGATTGCAACAATTCCGCGCCCTCGGTGCCCATGACGTCGGACAATTGCGCCGCGATCGCCCCGCGCGCCGCGTCGCGCCCGAACGCCGCGCCGGCGATGCTGATCACGATGACCAGCACCGGCACCATCGACGTCACCACGTAGAACGCGATCGACGCGCCGCGGCTCAACGCGTCGTCGGCGATGAACGCCTGAGCGCTTTCCTTCACGAGCGCGATGAATGAGGCCCGCCTGGCCATTGCCTGATCGTCCTTCGGCTGCGCGCTTAATAACGGTACGCAACAGAGGACGTTCCCGCCCCGGGCCACGGCTTATGGGAACCACGGGCCGGCCGAAGACGTTGCCGAAGAACACGGCGCCGAAGACACGGCCGTCAAACCTGGATCGGATGTTCGCCTGGTGTCTCAATCGGAACCGACCGCGCCGGCGGTTCGCCGGTCAGGATTTGTCTATCTGGGCTGGTCTTTGGGCTTGCTGGCGATCGCGGTCGCGGCGGTCGTCTGGCTGTGGGACTGGAACTGGTTTCGTCCGGTGGTGGAAGCCAAAGCCTCGGCCGCTCTGGGCCGCGCCGTCAGCATCGAGCGCATTTCGGTCGCTCCGGGCCGGGTCACCGGCATCACCGCTTACGGCGTGAAGGTCGCCAACCCGTCCGGATTTACCGCCGGCGGTCCGGATTTCATCACCATCCCCCGCCTCGGCTTCACCTTCGAACCCGCGGCCTGGTGGCGCAGCGGCCAACTCACCGTCAACACCATCGACGCCGACCAACCCACCATCGACATCGAGCAGACCAGCGACGGCCGCGGCAACTGGATCGCTCCGGGCGACGCCTTCGACCTGCGCATCGGCGAGGTCGCGATCCGGAACGGCGCCGCCCATGTGCACGTCGTGCGCGAGGAATCCGATGTCACCATGAGCATCGTTACCTCCCACACCAGCGCCGGCGACGTGCTGGTGATCGACGGCAAGGGCACCCACGCGCGGCAGCCGATCACTTTCCACGCGGTCGGCGGGGCGCTGCTGTCGTTACGTGACACGACCAAACCTTATCCGATCGATCTGGAGTTGGCGAACGGCGACACGCACGCCACGTTGAAGGGTCACATCCAGGATCCGCTGGCGCTGACGGGCGCCGATCTGAACCTGGCGTTCTCCGGACCCGACATGGCCTTGTTGTTGCCGCTGACCGGGATCGCCACGCCGTCCACGCCGCCCTATCGCATCTCCGGGCGGCTCGATTTCGACAAGGGCAACGTGAAGTTCAGTCAGATCGCCGGCCGGGTCGGCAGCACCGACCTGAACGGGGAGCTGGACGTCGATCCGCATGGCGGCCGCCCGATCGTCAACGCCAATTTATTCTCCCATCAGGTGGATCTCGCCGACCTCGGTGGCTTCATCGGCGCCACGCCCGGCCGAACCACGACGCCGGGAGAAACGCCGAAACAGGTCGCGGACATGCGCCGCGCCGAGGCCAGTCCGAAACTGCTGCCCACCGCGCCGGTGAGCATGCCGAAACTGCTCGCCGCCGACGTGCACCTGACCTATCGCGGCGAGAAAATCGTCGGCGAATCGCTGCCGTTCGATTCCATCGAGGCCAAAATGGACATCGAGAACGGTCACATCCTGATCGATCCATTGCACGTCGATATCGGCGATGGATCGCTGAACGGAACGATCGAGCTGACGCCGGTCGCCCAGGCGGGGGCCCAGGGGAGCAGTGCCATGGATACCGACGTCGATGTCACCGCCAAAAATATCGACATCAGCCGCCTGCTGTCCTCCGCCAAACTCGGTTCGGGTCAGGGCCCCATCGACGGCACCGCGAAAATCAAAGGCCGCGGCACGTCTTTCGCCACCGTGCTGGCGCATGGCGATGGCGGTTTCCGCGCCGTGATGCCGAAAGGCGGCGATGTCAACGCGCTGCTGGTCGATCTGATGGGACTTGAACTCGGCAGCGCGTTCTTCGCCGCCATCGGCGTCCCGGACAAGGAGGCGATTACCTGCGCGGTCGCCGACTTCGCGCTCAAGAGCGGCATCTTCGCCAGCCGCGAGCTGGAGGTCAGCACCACCGATCACCTCATCAGCGGCGGCGCCCGCATCGACCTCGCGCACGAAAGGCTGGAGATGACCCTACGCACCGATCCAAAGCACTTCACCATCGGCAAGCTCGCGACGCCGATTCTGATCTCCGGCTCCTTCAAGGACCTGCACTACGCGCCGGCGCCGGAACTAACCGCGCGAGCCGGCGCGGCCGTCGCTCTCGCCGTGCTGTTTCCGCCCGCCGCGATTTTGCCAACGATCCAGTTCGGCGTTGGCGATGCCTCGCCCTGCGCCGAGCGGACGCCGGCGCCGCGCTGACGTCGCGCTCACCATTTCCCGATTGTCCGTTTCACTCGCTCGATGAACCGGTCCAGCGAGGCTGGCGGCGCTTTGTCCATGTTATAGTTCGCCAGCCAGTCCAACCGGCAGCCGCTCGCGCATAATTTCCGGACACCGCGCGACCAGAACTTGTGCTCCGGGTCGCCCATATAAAACCGGATCAGCCACCATGGCGAGCCGTATGTCGTAACCACGCCGATTCGCCGGATTTGCCCAAGCCGGTTGGTATCCACGCTGCCATCCTGTTCCACGTCGAATGCGATTCCCGGTGCCCAGACCCGGTCGAAATAGCCCTTGAGCATCGCGGGCAGGCCGTACCACCACGTCGGATACACCGCGACCAGAGCCTCGGCCGCCGCGAGTTGCTCGGCGTATTTTTTCACCGTCTCGATATAACGTGGGTTATCCTCGTACTCTTCGCGCTCTTCCCGCGTCATGACAGGATTGAAATTCTCCGCGTATAAATCCAGGTCGGTCACGGAATGACCCGCGCCGATCAGGCTTTCGGTCACCGCCTTGTGCAGCGCGGCCGAAAAACTCGTTTCGCTGGGATGGCAATAAATCACCAGAACGCGCATGCCGACCGTCTCGCATGAATCAAACGCCCCTTCCTGGCCGGGACCAGGAAGGGGACAGTGAAAAGAATCGCGCTCAGATCACGGATGTTCGTCACGCAGGCTGCCGCCATAAGCCGCCGCGGCACTGGCGATGAAGGCGCCGATCAGCATCGACAAAGCGGTGAAGATCGTGAACGCGGCGGTGGATTTGCGCGCCGTGTCGGCTACCTGACGCAGTTTGGCCGCGGCGTCTTTCTCCCGCGCGATCACGTCATCGACCCGCTTTTGAGCGTCCGCGTCCGACACGCCCGTGCGCTGCGCGACGATACTCGCCAGATAGGTCCGATCCGCCGCCGGAACGTCGCCTCCGTTGGTCAACCCACTGGCGAGGATTCGCGTCGTCTCCCCGCGCACATCGTTATCGCTCGAAGCCAGCTCGGGTTTTTCGCCGCGGAACAGGCTGTCCACGTCGTAGGCCCGTTGCTGCCCCACCGGCATGGCGCCGCCCGCGCTTTGCATGCCGCCTTGGCTGGCACCTTGTGCCGCGCCCGCCGCGACGGTCGCCGCCGCCCGCGTGCCGGTCCCGATCGCGGCGGAACCCGCTGATGCCAACAGCATCGCACCGATCACGGTGGCCAGAGCCCAGGTCAGTAGACCATGAGCGGTGTCGCGGAAGAAGACCTCGTGGGTGTGAACGCGAATCCATTTGGTGCGCAGCCGCCCGGTGATGAAACCGCCCAGACCGGAGGAGATCCATTGCATCACGATCAGCCAGATGCCCGCGGCGATCGTGAACGTCGTCGCCGACGCGCCGGCGTTCGGCCAGGGCGAGGTCATCGCGAGGCCGAACCCCGATCCGATCAGCAACAGCACCAACGTCGTCGAAGCGGCCACGACTCCACCGCCAAAAATGGCCGGCCAGGAAACCGCGGAAACAGATGGCTCGGCGACAACGCGCTGATCCATCGGATAGACTTCGTCGGCGGGCATCTCAGCGCCACAGCAGCGCGAGGAGGATGATCACCGGAATTGGCACGCCCAACAACCAAAGCAGAATTCCACGGCCCATTTGAACCTCCCAAAAGACACCCGGATAGGTAACGAACTCGCGGGCGTGGAGTTCCCCGAGATGCGGCCGGAAAACCCACGGGAACGAAAACCCGGGGGAACGAAAACCACGGGGGAACCCTGGCCGCTCGGGCCCATTGAGCGCGATACGGCCAAACCGGACGTGTCAAAGTGGAAACCATCGCGAATGACCGACGCCCTCGACGCAACAAAAAGGCTTTCCTCAGACCGCGTTGTCGTCGTTGTCCCGGTGAAGGATGAGGCCGGTTGGCTGGAACCCTGCCTCACGGCTCTGATCCATCAGCGGGCCGCGGCGTTTGACGAAATCCTTGTGTTCATCAACAACTCGACCGACCGCGGCGCGGCGATCGCGGCGGAACTCGCCGCCCGGTCTTCTGTGCCGATCCTGATCCGCGACGTCGTTTTGCCGCCGGATCAGGCGAATGCAGGGGCCGCGCGCCGCCTCGCGATGGAATGGGCCGCGTCTCGCGCGGGTAAGGACGGGATCCTGTTGACCACCGACGCCGATGGCGTGGCGGGTCCCGACTGGCTGGCGGTGAATCTCGCCGCGCTGGCCGGCGGGGTGGACGCGGTGGCCGGACGCGCGCGCATCGATCCGCGCGATGAGACCCGCCTGCCGCCGGCCCTGATCGAGGCCGACGCGCAGGAATGTCATTACGCCGCGCTACTGGATGAAATCGACGCCCTTATCGATCCCGATCCATTCGATCCCTTGCCGCGCCACGATGAGCATTCCGGCGCCAGCATCGCCGTCACGGTATCCGCCTGGTCGCGCGCCGGCGGCATTCCTGACGTGCGCAGCGGTGAAGACCGCGAATTCTTCGCGGCGTTGCGGCGGATCGACGCGCGTGTCCGTCACCTCAACGAAGCGGTCGTTACCGTATCGGGCCGCACCGAGGGCCGCGCCGCGGGCGGCATGGCCGACACCATTCGCCGCCGTATGATCGCCACCGATGCCTTCCTCGACGGCCGCCTGGAGCCCGCTTTGGCCGCCATCGCCCGGGTCGGGTTTCGCCGCCGGTTAAGGATGCTGTGGCTGCAAGGCGCCGCCGCCCCGTCGCGCGAAATTCAACGCCTCGCCTCTGGCCTTGAGGTTTTCGACGTCGCCGTTCGCACGGCGATCGACGCGGTGTGTTTCGGAATGGCCTGGATGACGCTGGAAGCAGGCAGTCCCAGACTGCGTCGCCGCCCAGTACCGGCCGCCGGCGTGACCGGTCAGATCGACGTGGCGCGGCGCGTCCTGGCCACGCTCGACACGCCCACGCTCGACACAAAGGTCACGCGAAAGGAACTTTTGGCCTGACCACGTCCAGCCGGTAACCGGGTTTTCGGTCCTGGCTCACCGAACTTAATTCCGGTGCCGCGGCGAGGAACATATCCGCCACCGCCTCGCCGCTCAGCTTCTGGCCATTTTCCCCTGTCCAGTTCACCAGCACGATGCGACCGTCCGGCGCCAACGACCCGAGCGAACGCCGCGCCGTCAGCCGGATGTCCGATACGGATAAGAAATAAAGTACTTCGGAGAATACGATCAGGTCGAACCGTCCCTCCGGCCATTCCGCGGGGACACACAAACGTTCGACGCGCGCGCGGGAGTTTCCCGCGCAGCGCCGCCTCGCCTGGTCCAGCGCCGCCTCCGCCACGTCCACCGCCAGCAATGCCCCGCACCGATCCGCCAGCGCCGCGGTGAACACACCGATCGAACAACCCACTTCCCACGCCCGCCCGAACGGCCCGGCCCCGATCGCCGCCAGGGTCACGGCGTATTTACCCCGCTCATACTCGCTGGAGGCGAACCGCCAGGGATCCGGATCCCTTTCGTACAACGCCTGAAAATACGCCGCGTCAGGCATCCACGAACACCTCGTACGGCGCTTCGAAAATCCCCAGCAGGTCAGCGGGAAGCTGAAACCCGTCCGGATCGTCGGTGATGACGCCGCCGAGTTGAGACGCATGCGAGGCGATCGCCAGACGTTTCGCCGGTAGAACCTCGCCGATGTCCAAACGGGCACCGCGCGACAGTTCATCCAGCAACCGCCGGTCCGATAAAGTCCAACCCCACACGGGATAAGACCAATGGCGAAGGTGCAGCCGCCGCGCCACTTCCGCCGCCATCAGATGCGCCGCCAGATGATCGCCATGCGGATCGTGCCGCCACGGCGCGAAGATGCCGCCGTGACCGTTTCGCCGCGCCACATTGGCGATCCGCGCGACCGTCAGATCGAACAAAATCCCGTCGCTTGGCGCCGCGGTGTCCGGGAGCCGCAGGAATGTGATATCCCGTGCCGCGACACCCAGAAACCGCAGTGCCATCGTCGCTTCCGCTTCCCGGGTCGCGCGCAAACGCTCCGGCGGAAACGCCCTGGAATTTGGATGCGATCCCGTTCCGTCGGTGACGAACACGACGCTGACGGGCCGGCCGCGCGCGCGAGCGGCCGCGATCAATCCGCCGCACCCTAAACTTTCATCGTCCGGATGCGGCGCCAGAATGACCGCGCCGCTTCGATCCAGAAACGCATCAAGATCGCGCGACGGAACCCCGCGCATCCGGAGCGCCACATCCGCGACCGTCATTCCGCCATCCATCCGGTCCGCGGCATGTCGCTAACCATGAAATACGCCGCCGCTTCATCCAGCGCCTCATCCAGCGCCGGCTGGCGCAGGTAAGTCGCCAGATCCCGCATCAGCGGTTCGACCGGATTGCTGTCCACGAACGCCGCCAGGCCAAGGCTCCGTTGCGTCAGTCGCAGCGTGTCGAGGCATGCCGCCTCCACCGCGCCGCGTGCGAGATTGACGTATTCCGCCACGCCCGCCGTCGCGTAATCGCCGCCATCCGCCAGTCGCGCGCACACCGAGACCCACAAATACGCGGTCTCCCGCGCGATCGTTGCCTTCGCGACACGGGCCCGTTGATGCGGATCGCCATCCCGCCCTCGCGCGGCCAACTGACGATTGACTTCTCCGACCAACGCCTCCAGCCCGCCGAGCAGCACCGCCAGGGTTCGCCACGCGCCACCGGAGAACACCGGCTCCCTCAGGTAATCGCCCGGCTGCCCGATCCAGTCATCCTCACCGGGCACGTAACATTCGAAATCGACCCATCCCGTCTGCGTGGCGCGCATTCCATGCAGCAGCCCAGAGACCGGACCGCTGCGTTCACCGGGCTGTATTCGCGTCAGCAGCAACTGCCCGCCATCAAGATGCTGATCCACGGTGATCACTCCCCGTGTGGCCACGCCGGCGGCGGAACAATGGCTCTTGCGTCCGCTGAGCCAGGCCTGGCCCACACGCCGGACGCCCGGCGGGATTTCGGTATTCCAGATGGCGTGCAGATGCCCATCCCTGACGTCCCGGGCGGCAGCGTCCACCTGACGTTCATTGCCATATCGTAACACGAGCTGGACCGCGTTCACGTGCCCCTCGAAGATCCGGCCGAGCGACAAATCGCCGCGCCCGATCAGTCGCAGCACGGTGCTAAGTCCTTCCGCTCCCGCGGGCTCCGTGCCAAATCCAAACCCGCCCAGACAGCGCGGCAACACGGCGCGGAGCAGTCCGATCCGGCGCAGATGGTCCAGATCTTCCAAAGGCACGACCGCCGCCTGCCGCGTCTCCGGCCGGCGCGCGCGCATCGTATCGGATAGCGCGGCCACCGCCTGGACAAGCTGTTCCGGGGAGGTCAGCGCGAAATCGGGCGAAACGATGGTATCCATGTCCGAGTAAAACGGCGTGGACGCCGAATGGTTGCGTTATCCCGGCAGGATCTCGTCCAGGTTCCACTCCTCCGCCGAGGCACCGGCCAGTGCCTGGATGCGTTCCTCGTCGGCCGCGAATTCCGCCGCCGGCCCGGAATACACCACCTGGCCGTTCTCGATCACGTAGACATCGTCGGTGATTTCCAGGCTCATGCGGACATTCTGTTCTACCAACAGAATGGAAATCCCCTCCGACCGCATCTGCGAGACGATCCGGAACACCTCGCGCACGATCAGCGGCGCAAGGCCTTGCGACGGCTCATCCAGGATCAGCAGCCGCGGGTTCAACAGCAAAGCGCGCGCGATCGACAGCATTTCCTGCTCGCCGCCCGACAATTGCCGGCCGCGGTTGCCGCGCCGTTCCTGAAGTCGCGGGAACAGTTCGTACACGCGCGGGATCGTCCACTGCCCGCTACGTCCTGACGGCACCAGCAGATTTTCCTCGACCGTCAGATTGGGAAAGATCCTGCGCCCCTCTGGCACATAGCCAACGCCGCTCCGCGCGACGCGATAGGGCGGCTGCCCGGTGGTCTCCTTGCCAAACACCCGAATGTGGCCGGTGCGCGGCGGCGTCAGCCCCACCAGGCTGCGCAACGTCGTGGTCTTGCCGGCGCCGTTGCGTCCCAGCAACGTCGTCACCCGGCCTTCCGCCACCACCAACCCGACATCGCGCAGGATGTGGCTTTTGCCGTAATAGGTGTTGAGCCCCTCGGCTTCCAGCGCGTTCATTCGGCCGACCCCAGATAGGCCGCCTGCACATGCGGATCGTCCGCGATCTCCTTCGGCGTGCCATCAGCCAGCAGCTTGCCCTGATCCAACACGGTGATCCGGTCCGCGAGGTTGAACACCACGCGCATGTCGTGCTCGATCAGAACGATCGTGTAACTGCTGTTCTTGTGCAGCCGGTGGATCAGCCCGGCGATCTGATAGGTTTCATGCTCGCCCATGCCGGCGGTCGGCTCATCCAGCAGCAACAGCCGAGGCTTCAACGTCAGCGCCATCGCGATCTCCGCCGCGCGCTGATCGCCGTGCGACATTTCCCCCACCAGCCGGTCCGCCTGAGCGGTCAGGCCCGTCAGGGTCAGCATTTCATCGATCGCCGCCTCGACCTGGGCGGCTTCGGCCCGGGTGCGCCAGAAGTTCAGGCGCAGGCCAGCGGCGCTCTCGGCGCCGATGCGAATGTTCTCCCGCACCGTCAGCTCCGGAAAGATTTCGGTGATCTGAAACGTCCGCGCCATGCCGCGCGCCACACGCGCCGCGACGGGAAGTTGCGTGATCACCTCGCCGTCGAACACGATATCCCCGCTGGTCGGCGGAAAAAAGCCGGAGATCAGATTAAAGAAGGTGGTCTTACCGGCGCCGTTTGGCCCGATGATCGCGCGCAATTCGCCCGGCGCCACCATCAGCGAAACATTCTCCACCGCGCGCAGGCTGCCGAAATGCTTCGACACGCCCTTAACTTCCAGCATGTTGCTCATGCCGCGTTCCTCCGTTGCAGCATGCCCAAAAGGCCGCGCGGGAAGAACAGCACGACCAGCACGAAGATCAGCCCGATAAAGCTCATCCAGTTCACGGTCATCGATGAAATATAATCCTGTAGCACGACGAACACCGCCGCGCCGAGCAACGGCCCCCAGAACGCGCGCATGCCGCCCATCACGGTCATGATCACGATCTCCCCCGACAACGAATAATGCAGCCCCATCGGGTCGGCGAAATTGTTCAGCAGCGCGTACAACGATCCCGCCAGCGCGGTGAAGCAGCAGGAGATACTGAAGGACAGCCAGATATGCCGCTCGATCGGGATCCCAAGAAACCGGGCCCTGCGCTCATTCTCCCTGATCGCCAGCAAGGTTCGCCCAAATGGCGAGGCCAGCAGCAACGCCTGCAACCCGACAGCGACCGCGAACACCACCAGCAGGAAATAGTAAAACGCCGTGCTGTTGTTGGTGATGTCGATCATGGTGAAGCCCAGGTTCAACGGCGCCCGGCTGAAGCCGCGCAACCCGTCGTAACCGCCGGTAAAATCGTTCCAGCTATAAGCCACGTAGAACGCCACCTGGCCGAACGCGACCGTCACCATCGCGAAATAAACCCCGCGCCGCCGCACGATCAGCAACCCGAACAGCGCCCCCAGCCCGCCGCCGAGCAACACGCCCATCAGCATCGCCAACGGTGTCGACGCGGCCAGGAACTTCAATGTCAGTCCCGCGCCATAAGCGCCGAGACCGAAATACGCCGCGTGCCCGAAACTCATGACTCCCGTGAAGCCGAGCAGGATGTTGAACGACATCGCGGCCAGGCCCAGTACCAGCACGCGTCCGGCCAACGCGGTGTAGCCACCGACCAGCGGCAACCAGAACGGCACCGCCAGCAGCACAGCCCAGATCACCAGCAGCCGCAGCCAGCGCCGATCGAAACCGCCGCTCATGTCAGCATCCCTTCTTCGCCCATCAATCCGCGGGGACGCAGCACCAGCACGACGGCCATGATCACGTAGATCACCGCCTCGCTCGCCGCCGGCCAAACGATCGTGGTCAACGCCGCCGCGACGCCGATCAACAGGCCGCCCACAAGCGTGCCGGTCAGGCTGCCGACTCCGCCGACGATGATGGCGATGAAGCTTGGCATCAGCAGGTCATCGCCCATGTTCGGATTGAGCCCGATCTGTCCCGCCGCCAGCACGCCGGCCAGGCCCGCGAGCAAGCACCCGAGTCCGAAATTAAATGACCGCAACATGCTGACGTTGACGCCAAGCGCGGAGACCGTTTCCAGATCCAGCGTGCCCGCGCGGATACGCACGCCAACCCGCGTGAAGCGCAGGAAGGCGAACAACCCGGAGACCGCGACGATCACGACAGCGACGTTGAAGATGCGATACCAGGTGATGAAGAACAGCTGATCGCTGATCGGCGCCGACATCGAATCCGGCACCCCCAGAGGCAAACCGTTCGGTCCCCAGATGAAACGGCAGGCATCCTGCATGATGAACGCGAGGCCGAACGTCAGCAGCAAACTGTAGACGGGATCGCGGTTATACACCCGCCTGATCATCAGCCGCTCGACGATGAAGCCCAACAACGCGGTAAGAAGCGGGGCCACCAGCAACGCACCCCAGAAGCCGATCGCCGGCGTCAGCATGTAAGCAAAGTAACCGCCAAGCGCCAGGAAGTTGCCATGCGCGAAGTTGATGACGTTGCTTAGATTCAGGATCAGCGACAAGCCCAACGCCATCAGCACGTAAAACGCGCCGATGATCAGGCCGTTGGTCACATTGAACAGGACGACTTGCAGCATTGGCCGCGTTCCCCAGAAGTTGTACGCAAACACCCCGCCGTCCGAAAACGGCGGGGTGCCGGTGTCGCGCGATCGTTACACCGGCGCTTCGACCATCTTGCAGCCGCTCGACTCGACGGTGCCCGCCGCCTTATCGCCCGCCACCAGGCTCTCGACCTTGAACACGTTGTCCGGATTGCCTTCCGGCGGATGCGCCTGACCCACGAAAATATTCGCCATCAGTTCATGATCGCCCTTGCGGTAACGGATTTCGCCCGGCTGCAACGCCACGTCCGGCGGCAGCACAAGATCCTCCAGAGCGCGGGACATTTGCGGTCCCGCCATGGTCTTCGCCTTCTCGGCGGCCAGACGCACCGACTGCACCGCGACATAGCCGAACCAATGCCGCGCACTGGGAGTTTTGCCCATCTCCTTGCGGAAGTCGGCGACGAATTTCACCACCTCCGGCACATTCGGCTGATCCCACCACCATTCCATGTCCCACCAGCCGGTTTGCGCGTCTTTCGGCACCGACTTGATGCTCTCGAGTTCGAACAACGCGCCGCCAAGCGCCATGTCCTTCACCATGCCGAACTGCACGAATTGCTTCATGCAGTCGATCTGCGCCAACCCGCCCATGTTGTTGAGCAACACATTCGGCTTGTAGCCTTTGGCTTTGATCAGCGTGGCGGAAAACTCGGAGGTGTTGATCGGCAGCATGTCGCCCTCGAACTCGCCGCCAAGTGCCTTGAGGTTCTTGATGAAGCCATCCTGCAGCGTATGGCCGTAAGCGTAATCGGGCGTGATGAAGAACCACTTCTTGCCGAACCGCTTGACCAGCTCCCCGGTGATCGCCGCCGCGTCCATCGAGGTCGTGTTGCAGATGCGAAATACGTTCCACTTGCAATCGGCACCGGTGATCGGGTCGGTATGGCCGCCCGGAACGATATGCAGCACCTTTTTTTCCGTGGTCACGGCGGCCATCGCATAAGCGATCCCGGAGTTCACGTCGCCAAAGATCACGTCAACCTGGTCGCGATCGATCAGCTTGCGGGTCTTCTGCACACCGGTGCCGACATCGTTGGCGGAGTCTTCCACCAACAATTCGACCTGCCGGCCAAGGATGCCATTCTTCTTATTAACTTCCGCGACGGCGTATTTCGCGCCTTCGACTTCGCTTTGCGCCAGCGCCGACAGGATGCCGGTCAGCGGATCGACCATCCCAATTTTAATTGGCGCCTCACCGCGCGCGCTGATGACGAAAGGGGATGCGAGCTGTATCGCGCCCAGAGCGGTTGTGGCCTTAATGAGCGTGCGGCGGCCAACCGCCGGTTGTTTCCGGTATTCCATTGGGTTCCTCTCTGCTTCACCCACATGGGAAACTCCATGCGAGCCATATTCCTTTTGATACTTTTTGCCAGGAATCGCCGGACGCGACCCTGGAAGCGCGCGCTTTTTGCACGTGTTTGATCGCGCGTCGAGAGTGGTCAGACTTTGCCATCCACCCGCGCCAGGTTAAACTTGCTCCATGAGCCTCACCCTCCGAACGCTCCACCCCGTCTTCGCGGCCGAGGTCACCGGCATCGACCTGGCGCGCCCGATCACGCCGGAGGACATCATCGCGATTGAGGCCGCGATGGACGAACACGCCGTCCTGGTCTTCCCCAACCAACCGCTCACAGACCAACAGCAGATCGATTTCACCCGTAACCTTGGCGAACCGGAGGGCTACAACACCCCGGGCCACATCCGCCGCCAGGCCGAATCCCGATTGGGCGCCGGCATCGCCGACTTCTCAAATCTCGACAAATCCGGCGCCCTCATCTCCCCCCACGACCGCGTCTGGTTCTTCAAACTGGGCGATCGCCTCTGGCACTCCGACAGTTCATTCCGTCCCATCCCGGCGAAATATTCGTTACTGTCCGGCCGGGTGATTCCCTCCTGGGGCGCCAACACCGAATTCGCCGACATGCGCGCCGCCCACGACGCGCTGGACGACCGCACCAAAGCCGAAGTCGAAGACCTGGTCTGCGAACACTCGTTAATCTTCTCCCGCGAGGCGATCGGCTTCACCGACCTGACGCCGGAAGAGCGCGCCGCGTTCCGGCCCGTCCGCCAGCGCCTGGTGCGCACCCATCCGGTCACCGGCCGTAAATCGTTATTCCTGTCGTCCCACGCCGGCACCATCGTCGGCTGGACCGTCCCCGAGGCGCGGATGTTCCTGCGCGACCTGACCGAATTCGCCACGCGCGAACGTTTCGTTTATTCCCACGAATGGCGAGTCAACGACCTGGTGATCTGGGACAACCGCACCACGATGCACCGCGCCCGCCGCTTCGACCATCATGAAGTACGCGATGTCCGCCGCACCACATTGGCCGGCGACGTCGCGACCATCGAACAGGTGGAATGACCTTCAGCGGTTCCCCGCCAGCCGCCGATACGCATCCGCGACGACGCCAAACGCCAGCTTTTTCGTCGTCTTGTCTTCCGCGATCAGTCCCTTGCGATTCCACCCGCGCTGAAACCGCGTCTGCCGCCGCTCCGTGCGGTAGTCGTACAGCAGCCAGGGGCAAAACCCGCGAACGTACTCCGCCGCGGCGATCGTCTCCAGTTGCCGCCGGTAAATGTCCGCCTGGCAATCCTCGGTGAACAACTCATCCGCTCGCCCGCGATGCCCCGCCAGAGCGTCCGCGCCCACTTCGCTGATCACCACTGGCTTGCCAGGATTCGAATTCGCCAGCAGCCGCTCCAGTCCGGAAAAGTCCCGCTCGTACCAGCCGAAATATTCGTTCAATCCAATAATGTCCAGCGAGTCGGTCAGTCGATCCTCAATGCGAAACTCAACGCGATTGATCAAACACGCCGCGCCGATCAACCGGGACGGATCCACCGCGCGCGCCGCCTCGGCCAGCCGCGCCATGAAGTGAAAACGGGCGTCCGTGTCCGCGTTCTCATTCCCGACGCCCCAGATGATCACGCTCGCCCGGTTGCCGTCGCGCCCGATCATCTCCAGCAACTGATTTTCAGCGTCCGCCCAGGTGTCCGGATTGTCGAAGTCGATAGCCCAGTACACCGGGATTTCCGACCACAGCAGCAGCCCCACCTCATCCGCGATCCGCGCCACCATCTCGTGATGCGGATAATGCGCCAGCCGCAGCATGTTGCAGCCCATCTCCTTCGCGTGCGCGAAACGGCGCCGGACATCCGCCTCCTCCGACACCTTGCCGAGCGCCAGATCGTCCTCATGCACACACAGGCCGCGCAGCCAAACCGGCCGCCCGTTCAGCAGAATCTCATGACCTTCACAGGCAATCGTGCGAAACCCGACGCGCTCGGTCAGCACGTCCGCGCCATACCGCAGCACCACGTTATACAACCGAGGCGTCTCCGGCGACCAACGCTCCGGCAGCGCATCGAATTCAATCCGGCCCTCACCGTTCGCGACGGGAAACACCACGCGCACATCCAACTCGGGGATTTCCAGCACCGCCTGGCCATCGCCTGGTCCGGACAACGCGAGTGACGCGGCGATCCGCGCGCCGTCGTTCGTCAACCCGACATTGAAGCTCCGCACAAACAAAGGCGGCAGGTGGACCAATTCGACCTCCCGATACAGTCCGCCATAGTTGAACCAATCGAAATGATGCATCGGCACACGTTGCCGCTCGCGCCTGTTCTCCACCTGGATCAGCAGATGGTTCAACCCGCGCAACGCGTCCGTCAGTTCCAGAAAGAACGGCGTCGATCCGCCGCGATGCGAGCCAATGAATGCGCCATTCAAAAACACCCTCGCTTCGTAATTCGCCGCGCCGATCCGCAGGAACGTCCGTTCCCCATGCATCGGCGCCGGCCAGGTAAAGTCGCGAGCGTACCAACCACTGCCCTCGAAATACATCCATTCCGCGCGCGCCAGGTTCCAACACGACGGCACCGTCATGTCGTACGCCGCTTCCTCATCGTAATCGCGCGGCCAATCCCATCGCGCCGGAGGATCACGGCGCCACAGATACCATTTCTGGCGCAACCCCTCATCGAACAAATCGGGCGTGAACTTCCATGTCCCATTCAACGAAACTGTCCGCCGTCCGCTCATGGCGATCAGGTCCGCGTGCCCCACCCGACCGCGCGCGAAACCGGCGGCGTAGCCTTCATCGTGCAAATGCGCGAACGGATCGGTCATGGCCGGCGTTCCTTCCTGTAGCCGATGCCGATCATCCGCCGGAAATGCCAGTCATGCAGCCCAGGAAACAGCAAATCGGCGATCATCGCGATGGCGATCCAGCGGAACCATGTCGAGAATGTATTGGAAATCCCCTGCGGTTCTTCATAGCCGCGCACCCAGCCATCTTGCCGCCGGACGCCGGACATCTCATCCGCGAAGCCACCGTCGGCGTTCTGAAACCCCAGCAGCGCGCTCAGCTTCTCCCGCAGCCAGCCGCGTATCTCATCGCGCCGGTAATCGGTCGCGTCATGCGCGTGCACCAGCAAATCCACCAGATCGACATCGATGCAGGCGCTGTCGATCCCGGTCGGCCGCGACAACGCGTAATCCACTGCCTTGTCCTGATACGGCAATGACCGGCCGAGAGCATAGTAAAGATGGTAATTATGCATCGACCCGGCCATCGCGTGTAGCAACCGCGTTTCGTTCAACGACTGCCCAACGCCCCAGAAGCCCGTCGCCGGATCCTGATGATAATCATGCCAATGCAGCAACGTCTCCAGCGCGTGGTCCCCGCCCTCCCCGCGCAGCCCCATCAGGAAGCTACCCAGATTGACGATATTGTTCCCCTCCAGCCAGGGATCGCGCAGGTCGCGGTCCGCCAGCCAGGCCTTCAAATGCATTCGGTTGACGAACGGCCGCGCGAACTCCAGATCCGGCATTTCCTCCGGCGCGATCGCTTCCACGGCTCCCAACGAATAATTCGTCACATGAAAGTCGATATAACCCCATGTCTCGTCCGGTTCCGGCCGCTTGAAAACAGCATCGTCCTTCATACCCGGAATCCGGAACACGCCATCGTTGCGCCGGTACGCCAGCAGCCATCGCAACAGGCCATCCGGATCGCTGAATTCGCCTCCCAACAAGCGCCGGCAAATCACCGCGTTGTAAGTCCCCGGCAGCAGCATTCCCGGCCACCGAGCCGCGTCGTGCGCGCTGCTGACGCGGCTGACACCATCCGGCGCCCCCCGCATCCGCATCGTCTCAAGCCACGCCAGCGTCGCTGTCCGCGCCTCCAGAATCCGCTGTTCCATGGTCATCCCTTCACCGCGCCCTCGGTCATTCCCGCCATCACCCGCCGCTGCGCCACCAGGAACAACGCCGCCACCGGAATCGTGGTCACCACCGACAGCGCCATGATCCCCTGAAAATTCGTGCCCAGTTCGCCGTTCAAATTCAACAGCGCCACCGGAAGTGTCCAGGTATCCGATGTGCTGGATATCACCAGCACCGGAAACCACGCCGCCCAGTTGAGCAAAAAGGTAATGATGGCGACCGTTGCGACGATCGGGCGGGCCATCGGCAATACGACACGAAATAATATGGCGACTTCCCCGGCGCCGTCGATCGTCGCCGCCTCGATCACCTCACCCGGCAGGGTGCGAAAGAACTGCTCGAACAGAAAGAACTGGATCGGCCCCAACGCGAGGAACAAAATGATCCCCGCGTAGCCGCCGAGCAGCCCAAGTTTATAAATCACGATATAAACAGGGATCACCAAAAGCATATAAGGATACATCATCGTGACCAGAAATCCGTAGCGCAGCGCCCGAAACGCCCACGACCGCGGCCGGCGCGTGATGGCATAAGCACCCAGCGCGGTCACCAGCACCGCGAGCGCCGTCGAAGTCCCCGTGATGAACAGCGAATTCGCGAACGCCCGCACCAGCGACAGATCGCCAACCTGGAGAATACTTTCGAACCCGGACAGATCGAACTGTTCCGGCAGCAGCCGCAACGGATCGCGCAGCACCGCTCTGGTGGTGCGAAAACTGCTGACCAGCATCCAAAGATAGGGATACAGGAACGCCACGCTGACCAGGCTCGCCACCGCGTAGGCCAGCACCCGCTTCATGCCCGCCCCCGCTCGCTGGCGATGTAAACGGTCATGCTGACGGCCAGCACGAGGACGAACAGCACCGTCGCCATCGCCGTCGCCTCCCCGTACCGGGCCTGATCGAAGAATTGATACGCGTAATAACTCAGGAAATTCGTCGCGCCGTTCGGGCCGCCCTTGGTCACCACGACGATCACCGTGAAGGTCTTCAGAAACTGGATCAGGGCGTAAATCGTATTGATCACGATCGCCGGCCGCAGTTGCGGCAATACGACGTACCGAAACATCTGCCACGTGTTCGCGCCATCGATGCTCGCGGCCTCCTCCAGCGCTCTCTCGCAAATCGCCAGATTGGCCAGGAAGATGACCATGTAAAATCCCGCGTGATGCCACAACTCCGCCAGCAACACCGCCAGCATCGCGGTATCCGGCGACGCGATGCCGCCAAACCGAGGCAATCCCGCCAGCGCCAATGCCGCGTTCACGGCGCCAAAACTCTGATCGTATAACCAGCGCCAGACCACATAGCCCGCGACATCCGGCGTCACCACCGGCAGGAACAACGCCAGTTTGAACGCCGTCCGTCCCACCGTAATGAAACGCGAGTTCAACAGCAGCGCCATCGCCAGCGCGAATCCCAGATTGGCCGCCACCGCCAGCGCGGCGTAAACCAGTGTCAGCCACAACGATTGCCAGAACGCCGGATCGCCGAGCACCGTGATGTAATTCGCCAAACCCACGAACGTCGGCACGCGCCGCAACGCCGTCGCCGATGCGGTGAAAGACACCTCCATCGACAGCAGAATCGGCCAGATCCCAAACACGATCGAAAGCCCGGCGAACGGCAGAGCGAACAAATAAAAGACGCTCTCCCGCCGCCAACGCACTGGCACGATCAGCCCTTTTTTGCCGCCAGTTGCTTCGCCAACGCCCGCATCTCCGCCGCTGTCTCCGCGATGAACGCCGTCCAGTCCGCCGGAGGATTGGCGATCGCGCCGATCAACTTCTTATGAAACGCCGCCTCCAGTTCCGGATACCAGGCATGCACCGACTCCGGAAAATCGTAGGCATACAGCGGACCCTTCGGCGCCGCGAAAAACTGAGCTCGAGGCGACAGCGCCGATACGTCCAGATCCTTCCGCACCGCCGAGCCCATGATCGCCAACGACAATTGCTGCGCCTGCTTACTCAACATGAACTGCGCGAATTCAATCGCCAACTTCTTGTTCGGCGAATTCTCCGGCACAGCGACGCCGCGCATACCGCCAATCACCACGCCGCTTTTCAGGTCGGGAAAGAACTGAGGCCATGCGCCCAGAACGAAATCGCCCTTCAGCGACGGACCATCCCACTTGCCGACATTCCAGTCACCGACGCGGAACATGCCCGCTCGGCCACCCTCGATCACCTGGTACATCTCGTTGAATGAATAATTGATNNATCACGATGTTCCCGTCCGGATCGATCAGCGTGTGCTTCAACCCCGAGCCGAAGATGAACAAATCCAGCATGTGGATCAGATCGCGCGGCTTGGCTGCCTCCAACGCGAACCCGAAGGTGACTGATTTCGCGTCCCCATCCGGCGCGTCGTCGTGAAACTTCACCGCCACGCGCTTCGCGTCGTCCCAGCTCACCGGAAAATTCTCGCCGACCTTTTTCAGCCAACTCTCGCGCACGCCAAAGCCCATCTGCACCCGTTGGATCGGCAGAATGATCATCCGTCCGCGATACGTCGAAACCCGTAGATCGTCGTCGGTCAGAAACTCCTTATCCGTCACCGCCTGCAACGCGTCGCGCAGTTCCGAGATTTTGCCGGTCTGATCGGCGATGCGAATAACCCGCTCATAATTATTGAAGATCAGGTCCGGCGCGGTGTCGGTATTGATCGCCGCCGTCACCCGGCCGAACCATTGGTCGGTGGGATAATTGGTCGCGCGAATTGAAACGCCGGGATGCGAGGCGGCGAACGCCTCACCCATCTGGGTGAACAGTTTCGACCCATTGTCACCGCCGTCATGCCACAGCGTCAATTGCTGAGCGGATAGCCTGGCGCCCGTCGCGACGAACATCGCGGTGGCCAAAGCCAAACCGCGCAAAAGCCTGATCATGCCGTTTCCCCCTGGTCTTCGCCAAATGCCACCGGCGTCAGTTTACGCCAGGTCAACCTATGTCGCCATGCCCGAAGCAGTCCGGATATGGCGAATTCCGAGCCATCCGTGAAAACCACTTCGCGATTCCCGCGCCGTCCGGCTATGATGCGGCGCAACACGTAACAGGGAGCCCGCCGCATGCCCGACGGTCCACAAATCATCCCCTCCGCCGCCTCGGCCCTGGCGGATCGGACCGTGTTGGGCACTCATGATTTCATCATCATCGGCTCCGGTCCCGCCGGCCGCCGCGCCGCCATCCAGGCCGCCAAACTGGGGAAGTCCGTTCTGGTGGTGGAGAAGGGCCGGCGCGTCGGCGGCGTCTCGGTCCACACCGGCACCATCCCGTCGAAGACGTTGCGCGAAACGGTCCTCAATCTCACCGGCTGGCGGGAACGCGGTTTCTACGGCCGCGCTTATCGCGTCAAGAAGGACATCCAGGCCAAGGACCTCATGACCCGCCTGCACATGACCCTCGACCATGAGGTCGACGTGCTGGAGCATCAGTTCGCCCGCAACGCCGTGCACACCATCACCGGCATGGCGCGGTTCCTCGACCCGCATCACGTTGAGATCCTGACCGAAGGCGAAGGTCCGCGGGTTTATCGTGGGGAGCGCATCCTGCTCGCGGTCGGTACGAAACCGCATCGTCCGGCCGATGTGCCGTTTGACGGCCGCACCGTGCTGGACAGTGACGAGATCGTCGAAATCGACCATCTGCCGCGCAGCCTCACGGTGATCGGAGCCGGCGTCATCGGCATCGAATACGCCACCATCTTCAGCGCGCTCGACGTCGCCGTCACCTTGGTCGATGCGCACGAAACCTTCCTCGATTTCATCGACCGGGAGCTGATCGACGATTTTACCCATCAGTTGCGCGACCGCGGCATGACGATCCGCCTCGGCTCCAAGGTCACCGGCATCGAGATCGAGAACGACCGTCCGGTCACCGTCCTGGAGAGCGGCCGCCGCGTCCGTTCGGAAATGTTGCTTTATGCCGTGGGCCGCATGGGCGCCACCGAACCATTGAACCTCGCCTGTTGCGGCCTGGAAACCGACGCCCGAGGCCGCCTGAAAGTCGATCCGCACACGTTCCAGACCACGGTGCCGCATATTTATTCCGCCGGCGACGCGATCGGCTTCCCCAGCCTCGCCTCGACGTCGATGGAGCAAGGCCGCATCGCCGCCTGTCACGCCTTCGGCATGAAACTGCCTCCCGCGCCCGAGTTCTTTCCCTACGGCATCTACACCGTGCCGGAAATATCCACCGTCGGAATGAGCGAGCAGGAGGTGCGCAAACGCAACATCCCCTATGAGTGCGGCATCGCGCGGTTCCGGGAGACCTCACGCGGGCACATCATGGGGTTGAACACCGGCATTCTGAAGATGATCTTCTCCATCAACACCAGCCGCCTGTTGGGCGTGCACATCGTCGGCGAGGGTGCCACCGAACTGGTACACATCGGCCAGGCGGTGTTGAACCTTAAAGGCACGCTCGATTATTTCATCGAGAATACCTTCAACTATCCGACCCTGGCCGAGGCGTACAAAATCGCCGCGCTGGACGCGTGGAACCGGATGGCGCGGGTTTAATTCAGCGTCGGCTTTTCCGGGTGCTGACTCAGGCGCACCCGCAAATGTTCGAAGTTCCGCAACGAATGCAGGTGCAGATAGATCAACTCCAGCTCATCCGTCTTCGCCAGTTCCGCGAGAGTCTCACCCGGCAGCGCCTTCAGCTTGTCGCGATTGACCGCCATGAAGCCGCCAAGCGACAGCGGGACACCCGATTCCGGCGTGACCTGCGCGGTCATCGGCTCCAATAAACCCAGTTCGCGCACCCGCTGGCAGAACCGCTGCGTCGCCAGAAAATGGGTCTGGTAGTCTTGCAGAAACTTAAGGATGTTGTCGACATAAGCGCTCGGTGAGCCATCGTCGTTGAACAACCGCTCGCCCCGGCCTTCGCGGTTGAACCCGGAAAACTCTTCGTCCACGCACAGCACGAACTTCGACTCGGAATGCGAGAACACGAACGGATAACGCCGGACGAAAGCCGGAATATACCGCGCCTGCCAGGACCCGTCGTCATCCAGAAACAGGTTTTCCGCCGTCCGCACACCAAGAATCGCCGCCGGTGTCAGGTCCGTCTCACTGCCGCCAAACACGATGGCATATTCGTTCGAGGCCTGCGGAAATTCGATCCCCATCAGCGGCACCGAATTGACCTCGGCGGTGAAGGCGTAATTCGTGCCGACCTCGACGAAACAGTCGTGATGCACGGTCCGGCTGACCGGTACCGCGGATTTGTAAATCAGAAGTTGTGTGCTCATTGCCCGTCCACTTTCCAGATGGCGCCGCTATACCATACCGCCCCCAGGTTGTGCACGCATTCCCTCACCCCTCACTGGGCGACCATCTCCACCGGCCGCCACCGGCTCGGCGGCCGCGGCAGTCCCAGATTGTCCCGCAATGTGCTGCCCTCATACTCGGTCCGGAACAGACCGCGCCGTTGCAACTCCGGGATGACCATATCGACGAAATCGTCCAGCGAGCCCGGCAGCCAGGCGGGCATTACGTTGAACCCGTCCGCCGCGCCGCCGCGGAACCAATGCTCCATCACATCGGCCACCTGGGCGGGCGTGCCGATGGCCAGCAAATGCCCCCGCGGTCCGGCGTTGTGCGAACATAGTTCCCACAACGTCATGTTATCGCGGCGCGCCGCTTCCAGCAGCAGTCTTTGCCGGCTCAACGGCCCGTTGGTGTCGCCCATCTCCGGTACCGGGCCGTCCAGAGGGTACTTACCCAGTCCGCCAACTCCGATGGTGTGCTCCAGTACCGCGATGCCGACGCTGGGGTGAATCAGCGATTGCAAATAGTCATACTTTTCCCGTGCCTCGGCCTCCGTGCGTCCCACGACGGGATAAATCCCGGGCATGACCTTCACGTCCGCCGGAGCGCGGCCAAACTTCGGCAACCGCGCCATCACGTCGCCGTAAAATTCCCGCGCCTTTTCAAAAACATCCTGCGCGGTAAACACCAGTTCCGCGACCCGCGCCGCGAGATCTCGCCCGGTATCGGACGCGCCCGCCTGCACCAGCACCGGCCGTCCCTGCGGGGAGCGCGCGACATTCAACGGCCCGCGCACCGCGAAGTGTTTCCCCCGGTGATTAAGCACATGCATCTTCGCCGGATCGAAATATATGCCGGATTGCTTGTCGCGAACAAACGCATCGTCGTCCCAGCTGTCCCACAACCCGTTGACCACCTCAGCGAATTCCGCCGCGCGATCGTAACGATCCGCGTGCGCCACGTGTTGGTCTCGCCCGTGATTGAACGCCTCGGCTTCGTTGTTGGACGTCACCAGGTTCCAACCTGACCGCCCCCCGCTGATCTGATCCAACGAGGCGAACTGCCGCGCCAATGTGTAGGGTTCCGCATAGGTCGTGGTCGATGTCGCGACCAGGCCGAGCCGCGATGTCACCGCGGCCAGCGCCGACAGCAACGTCATCGGCTCGAACTTCACCAGTTTGCCCATGCGTCCACGCGACTCCGGGGAGCCAAACACGCTGACCGCGGCGCTATCGGCCAGAAACAACAGATCGAATTTGCCTCGCTCCGCCGTGCGAGCGACAGCGGATGCCTCGGCGAAACTGGTGCCGGAATGCGCGTACGCATCCGGATGCCGCCATGCCGCGACGTGCTGTCCGGTTTCGTGGATGAAGGCACCCAGTCTCATCATGCGGCGGTCGGACATTGGTTTCGGCTCCGGCGATGACACGGAACCATGTTGCACCGCGCCACCTCATGGCGCCAGTGGCGGAGAGCTAACGCCCGCGGACCGCCCTTGCCGCGAGCAAACGATCCAATCATACTGTTCTTGCATCGTTTTCATATGGCCACGCCGCCCGCCGGAGCACACTGTTGCGCAATCCTCCCCAGTTCCCCGTCATCATCGGCGTCACTGGCCATCGCCAGATCGCGCCGGAGGCAATGCAACCGGTTCGCGCCGCCGTGCGGCGATTGCTCGTTCAATGGCGATGTCATTTTGGCCCGGCGTTGCACGTGCTGACGGCGCTCGCCGATGGGGCCGACCAACTGGTCGCCGATGAGGCCCGCGACGCGAACGTGCCGCTTATCGCGGTCGCGCCATTTTGCTACGATGCCTATCGGGAAACGATAACTAATCGTGACAAGTTGCGGGAACACTGGAACCGCGCGGTTCTCCGGCTGACCCTGCCCAGGGTCGGAAGCGGGGAAGACCACGAGCGGCAATACGAACAGCTGGGAGTGCTGCTCATCCGCCGTTCCCACCTGCTACTCGGGCTGTGGGATGGCCAGATGGATGAGGCCCGCGGCGGGACTCGCGATGTGATGCGCATGCGCCTGGAGGGAGATCACGGCGCCACAGTCTTTGATGAAAGCCCCATGTTCCTCGGTGCCGGCTCATACCTGGGTGAAACCAATCGTGGGCCGCTGCTGCACGTTCTGACGCCGCGCGTGCTGCTGACGACCGATCCGCCCGGCACCTGCCGGCTCCTTGGATTGCCGACCCGCCAGGGGTTCTGGGATGGCATTGCGGTCCAACCAGACCGGGCACTCGACGGAATCGCGGCGGCGCAGGTCACAGACTTTGCCCGTATCGATTCCCTGAACCGCGCGATCGGCCGGCTTCAGGGATCGGATGACCTGCTGTTTGACGTTCAACTCGGTTACCTCGAAACCATGGGAATCCCGGCCGGTGCGCAGGCACAGGTAGGTTTTTTGAAGCAGCTTCAGGCAGCGGTCGACGTTGTGTCGCAAACTTATCAAGTCCAGACTCAAGGCGATTTCGCCCGTGCCGGCTCAATAAGGCAGGTGATCATGAGAGCGCTCATGATCTGGCGCCTGACCAGACGGGTGCCCGGCCTGGGCGCGATCTTTCTCGTGACAGCGGCGGTACCACTCTCGGCCTTGTTTTTCGAATTCTACGCGCACCTGGAAGGCGGATTTCCAGCTCTGCTGGCTTATCTGGTTGTGTCAGGCGGCGCGGTCACCTACCGAAATTTACGGTCCGCCGACCAGCGTTTTCGCGATTATCGAGCGATGGCTGAAGGATTGCGGGTTCAACTTTTTTGGGCTTTGTCCGCCTTCCCGGCCGCCGTGCCAGATTATTATCTGAACAATCAAGTGGCTGAAATCGGTTGGATACGATTTGCTTTGCTCGGACCCGCTCTATGGGCAGCCGCGCTGGCGAACAACCTCGCGACTCCATACCGGGGCACAGTCACCGACGGATGGATTGAAGACCAGGCTACTTATTTCGCCGCAAGCGAGGAAATTCATTCTCGCGCGGCGAAACGAGGAATGATGTGGAACCAGTTGTTCTTATATGGCGGCTTCGCGACAGCGTTTGTTCTATTGGTTTTTGAGTTCCTCCACCGCTATCCGCATATTCTCGGCGCTTTCACAAACAAGATATTCAGGTTGGTGGATGTCCACCACGATGGCATTGTCGTGTTGGCGGCACTATTGCCAGCAGTCGCCGCGTACTATGCAGAATCCCTGGATCTCCGCGCACACGAACGACTCGCGCATTCCTACGCGTTGATGCGCCGCGTGTTCCGCCGTGCCGCCGAAATCATGAACACACCGAGCCTGTCCGACGCGAACTTCCAGGGCGTCGTCCGCGAAATCGGCCGCGAGGCGTTGGCCGAGAACGCCGAATGGCTGGTCGAACACCGGCACCGGAAGTTCGAGCCTCGGTGACAAATCCATACCTGAGAACCGGACCATTCCCTCCCCCGTTGCATCCGTGGGAGAGTGCAGGTCATGCCAAACACCAACGTCCCCGACATCGACCTCATCGCCGCGGCGATCCACGAAACCTGGCGGTCGCTGTCCCGCTCTCAGGGCTGGCCGATGCAGCCGCGTCTCGATCGCCCCTACGCGGAACTCGCCGGCACCGACAAGGAAGAGAACCGCGCCGCCGCCATCCGCATGGATAAGGTCCTGTCGGTCGAGGACCTCGCGTTGAGTAACGATCCCGGCCAACCCGAAGCCGCGTTGCCGGAAGGCCTGGAAGCGATGGCCGAAGCCGAGCACGCCCTCTGGGTCGCCCACCGGTCGCGAAACGGCTGGTCCTGGGCCGCCACGCGCGACGACGCGGCGAAGCACCATCCCTCCATGGTGCCCTACGCGCAGTTGCCGGAGCACGAGAAAGACAAAGACCGCAACAACATTCGCCATTATTCGGAATTCGCGGGCCGCGCCGGTTACCGTATCGTGCGCATGGGCTGAACGCCTTCTTGGAACCCGGCCGCGGATCGGCGATGATCGCTTATCAACGAATGGACGATGCCCACGATGAACGACGCCACAGCCCATGCGCGCCCTTTGCTGTTCACCCCCATGACGATCCGAGGGGTCACGTTACCCAACCGCATCGTCCTCGCGCCGATGGTGCAATACCGAGCCCACGACGGCATCCCCGGCGATTTCCACTTCGTCCATCTGGGCAAATTCGCGCTTGGCCGGTTCGGTGTCGTGATGACTGAGGCGACCTCCGTCGAGCCCCGCGGCCGCGTCACCCATGGTTGCCCGGGAATCTGGGGCGACGAACACGTGCCGGCGTGGCGGCGGATCACGGACTATATTCGCGCCGAGGGCAGCCTGTCCGCGATCCAACTCGCGCACGCCGGACGCAAGGCCGCGACGCACCGCGCGCAGGAGGGCACGCGGCCTTATGATGCGAAGGACGCGTGGCCCGTGGTTGGGCCGACAACCGAACCCACCAGTGCAGGTCATCATGTTCCGCGCGCTCTGACCCCCGCGGAAATCTCGGGTATCGTGCAAGCCTTCGCCGACGCTGCCCGCCGCGCCGACACCGCCGGCTTCGACATCCTGGAAATCCACAGCGCGCACGGCTATTTGCTGGCGAGTTTCCTTTCCCCCATCAGCAACACACGCAACGACGAGTATGGCGGCGACCGCGCCGGCCGTATGCGTTTTTCGTTGGAGGTCACGCGTGCCGTCCGCTCCGTCTGGCCGTCGCGCAAACCGTTGTTCTTCCGGGTCTCGGCGCTGGACGGCGCCGACGGCTGGAACCTGGACGATACCGTGGCTTTGGCGCTCGAACTAAAAGCGCTTGGCGTCGATATCGTCGATTGTTCCTCAGGCGGATTGACCGGCACCGCGACGGCCGCGCCGATCCCGCGTCATCCGGGCTTTCAGGTACCCTTCGCATCGGCCGTGCATAAGGCCGGCGTGCCGTCGATGGCGGTAGGCCTGATCCTGGACGGCCCGCAGGCGGAGAAAATCCTGCGCGATGGCGACGCCGACCTGATCGCGATCGGTCGCCAGGCGTTGTATGATCCCTTCTGGCCCCTCCACGCCGCGGAAGCCTTAGGCTGCGACCCGGGCTTCGGAATGTGGCCCGACGAATACGGTTGGTGGCTGGCGAAACGTTCTCAATCGCTGGTGCGCCCCTAGGCCACACCGCCAAACCGCCGCACCACGTTCTCCAGCAACCGCGACACCGGCCCTTCGAACCCGTTCCGCCACAGGCTGCCGCAGAACGTGATCGAACCGACCGAGAACACCGCGCCGCCGCCCTCCCGTTCGAAATACACGATTTCCGCGCGGACGAGGTCCTTCACGTGCTCCCCGGTGATGGTCAGTGTGCCGGCCAGGACTTCCTCGGGCACGGTATAATGCGAAGGCGTGGGGTTTTCCGATCGCGCCAGGATCACGGTGCCGTCGGGCGTGCCCAGAGCGTCGTCGGCACGGTCGAGTTCGAAGCCGGCGGCGCCGCCTCCGGACAGCCCGTAATCGCCGATGACATCGTCGTCGATACCGTCAAAGATCCAGGCGTACACGGGATCGCGCGCGGCGGGCAGCACCCGGTAATGGGTCCCCTCGAAGCGTCCTTGCGAGGAAAATCCAACCCCGCAAATCTGTTGCGGCGGCCGCCGGTTGCGCCGCCACAAGCCGCCCATCTGGCCGTCCGTTTGATGGTAATATTCGCCCGGTTCGGCGGCCCAGGTGCGAATGCCGCCCTCGGCGCGACGGAGTTCGATGGCCCAGGGAATTAAGTGATCGCGAGCGACGCGCCAATAGAACCCGTTGCCGCCCAGATACACCATCTTGCCGCCGGTTTTGGTATATTCCATCAGGGCATCCAACGTCCGCGGCGTGTGATATTCCGGGTGCGAACCGGTTAAAACAACGCTGTAGGGACGCAACAGCGTCAGGCCTTCATCGTCGAGGTCTTCATCCGTGATGATATCAAATTCAAACCCTCGCGCTTCCAGCCACGCGAGCAAATGCGTGTCCGCCGGATAATGCCGCAGCCCGGAGCCGCGCGCATCGTCGAACGTCAGGAACCCCGGCCGCATCGTCAGAATCGGCCGCAATCGCGAGGAGAATGAAATCCCGCTGCCGTCGCCATGCATGTTGTAAAGCGACCGGCCATAAATCGGATACGTGACCGGATTCCCGGGCGTCGCGCCCCATGCCGCCACACGATCGAAATACGCCTGATCGATCTCCGCCCGAGCGTGATTGGCATATGCCTGATAGGTAAACGTCGAGGCGAGGAACGCGACCTTCGCGAATGGACCCCCCCGCTTCGGCAACACATAGAACGGAATCCGATCCTCACCGCTGTCGCACGTCAGATGCAACGCATACGCTCCACTGGGCAGATCATCCGGCACCGTCCACGAAAAATCCCGCTGCCATCCGCAATCGCCCAGATCATCGGCATGGAAATGAATCGCGGCATATTCGGCCGGAGCGTGCCGCCAGCAATGTTCCGCGCCCGTCCACGCCGCACCGACAACCGCGCGCGTCGGCAGATTGATCAACCGTCCGTGCAACAAATACGGCCCGGCATCGAGAATCCGTTGCGACCCCATCTCGCGCGAGAAATCCCACGCCGTCAGCACGCGCATTCCCGGGGAACCGGTCAGCACGCGCGTATCGAGGTCCGGCCACGTCTCCATGAATCCGGCCAGGATCGCCGGCGCCTCGATCTTACCGGTGTAATGATCCGCCGGCGCCGCCGCGTCACGCGCGCCGATCATTACGGGACCCGCCGCGGGCGCCACCGCCATCTTGCCGCGCGCGACGACGGGCGCCCCGCCATCCAGGCGCTGTTGACCCACGATAACGTCCCCGGTCGCCGGCCGCGCGCTCAACCACACCCGGTACCACATCCCTTTCCGCAACCGGGCGCCGGTCGAAAGCGAGCCATGACAAGCGCCATCGGGACCGATGCCCAAAACGATCGGCCCTTCGCAAAGCACCGCCTGCGTCGCGCCCACGATCCCGGGACAAATCAGCGCCGTCCAGGTGCGCTCCGCCGTGGCGTCGCACGGCGGACCGGCCTCAACGATGCCGTACGAGCCCTGAGCGATCGGTTGTCGCAACCCAGCGATCACACGATCGAAGCGCTCGGACAGATCGACAAACTGTAGACCAGGACCGGCGGGATTGGGATCGCCACTGATCACCCGCACCAGTCGGGCCCGATACGCGCCTCCCGATCGGACACTCACGAAGCAGGAAAAAGTCTCGCCCGGACGGTGCGAGAAACGATCCAGATAGCCGGTGATCGGCAGTTCGGCGTTTGTCATCTGGCGAAAGTTGCCCCCGCGGGTTCGACGGCGTCAACCGCTTGACGCATCGCGCGCCCTCGCTCAGGGTTCGCGCGACGCGTCCGTCGTGGCCCAAAAGGGTCCAGGGGTAGAGGGCCACGGTCATTACAAGGAGGCGCGCGATTGATATCCACCAAACAAGTCTGGGGACTGAACCGAATGAAGCGTGAATTCCTGGCACTCGCCGTGCTGTGCGGCCTTCCGTTCGCGGCGAACGCGGAACCGTTCAAATGTCCGCATGTCGGCGGCGATCTCGTGTTCGGCCAGGAAGCCAATATCAACACGCTCGATCAGATGGCCTCGGCGACGATCTCGACCCGCAACATCGCGATGAACATCTATGAAGCGCTGATGACGCGGGACGAAAACAACAACCCCATCCTGGAACTCGCCGCCTCGATGGCGGAAGCGCCAGATCACCTGACCTTCACTTTCAAGCTGCGTCCGAACATCGTCTTTCATAACGGCAAGAAGATGACCTCGGCCGATGTCGTCGCCTCCTTCGACCGTTACGCCAAGGTCGGCAACCAGCGCTCCATCCTCAACAACGCCAAGGGCTGGGACGCGCCGGATCCGGAAACCTTCGTCATTCACATGAAAGTCGCGCAACCGACCTTCATCGAATCGCTGTCCTCGTTCAGCGTTCCCATCGTCATCATCCCCGCCGAGGAACGCGATGTCCCGGCCATGCAACTGACCAAACCGATCGGCACCGGCCCGTTCGAACTCGTCGAGTCCGTCCCGGGCAGCTACGTCAAACTGAAGCGCTATGACGGCTACCAGCCGAACACCGCGTTCGAGCAAAAGACCGGCTTCGGCGGCTACAAGCAGGCCTGTCTCGACACCGTCACCTTCCGCATCGTCACCGAACCAGGCGCCCGCGTCGCCGGCCTGAAAACCGGCGAACTCCAGGCGGTCGAGGACCTGCCGACCAAATCCATCCCCGACCTGAAAAAAGATCCCAACATCACGATCCTGCCGCTGCTCAACTGGTGGATTCAGATCGCCGTTCCGAACGTCTCGGCGCCGCCCACGGACAACGTGACCTTCCGCCGCGCCGTGCAGGCCGCGCTGGACATGGACGAGATCATGGATGCCGCGTCCGACGGCAACTATAAGTTGAATGTCGGATTCCAGTATCCCAACCAACCCGATTACACCGACGCCGGCAAGGCGACCTACAACCTCAAAGACCCCGCGCTGGCCAAAAAACTTCTGGCGGAATCGGGCTATCATAATGAGCCGGTGGTCCTGCTGACCGACAAGGACTACGCGCCGATGTATAATTCCGCGCTGGTGATGCAGCAGGAATTGCAGGCGATCGGCATCAACGCGCAGATGAAGGTCGTGGACTGGCCAACCTCGGTGCAGATGTCTCAGGTTTCCGATGCCAGCTGGAACTTCTTCTTCACCGGCTGGGGCACCCAACCCGCGCTCGGCGCGCTGGCGACGATGCAGTTCCTGGCCGATCCGAACGCGGTCTACCGTCCCAAGGGCGACAAAGGCGATCCCGAACTGATCGCCGCCTGGAACGACATGAACAACCTGCCCGACGCCCGCGACCGCCAGGCCGCGTATGCGAAAATGCAGCAGATCACGCTGGATAAAGTGTTCGCGATCCCATTCGGCTCGCTGACGAAAGTGCAAGGCGCCCGCGCCAACGTCAAAGGCTTCGTGCCGTTCCGCATTCCCCGCATGTCGAACGTCTGGTTCACCAACTGACGCCGGATGCTCGGGGTTCTGTTCCGTCGCGTACTCGGTGCCCTGCCGGTCCTGGCGATCGTCAGCCTGATCACCTTCGGAATGATCCACATGATCCCCGGCGATCCGGCCGCCGCCATCGCCGGCATGTCCGCGACCGCCGAGCAGATCGCCAACATTCGCTCCGACCTCGGCCTCGATCAGCCGGTGCTGGATCAACTCTGGCACTGGTACGTGAACCTGGCGCACGGCGACCTCGGACGTAGCCTGCTGCTGGGGATTCCCGTGATGACCGCCACGCTGCAACGCCTGCCGGTCACCCTCGCTCTCTCCGCCTACGCCCTTGTCCTGACCCTCATCCTGGGCCTTGGCTCCGGCATCGTCGCGGCACTGAAACAAAATACCTGGATCGACCAGGCCGCCATGGTGCTGGCGATGATCGGCATCTCCCTGCCGAACTTTTATCTCGGCCTGCTGATGATCATCCTGTTCGCCGTCGATCTTGGCTGGCTGCCCACCGGAGGCTATGTGCCTCTCTGGCAAAACCCCATTGGCTGGCTGGCGACTTCGACGATGCCCGCGATCTCCCTGGCGATGCTGCTGGCGGGACTGCTCGCCCGCATCACCCGCTCCACGATGCTGGAGGTGTTGCGTCAGGACTATATCCGTACCGCCAACGCGAAAGGCCTGCCGCGCCGCCAGGTGGTGCTGAAACATGCTTTGGCCAACGCGCTGATCCCCATCACCACCGTCGTCGGCATCATCATCAGCCTGCTGATTTCCGGAGCCGTGGTAACCGAGACGCTGTTTTCGATCCCCGGCATCGGCCAGTTGTTGACCCAGGCCGTGCTCAGCCGGGACTACCCCATGGTGCAAGGCGGCCTGTTACTGACAACGGCTTTGCTGGTGCTGATCAATATCGGAGTGGACGTCTGCTACGCCTTGCTCGACCCGCGGATCCGCTACGATGGATGAAGACGACCGTCGCACCCATCCCGCCTGGGCAACTCTGGGCCGCCTGATGCATCACCGCCTGTTCGTACTGGGCGTGATCCTGTTCGCCATCGTCGCGATCGCCGCCATCCTGGCGCCCTGGATCGCGCCCACCGATCCCAACAAGCTGGCGATGCGCTTTAAGTTTCGTCCCCCCAGTGAAGAGTTCCTGTTCGGCACGGATAATTTCGGAAGGTCGCTGTGGTCCCGCGTGATCTGGGGCGCGCGGCTGTCGATGCTGATCGGCTCCTCGGTCGTGGTCATCAATGCCGTGTTCGGCACGCTGATCGGCGCCCTCGCCGGCTATTTCCGTTGGCTCGACAATGGCCTGATGCGTATCAACGACGCGCTGATGGCGTTCCCCGCCGTTCTTCTGGCGATCGCCGTCACCGCCGTGCTCGGCCCCTCGATCGCCGACGTCATCATCGCGCTCGGCCTGGTTTATACGCCCCGCACCGCGCGCATCGTCCGAGCCTCCGTCATTGTCCTACGCGAAATGGAGTACGTGCAGGCCGCCATCGCCGCCGGCGCCGGGCACGGCCGCATCCTGCGCCGCCACATCCTGCCTAACGCCATGGCGCCGTTGATCGTGCAATTGTCATTCCTTTTCGCCGTCGCCGTGCTGACCGAAGCGACCTTGTCCTTTCTCGGCGTCGGCGCCGTTCCGCCCACGCCCACCTGGGGCAACATCATGGCCGAGGGACGCCAGTACATCTCCGACGCCCCCTGGATCATCGCCATCCCCGGCCTGGCGCTGATGATCACGGTGTTGGGCCTCAATCTGTTGGGGGACGGATTGCGGGACGTACTCGACCCACGGTTGCGTATTCAGCCATGATTATTCGGGCGTCGTACACTCATATCCGCGGTCCCGCGTGGCTCGCGCACCGCGAAAGCGATTCAACCGCGAGGGCACGAAATTCACGACGAAGAATTTTGAATAAAAGTTTCGATTCCCTGCTTCGTGAATTTCGTGCCTTCGTGGTTAAAAATCCTTGCTTTTCGCCCGCGTCAGCACCGAGGTCGCCAGGCCAGGAGACGGCGACGGTCCTTCCCTACCCATGACCCCTCTCCTCTCCGTCGCCAACCTCACCACCACGTTCCAGACCGGCCGAGGCGAGGCCGCCGCCATCGAAGACATCTCCTTCGAACTCAACGAGGGCGAAATCCTCGGCATCGTCGGCGAATCCGGCAGCGGCAAAAGCGTCACCGCGCTGACCATCATGGGCCTGCTGCCAACCCCGCCCGCCCGCGTCGCCGCCGGCTCCATCCACTTCGCCAACCAGGACTTGCTCCGCCTCTCCGACAGCGCCATGCGCCGCATGCGCGGCCCCGGCATGGCCATGGTGTTCCAGGAGCCTATGACCTCGCTCAACCCGGTCTTCACCATCGGCGAGCAACTGACGGAAACCATCCGCGCGCACGAAAACCTGTCGCGACGCGACACATTCGCACGCGCCGTGGAGATGCTGGAGAAGGTCGGCATCCCCTCCGCCGCCACGCGCATGGCCGATTACCCGCACCAACTCTCCGGCGGCCAGAGGCAACGCGTCATGCTGGCGATCGCCTTGTGCTGCCGCCCCAAATTGCTGATCGCCGATGAACCGACCACCGCGCTGGACGTCACCATCCAGGCGCAAATCCTCGACCTGATCATGGATTTACGCGACCAGTTCGGCATGGCGATCATGATCATCACCCATAATATGGGAGTGATCGCGGAGACCGCCGACCGCGTTCTGGTCATGTACGCCGGCCGCGCGATCGAGCAAGCGCCCGTCGCCACGTTGTTCGATAATCCGTTGCACCCCTACACCAAAGGCCTGCTGTCCTGTGTGCCCACGCTGGACCAGCGCAAAGACCGCCTCGACGCGATCCCGGGTACTTTGCCCGAACCTGGCCGCCGCCCGCCCGGCTGCCGTTTCGCGCCCCGCTGTTCGCTGGCCATCCCTGCCTGCGCCGAAGCGACGCCGCCGCTCGAGATGCACGGTCCCTCCCACGCCGCCGCCTGCATCCGGATCGGCGCATGACTCCACTGCTTCAGGCCACCGGCGTCACCAAACATTTCCCCGTCCGGGCTGGGGGTTTTCTCCACCGACACACGATTCCGCTGCGCGCCGTCGATGGCGTCGACCTGACCATCCAATCCGGCGAAACCCTCGGCCTCGTCGGCGAATCCGGTTGCGGCAAGTCCACCCTCGGCCGCGTGCTGATCCGCCTGATCCCCGCCACCGCCGGAGAAATCCTGTTCGACGGCAACGACCTTCCGCGCCTCGACCCGCTGCTGTTGCGCCGCACCCGCCGCGAGATGCAGATCATCTTTCAGGACCCGTTCGGCGCCCTCAATCCGCGCATGATGGTCGAAGACATCATCGCCGAACCTCTTGTGATTCAGGGCGTCTCTTCCGCGGCGAGGCAAGCCCAGGTAACGGAGATGTTGGGAATGGTGGGGTTGCCGGCGCGGGCGCGGCAGCGTTTCCCGCATGAGTTCTCCGGCGGCCAACGCCAACGNNTCGCGCACGACCTCGCGGTGGTGAAACACATCTCCAACCGCATCGCCGTCATGTACTTAGGCAAGATCGTGGAACTCGCGGGCAGTGAGACCCTGCACGCCACGCCGCGGCATCCTTACACCAGCGCGCTGATCGCCGCCGTGCCCGCCATGCACCCGCGCAACCGCCGCCGCGGCACCCGCCGTCCACTGGCCGGCGACATCCCCAGCGCGTTGCATCCCCCGCCCGGCTGCCGCTTTCACACACGCTGCCCACTGGCGATCGACGCCTGTCGCGTCATCGAGCCGCCGATGACCGAGCCCGCGCCCGGCCATTTCGTCGCCTGTCATGTGATGGGTTGAAGCCACATTTCATTTGTATCGTACGTTACAGATGTATCATTCTGGCCGGCGCTTTGTGTCACGCTTTCGGCGCCGAAACCGAGCCTGGTATCGCGCCATCTCCGCATATGGTTCGCACATCAATTGATTAAACTTAACGGTCCGGCGCGTTCCGGCCTTCAATTCCGTCATCTTTCGACCCGCGGAAATGTATCGTTGGTTTCGAATTTCTTGCTAAATAATCCCCTTGAAGCCCGCTTTCCCCAAAAAAATTGAAATTTTGTTGTGACGACCCCTGCAATTACCTGACGGTACGTTCATCTCCCAGTCATGCGTCACGCTTAGGGGTCCGGATCGTGAATGAGTTGGTCAGAATCAGGGTCGACGGAATGACGAAAACCTCTGCTCTCATCGTGGAATCGCACACGCTGATGCGGCGTGCCCTGGTGGCGTTGCTGCGTGAGGCCCGGCCGGATTGGCACTGCGACGATGTCGAGGGCCTGGCCGAGTTAAGCACAAGGCTGCCTGAATCCTCCCCCACGCTGGTGCTGATCGATCCGCGGTTGTGCGGCCTGGATGGCTTGCGGCAATTGTGTCAGAGGTTCCCGCGCACGACGTTCGTGGTGTTGTCGGATCAGGACGACCGGCCGACGATCCTGGCCTGCCTGGAAGCCGGCGCGCAAGGCTACATCCTCAAATCCAGCAGTCAGGATCAGTTCATTCGCGCGCTGGAAACCATTCTGATGGGCGGCATGTTCGCGCCCGCGTCGTTGAGCGGAACGCCGATCCACCCCCCGGTGCCGGCGTACCGCACGGAACTGAAACCAAATCCGGCGCTGTCGCATCTGACCGAGCGCCAGCGGCATGTGTTTGAGTTGCTGGCCGAAGGCTGCGCCACGAAAACCATCGCGCGCCGCCTGGATCTCGCGGTCGGGACGGTGAAAGTTCACCTGGCCGCGATTTACCGCACACTCGGCGCGTCGAGCCGCCTGGAGGCCTTGGCCAAAGCGCATCGCGCGCACGCCGCGGTTTAATTCCCGGCTGCGAAAGCGGCCGGGAGTGCCCTGAACACCGATCCTCGAGAGTCGGCCGAGGAAGCCGTCATCACGCCGACATGCCCGGCGCGCTCAGGGCATCGGGTAACACGCGGTGGTTGCCAGCGACGTGTAATTTCCCATCGGCGGCGGCAGGGCGAAGAAAGTGTGGCTGATCGTGACGGAAAAGAAGTTGTGGCTGAAGCCATTGCAATTCGACACCTTGCCGTTGACCGTCACGTCCGCGTTGGTGATGACCGGCTGATAGGTCCAGGTTTGCGCCGAGGTGACCGCGAAGTTCTGCGTCGTCGTGGTATTGGTACAGAGAAAGTTCGCCGTGTTGAAGGTATAACCGATCGCCCCGCACCGAGCGGCCGCCGACGCCGCCGCCTGCATCCCGGTTTTCAGCCACCACAGCAGGCCGGTTTCGACGATGGCGAACGTCACCATGCACAGCATCCAGCCGACGATCGCGAACTCCACCGTCGTGCTGCCGCGTTTGTCATGCCGAAACGAACGCCGCATCAGTTCAACCTCACGGTCGCCGATTCCGTCATCGGCTGACTTAACGCGGCACCGAAGCCGTTCATCAGGCCGGTATTGGTATAAGTAGCGGTGATGATGACGTAGGTCCCAGCCGCGGAGCCGTCCGTGCACGTGGCGGGTAGGCTCGCCACCACCGTCATCGTCGGCCCGGTTCCGGTCACGCAATAATCCGCCACGGGCGCCGTGACCACTAAATTCGTTATCGCGCCGGGCGGCAGGAACATCGCGTTGGTGACGACCGTTTGAATGTTCTGGGTGACGACACCGGGGCCGGTCAGATACGCGTACTCCGCCCCGGCCGCCACCGCGTTCGCCAGGTTGGTGCGGTAAAACTGCGCCAGGCCATAATCCGCCACGCCCCCCAGCATCATGATCAGCAAAGGGCTCGCGACAGCGAATTCCAGCGCGGCGGTGGCGCGCTTCGACGACACGCGCCGCAGCTGGATGCTCCGGGAAATAAGCGTACGGGACATGGTCACCAGTCGTGACAGTTTGTTGTTCAAAGGCCCCACACCGGCGCGGCATGGAAGATCGCGTCCTGTTATCGCGCGCCAAACATAACGAATCAGTTACCGCGACGCCGTCGCCCCCGGCCGGATCACTTCGTACAGCGCGTGGCCGGAGACCGGGTTTTCGTCGATCTGCCGCAGCCACGGCGGCGGATTGCCGGTTCTGACCTGGTCGTACAGCGTCGCCGTCCGGACGCCGTCCACCAGCGAGGACCGCACCGGCGTTTCGCAGCCCAGTACCAACGAAATTTCCGCGGCGTCGATCTCCGGCGGCACGGTTTCCGCCGGCGCCACCCGCCACGCCGCGCGCAGCCGCGAAAACCCGGCGACGTTGCGGTGATACAGCGAGCCCACCGTACGAACCCCGGTTTTCCACAGGAGCTCCGGCGTGTCGTTGACGTCGGCCAGCACCACCGCGCCGGGATGCTTGCGCAGCAGCGGAACCGCGTCGCCCGGTTTGCACGCCGGCACCACGCCGAACGGCGCCGCGTGCGCGCTGGAGGTCAGGTCCGGCAATTGTCCGATGTAAGGCACCTGGATGAACAGCAGGATGATCGCCATCCGCGCGAACGACTGGCCGATCTGATGCCATTTCGCCATCGCCGCGCTGGCCATTGTCAAAGCGATCGGCAGCGCGATCGCACCCGCCGCTTCGGGGTAAGCCGCGAAACGCACATGCGTCCACCCGAGCGCGAGCGCGGCACCCAGGCACAGCGCGACGTAACTGGCGAACAGGGAGCGGCGGCGCATGCCCATCACCACCACCAGCAGCGCCGCCAGCAGGCCGGTGAACAGGAAATGCAGCGCCTGGAACAGATTGCCGACCGGCAACATCTCACTGATATGACCGAACATCGCGTCACGCTGCTGTTGGTCCAGCAGCATGTTGCCGCCGAACAGCGCGGCCCGGAACGTCACAGCCCAGACGCCGGCGCACAGCACGGCGACGGCCAACGCGGTGGCGATGCGCGCTGTGCGTTTCTGTAGCTTTCCGTGCAACGCCCAAAGCCCGCACCCGGTCGCCGCGACAGCCCACCCCAGACCCGCGAACAGCAGGCTGAGGCGATCGATGTCCAACGCCGTCCAGCCGCCGGAGGGTGGATCGGCCAGCAACGCCAACGTTGTCGTCAAGGCGAACGACATCCCGGTCAAACCGATCGCGCGCGCCAGATCGGCGCGCGACGGATACGCGATCCACGCCAGCCACAACGCGCCAAACGCCAGCATCGTCAGCGGCACGCTCTCGGGCGTGAACCAGACGCCGGCACCGATCCACGCGCCCAAAGCGACACAAGACGCCGGCGCGGCCCGTCCGGCGATCAATCGCGCCGCGAAACCCCAGCAGGCGACAGAGCAAATCACGATCGCCACGTGATGGTGCACGACGCCGGCCAGACCGTAACTGGCGATCGCCGGCGACAGCACCGGCAGGATCGCACCCAGAAAAAGCCACCCGCGGGCGGCGAAGGGCGCGCCAGCCCAGACCACGGCGAAGGCCAGCGCGGCGAGGTTCAGCGGCCCCCACACCAGCGCCGCGGCGTACAACGCGCCCTCGGGGCTCAACACCAGGCGGAACGGCAGGCTCAGCAGGATCAGCAGGCTATCGACCAGATGCGACCAGTGCAGCATCGTGCCATGCCCCGACCCGTCCCGCGCCACCACGAACAGCACGCGGCCGCTGTCCAGCATGTCGCGCAGTCGCACCAGCCGCATGTAACTATCGGGATTGCTTAGTCCGCCCGCCCATAACTCCGGCGGGATTCGCGCGCTCATGCCCGCCACCGTCAGCAGCGCGAGCATGACGCAAATGAAACCCGTCACGCGCCCGACCCGACCGAACTCTTGCATCGTTGAAACCCGTTCATTCATGCTGAGCGACGCTTCTTAGTATAGGCGCGCGACCGCGAAATTGAGCCCCGTCTTGCCGCTTAGGCCGGATGGCCTAGTTCCCTGATCCCTTTGGCCTGGTCTCCTGGCCGAATTTACCAAAATGAAATTTTCCCTGAGTTTCACTCGTGTAAACGGTCGTTGCGAAGGAAACACAACCATGTTGATACTCAGGGTAGGGCGGATCTCGATCTCCGGCGGCAATGATACGCAACTGTTGCGTAAACATGGCATCAGCATCGAGCATACTGAATCGGGACGTGACTCGCTGGAGTTCCTCCGGCTGTACGATTACGACCTCGTGCTGATGGACCTGGAACTGCCGGACATGCCGGGCCATGAGGCGATCCGCCTCGCTCGCGCCGCCGGTTTATCCACGCCGTCGATCGTACTGGCCGAGAACGCCTCGCCGCAGATCAAGGTGAAGGCTCTGGATCAGGGCGCCGACGATTTCGTCACCACGCCGTGCCATCCGGATGAGCTGCTGGCCCGCGTGCGCGCCGTGGTTCGCCGCAGTCAGGGTCACGCCAATTCGGTGCTGCGCCTCGGCCCGGTGGAACTCAGCCTGGACCGCCACGAAGTGCGGGTGAACGGCGTGAAGCTGTCGGTCTCGCGCCGCGAGTTCGGCGTGCTGGAGCTGCTGTTCCTGAAACAGGGCATCATCCTGAACAAGAACGCCTTCCTCAACCATCTCTATACCGGAATGGAAGAGCCCGAGATGAAGACCATCGACGTCATCATCTGCCGGCTGCGCAAGAAACTGGCCAGCGCCGGCGTGCCGAACCTGATCGATACCGTGTGGGGCTGCGGCTACATCCTGCGCGAGCCGACGATCTCCACCGAGCCCGTCAACATGCCCGGCATGGCCAGCGTCTTTTCGGGCGACACCCAGGAAGCCGCCTGACCCCGCCTGGTAACTCCCACTTCGATCCCGGATGAACATTCCGCGCCGCCTTCGCGTCATCGTGGCCGCCTGCTGCCTCCCCGGCGGCGGCCAGATCGGGCGACCGGCGTTGGCGGACACGCCACCCACACAATCATTGGCGGACACGTCGCCGCCGACGCCATGCGAACTGGCTGGCATCGCGGCGGAACAGGCGGGCGGCCTCCCCTCCGGCCTGCTGCTGGCCATCGGCCGGATCGAAAGCGGCCGCTGGGATCCCTCGCGAGGCCGTGTCACCGCGTGGCCCTGGACCATCAACGCCGCCGGCAAAGGATCGTGGTTCGAAACGAAAACGGCGGCGGCGCGGGCGGCCGGCGCATTGCTGGAAGGTGGCACGAAATCGATCGACGTCGGCTGCTTTCAGATCAATCTGCTGTGGCATCCGGGCGCCTTCGCCAGCCTCGACCAGGCGTTCGATCCCGACGCCAACGCGCGCTATGCCGCGGGCTTCCTGCTGAGCCTGTACAGCCGCGCCGGTTCCTGGGAATCCGCTGTCGAGGCCTATCATTCCGCCGATCCGGCTTTGGCGTTCGCGTACCGCCAGCAGGTGTTCTCCAGTTGGCTCGCGGCGGCGCCCGTCACGCTTCCCGCGCGCGCCACCACGCCGATGCTGGCCGTCATGTCGCGCGCGAAACCGATCCCGATCCCGGCCGTGTTCGCCGGCGTCGCGGTGTGGACACCGATGCCCGCCGGCCAATCCTCCGGCGTCGTCGCCACGCCGGCATCACAAAGCGCGGCCGCGCCGTCCATGCCGTCGTTGCCCGTGGTGTCGTACCGCGTCATGCCGCCGGGTCTTAAGCTTCGCTGAGGCCCGCGCGCGCCGGCACCAGCCGCGGCATCCCCATCTCGCTCCACGCCAGAGCAACCGTCAGTCCAAACGCCAGCGAGGCGGTCGCGAACGCCACCGGAACATGCGTGTCGCCAAAAACATTGCCCGATAGCAACGGCCCCAGAAACGCCGCCGCCATCGCCAACGTTCGCCACCCCCCCGGCGCGCCCTCCGCCCTGGGCACGCGGCTGAGCCACACCAGCGCGACGAACACCAGCATCAGGTCGTAGAACATCAGCACCGGCACCGCGACCGTCGTGGCCGTCAGCAGCATCGCCGCGCGCAGCGGCAACGCGATGGCCCGGCGCCACGCCAGAGCCACGGCCGCCGCCGCCAGCAGCACCGCCATCGCCTGCGCCGCGAATGCCGTCCCCGCCCCAAAGCCCAACGCCATCAGCGCGCCGTACGGACTGGTCAGCCCCGACATGAATATCGCGTGACCCGCGTAGACGTCGCCGGAGGCCGCGGCGGCCGTCAGGAACGCCTGCCACGTCCCGATGCCGAACGCGGCCACCGACGCCCCGGTCAGGATCAGCGCGGCGCCGGCGGCCCCCAGGAAGGCACGCCAGTGGCCTCCCGCGATCAACGCGATGGGGATCAGCAGCCCAAAATGTGGCTTGTAGCAAAGCGCGCCAAAGCACAGCCCAGAGAGCCACGGCCGCCGGTCAACCAGCGCCGTGCCCGCGGCGAACAACGCCGCCGTCAGTAATGCGTTCTGACCGGTGCCGATCGCCCACCACAAGCCGGGAAACGCCAGGAACACGACCAGCTTCACGTCGCCGCGGCACGCCCGCGCCGCGAACCACATCGCGATCCCGCCCACCACCTGAAACAATATGAAAGCCGGCAAATAAGCCAGCCACGCCAGCGGCGCGCACAGCAGCAGGAACACCGGGGGATAATAAAAATAGTTATAAGCGGTGGCGCCACGGTGGATCGCTTCCTCAGCCGCGTGATGCGCCGCGTGATCGTAAGCCAGCCACGGCGTGCCCGCGTCCGCCAGCGCCCCGGCGGCGTGGAAGCTGATGAAATCCGTACTGGGTTGATGATCCATCGGCACGATCAGCCCGTGCGAGCCGGCGACGCAGAACGCGAACAGTCCCATCTCGACGATCGCCAGGATGGTGGCGTAACCAATCGCCCGCTCCCGCGTCAGCCATCTTCGGACCGGAACATCCACCGGTGACTCTTTCATATGCAACGACCGCCATGGATCATGACCGGGCCGGCAGTCGCATGACGTTGCTTACCCGGACGTTTCCCCTTCGCTTGCGACGGAAGCCGGTGCGCGCCAGAGTGAAATTCTTCGATTAACTTAATTTCATCAACTGAAACCGCTCGGTAACCACCCCTGTGGTGAGTTCCGCTCGCGCATGTTCGGTCGCAACCCGGGCAATCGCATTTGGGCAATCACCTGTGGGAGTTTAACATGCTTGAGTACGCGAAAACCTGGCTGGAACTAAAGCTCGACCGGCGCGCCGTCACCGCGTTGGAATATGGCCTGATCGCNNGGCGTCATCGTCGCCACCATCGCCGTTGGCTTCGGCCTGCTGGCGAACAACCTGTCCACGAAATTCTCCGGCATCGGCGGCAGCCTCTGAGACCACCTGGCGTCCTTGCTTTTTGGAAGCCGGCAACGCGCGGCGGCGATACCTCGCCGCCGCGCTTTTCGTTTCACGTGACCATCGACTGATCGAGGCTCCAGATGGCGCAGACTCTGTTGCATCCCTGGCCATCAACGATCGCCGTGCTGATGATCCTGGCCAGCACGGCCGTGGTGCTGCTCGCGGCCTGGCATGATATCGTTTCCCGCACGGTACCAAACTGGATGTCGGTACTGATCGCCTGCTTTGGCATCGTCGCCGCGTTCGCCGCCGACCGCCTGATCGTTTCCCTGTCGCTGGGCGTTGCGATCTTCGCCGTCGCCGCGATTTGCTGGCGCCGCGGCTGGATGGGCGGCGCCGACGTCAAATTGCTTGGCGCCATCGCCATCGTGCTGCCGCCCGGCATGGTCGCCAGCTTCGCCATCGCGATGTCGCTCGGCGGCGCCGCGCACGCGTTCATTTATATGGTGGCCCGCGGGATGGTAACGCCGCCGCCACCTTTACCCGCGCATGACCATCGCCGGCGCTCATTGCTGGAACGCGCGATGCGCGCGGAGCGATGGCGCATCAGCCGCGGTGGCCCGCTGCCTTATGCCTGCGCCATCGCGTTCGGGTTTGTTTTTGTCGTCGTTAACGGAGCAGCGCCATGATCGTGCGTGTCGCGTTCTTCATCCTGATGTCTTTGGGCCTGATCGGATTCGGCACCGTGGCGTGGATCACCACGCGGCCAATGGGCCTCGGAGGCCCGCCGCCCACCAAAATGATTCTGGTCGCCGCGCAACCGATTCAGGGCGGCAGCCTACTGACCTCGGACGACATTCAGCAAAAAGAAATCGCGGCCGAGGAAATGGTCAAGGAATACAACCTCGACACCGTGGAGGGACGCCGCGGCCTGATGGGCGCGATGGTCAAGCGCAACCTCGGCGCCGGCGAGGCGATCCGCAGCGACGACCTGATGCGGCCCACCGATCACGGCTTCATGGCCGCGGTGCTGTCGCCCGGCATGCGTGCCGTGACCATCAATGTCGATGCCGCCAGCGGCTCCTCCGGGCTGATCTGGCCGGGCGACCGCGTCGACCTGATATTGACACAAATGAACAACGATCCGGGCGCCGCGCTCGGCCGCCGCGTCAGCGCGCATACCGTGCTGACCAACGTGCGCGTCGTCGCCGTCGATTCTCAGTTGGTCTCCGCGCCGAACAGAAACACCGCGGGCCTCGATGCGCAAAATCGCACCGTGACGCTGGAAGTGGATGAAGATCAGGCGCAGCGCGTGTCTGTCGGAATGCGTCTCGGCCGGCTGTCGGTCTCCGTGCGTGCCTCGAGCACCGCCATGGGCATCGCGAAGACCGAAACGAAACGCGAGGCGACCTTCGCCGAAGACGTGCTGCCCGATCTCGTCGCCAAACCAGCGCCTGCCGCTGTCGCCCCGGTGATCGTGGCCGCGCCACCGCCACCGGCTCCAGCCGAACCTCCCATGCGGGTCTTCTCGGGCCCGGGTGAAGCCAAGGAATTCAAATTCTGATGCGACGACCCATTCGACGCACCGCACGCAAGACCATTGGCGGATTTCTGGAAATCGGCACGGCGCTGTTCGTGCTGACGGCCCAATATGCCTACGCGGGGACCGCCCCGATCGCGCCGGATCAACAACCGATGCGCGTGGCGCAGGTGACGCCGCCCGCCGCCGAGCCTGCGCCGCCCCAGGATCAGAACATCGCCCCCCTGCCGCCGATCGGCGGACCGCCCACGGCGCAGCCCGCGGTTCCGGCGCCGCCGCCGTCGGAAATCCCGCATCCGTTCCACGGTTCGATGTCGTTCGAAACGGGCAGCGGCAAGATCCTGACGCTGACGTTGCCGGCCGCGAATATTTACGTCGCCGATCCGAAAGTGGCCGAGGTGCGGCCCGCCAGTTCCACCAGCCTGTTCGTGTTCGGCGTCGGTCCCGGCCATACCACCATCGCCGCGGTCGATCTTCTGGGCCGCCTGCTGGCCGATTACGACATCACCGTGCGGCCGTCCGCCTTTGGCGCGAGGGAAGCCCAGACGGCCATCGCCAGACTGGTTCCGGGCAGCCAGATCCAGGTGAAGCCGCAGGGCAAAGGCATGATGCTGACGGGGTCCGCGGCCAACGCCTCGGACGCCGCCCAGGCGATGTTGATCGCCAAGGGGTTCGCCGCGACGGACGGCGGGGCGATCGAAAATCAGATGACGATCGCCGCGCCGACCCAGGTCACGCTGATGGTGCGCATCGCCGAAATGAAACGCAGCACCGCCCGCAACATCGGCATCAACTGGCAGGCGATCGGCACGGCCGGGCAGATCGGTGGAGCCCTCGGCAAGCTTGGGTTGGTCACCGCGATCACCAATGGTGCCATTCAGTGCCTGGGAGGGTCGGCGGGCGGCAACACGGCGGTCTGCGCGGCGGGCACGGGCGCCTTGACCGCGGCCATCGATCTCCTGGCCAAGGAAGGGCTGGCACACATCCTCGCCGAACCGAACCTGACCGTGATGAGCGGCCAGCCCGCCTCGTTCCAGGCTGGCGGCGAATATCCCTACGCGGTGCCGGGCGGCGGCGCCAACCCGAACGCCGTCACCATCGACTTCAAGCCATACGGCGTGCTGCTCAGCTTCGTGCCGACGGTGCTTGGCAACGGCCGCATCAACCTTCACGTGAAACCCGAAGTCAGCCAATTGGATTCCAACAATACCGTGCTGCTGCCGGGTGGCGGCGTGGTCGACGGGTTGCTGGTGCGCCGCGCCGAAACCACGGTCGAACTGGGCTCCGGCGAAACCTTCGCCATCGCCGGCATGCTGCAAACCACCACCAGTAACGCCGACAGCGGCCTGCCCGGTCTGGGCGATGTGCCGATCGTCGGCTCGTTGTTCAAGACAAACAGCATGACCCGCGACCAAACCGAGCTGGTGATCGTCGTCACGCCGATCCTGGTGCGTCCGGTGCAAAACGTGGCGCAGGTCAGGCTTCCTGGTGAAGGCTACAAGGTTCCGGGTGACGTCGATCGGTTGCTGACCCTGCGTCAGGTGCCGAACGCCGACGGCACCACGACGTCGCGACCCGGCGCGCAGGCGGGATTCATCGTGCGATGAGGTATTTCATGCGACATTCCGGATCGCGAGCGGCATGCGCCGCCGCCGCGTTGAGCCTTCTGGCCCTCGCCGGCTGCGACCAGATCGACCCGCTGAAACGGCCGTACATGTGGTACGCGGCCGGGGTCAACACGCGGAACATTGGTGCCATGGCCGCCAATCCCACCGATCTGGCGCATGGCCGCGACGCTCCCATCCGGCGGTCCGCGCTGGATTCGGACAGTGTTGATCGGCTGTGGAACGGCAAGGTCCTTCCGTTGCCGTCGGATACGCCGGGTTCCACCGTCGCCGCGCCGGCGGCCACCGGTGGCGGCGGCTCCTCATCCACCAGCAGTGGAGGATCATGAGCCATGCCGCCTGAGGACGGACGTATGAACCTCGCCGCCGTCGTTCCGCCACCGGATCAAAGCGCCGGCCGGCACGATCGGCCCTCGTTCGTCGGCTTCGTCACCGATCGCGACTCCGAGGAAGCGGTGCGCGAAGGCCTCGCCGAGGCGACCAGCGAAACGCTGGACATTCGCCGCGGCGGCATCCGCTCCGCCATCCTGACGATGCAGAAAACCGCCACCCCGCGCGTGCTTTGCGTCGATATCTCCGGCGAGGAACAGCCGCTCAGCGCGCTCAGCGAACTGGCCCATGTCGTCGAGCCCGATGTCACCGTCCTGGTGGTGGGCGAGATCGAGCACGCCGACTTCTACCGCGAAATCACCCGCGGCCTGGGCGCCGCCGAATACCTCACCAAGCCGGTCACGCGCGAAAAAGTCCTCCGCCACTTCGGCCCCTTCGCACAAGGCTCCGCCTTCGCCGCCCCCCAGATGCTGGGCGGCCGCGCCATCGCCATCACCGGCGTGCGCGGCGGTGTCGGCGCGACCACCATCGCGGTCAATCTGGCGTGGCATTTCGGTGTCGGCATGCGCCGTCACACGGTGTTGCTGGACCCCGACACGCATCTCGGCGCCACCGCGTTTCTGCTCAACATCCAGCCGGGGCCCGGCCTGCGCATGGCGCTGGAGTCCCCCGACCGCATCGACAGCCTACTCGCCGAGCGCGCCGCGCAACCGGCCGCCGATCGGCTGCACGTTCTGGCGGCGGAAGAAAAAGTCGCCTCGCACACCAGTCACGCGTCCGGCGCCGCGACGGCGTTGCTGACAGCGTTGCGTAACAGATATAATTTCATCATCGTCGATGTGCCATACGGGCCGGTGCCGCTGTATCGCGACCTGCTCGACCTGGTGGACCAGCGCATCCTGGTGATGGACCCCTCGCTCGCCGCGATCCGCGACACGGTGCGGCTTCTGGGCCTTCCCAAAGGGCCGGGCCAGGATCAACGCGCGGTCGTCGTGCTCAATCGCACCGGCGTGCCCGGCGGCCTGTCGCGCAAGCAGGTCGAAGAAGCCCTGAAGATGAAAGTCGATGTCGCCATCCCGGATCTTCCCCGCCAGGTCGGCAACGCGGCCACCCTGGGCGAACCCGTGATGGTCACCAGCAGCGGCTTCCGCAACGGCGTCATCGACATCGTCCGCCAGGTCGCCTCCGTCCGCCTGCTGGACGGAGAGCATCAGGGGCCGCTGACCATGGGCTCCGGTGTGAAACGCGGTCTGTTCTCCATGCTCCGGCGTAAGAAATGATCACAGTCAACGTTCCGGCCTTCGGCCGCCGCACCCAATCCTCGGTCGCTCCCACGCCCGTCGCGGCCAACGAAGAGCCGACGGAAACGCTGCGCGAGTTGATGGATGGCGGCTCCCCGATCACCGAGGAAATCGTCAACGAACTGCGCAATGTCTGCCTTTCGCGCCTCGACCCCAATGTGGTCGCCGCGATGCCGGCCGAGCGGCTGATCCTGGACGTCGAACGCCTCGTCTCGGAAATCGCCACCGAACGGCGCTATCAGCTCAACGCCCGCGAGCAGCACATCCTGGCCAATGAGCTGGTGCACGACATCACCGGCCTCGGTCCGCTGGAAGCNNCATTTCCGCGACACCGCGCATCTGATGAACGTGTGCCAGCGGATCGCCGCCGCGGTCGGCCGGCGCATCGACGAATCGAGCCCGATGGTCGATGCCCGTCTTAAAGACGGCTCCCGCGTCAACATCGTGTTTCCGCCGCTGGCGCTCGAAGGTCCTTACGTCTCCATTCGAAAATTCGGCAAAAAGGCGGTCGACTTCGCGCAACTGGTGCGCTGGAAGGCGCTGACTTTGCCGGTCGCGCGCGTGCTGGAAATCGCCTCCCAGGCGCGGTTGAACATCGTGGTGTCGGGCGGCACCGGTTCCGGCAAGACGACGATGATGAACGCCATGTCGCGGCTGATCGATCATGGCGAACGGGTCATCACCGTCGAGGACGCCGCCGAATTGCAATTCCAGCAACCGCATGTCGTGCGTTTGGAGACACGGCCGTCCAGTCTGGAAGGCCGCGGCGAAATCAATCAGCGCGATCTTGTCCGCAACGCCCTGCGTATGCGTCCCGANNCATGAACACCGGCCACGATGGCTCGATGTCGACGATTCACTCCAACACCACGCGCGACGCCCTGACCCGCATCGAGAACATGGTGCAGATGGGCCACATGGGCCTGCCCTCCGCCGCCATCCGCACCCAGATCGTCGGCGCCATCGACCTGATCGTGCAGATCGAACGCCAGCGCGACGGCGGCCGCCGCGTCATCCAGGTGACCGAGGTCTGCGGCATGGAAGGCGACGTCATCACGCTGAACGACATCTTCCAGTTCGAGGTGCTCGGCGAAGGGTCCGACGGCAGATTGTTCGGCAGGTATCACGTCAGCCGCGTGCCGCCGTCGTTCCTGAAGCGGCTGTCGTATTTCGGCCTCGACCGCGCCTGGCGCGCGGCGCTGGAAGAAGCCGAACACGGATGACCGGAGGCGCGCTGCAATACCTGCTGCTGATGTGCGCCTGCCTGTCGCTGATCGGCCTCGGCCTCAGCGGCGTGATGGTGTCCCGCGCGCAATCCGATAGCGATCGCCGAACGAAACGTCTGGCCAGCATCCTGGCCCCGCATCTGCGTTCCACGCAAATCGAGCTCAGCGCGTTCACGGTACCGGACGAAAGCGACGCGCGCAGCCGGGCGACGATTTACGCTTCCATCTTCGGCTTCGATCTGGAACGTCAGGCGCTGTACCCGGCGAAATGGTACGTCGTGCTGGCGATTACCTTCCTGCTCGCCATCGCCGGCCGTTACGCCACCGACGACCTGCTCGGCCCGCTCTCCTGGTTGACCCTTCCGGTGATCTGGATCATGGCCAGCCGGATGTTCTTCAAGCGTGTCGAGGGCAAGCGGCGCGGCGCGCTGCTGTGGCAATTCCCCGACGCGCTGGCGATGATCGTACGCGCGATCCGCGTCGGCGTTCCGGTGATCGACGCGGTGCGCAACGTCTCCCTCGCCGCGCCCAATCCGACGGCGGGCGAGTTCAGCCGCCTGGTCGATCAGATCGCCATCGGCACGCCGCTGGATGAGGCGGTGACCGAACTCGCCACCCGCACCGGGCTGGCAGAATATCGTTTCTTCGCCACCGCCTTGTCGCTGCAGACCCAGACCGGCGGAACATTGAGCGAGACGCTGGAAAATCTGGCCGACGTGATCCGCAAGCGCGCGGCGTTGAAAGCGCGCGGCCACGCCATGACGGCGGAAGCGCGCACCAGTTCCTCGATCCTCGCGCTGCTTCCGGTGCTGACGGGCGGCATGCTGTACGCGCTGAACCCGCAATACATGATGCTGCTGTTCACCGATCCGACCGGCAAGACGTTCTTCAGCATCGCGATCATCTCGCTGATCATGGGCATGCTGGCGATCCGCGCGATCATCAAATCGGTGCTGCCCTGATGGACCACCCCTGATGGCATTCTCGCCGATGGAACCACGCTGATGGAATCTGACGCCACGCTCCGCTACGCGCTACTCGCCGGCGCGGGTCTGTTCCTGATGGCGATGATCACCGCCGGCTGGATGTTGATGCGCGAAATGCGCGGCCAGGAACGTTACGGCTCCCGCATCCGCCAGATCCATGGCGAGGAACGCCTCAGCGCGGTGCGTGTCGAACGCGTGTCGTTCCGGGAGATGGTGTCGCGGACGATCTCCGGCCTCGGCCAGACGATCCTCAACAGCGGCCTCGTGCCGGTCGCCACAAGGAGCCAGTTGGAGGAGATGCTGCGCGGCGCGGGCATCCGCGGCGAGCAGGCGGTCGGCGTTTTCTTCGGCGCCAAGATGGGCTCGATGATCGTGCTGCCGCTGATCGTCTGGCTGCTGATCCGCGACACCGGCTGGTCGTCGGTGCTGGTCATGTTCCTGCCGGTGGCGACCGCCGTGCTCGGCCTGATCATGCCCGATCTGATCGTCAAGCAGTTGCGCAAACGTTTCATGGGACGGCTGGAGAAAGGCTTGCCGGACGCGCTCGACATGATGGTCATCTGCGCCCAGGCGGGACTGGGTCTGGGCCCGGCGATCATTCGGGTGGCTGATGAAATGAAACTGTCGTACCGCGACCTGGCGACCGAGTTCTCGCTGACCGCGAACGAATTGCAGATCCTGTCCGACACCCGCGTCGCGCTGCACAACCTCGGCCACCGCACCGGGCTGGAGGCGTTCCGCCGGCTGGCGATGACGTTGATCCAGACCATCCAGTACGGCACGCCATTGACCGACGCGCTGCGCACGCTGTCCGCCGAGATGCGCCAGGAAGCGCTGACCGCGTTCGAGGAATCCGCGGCCCGCCTGCCGACGATGCTGACTCTGCCGATGATCATTTTCATTCTGCCCTGCGTGTTCCTGATCGCGGGCGGCCCGGCGATCATTCAGGTCATGCATTCGATGTCGAATTAGACAGCCGCGTCGCGGCGGCCCGTTGCACCAGCCCATCGTGCTGATCCGGACATGCTCGCTGAGGATGTCAGCGGCGCCGAGGGCCTGACCGTGCAACCTGGCGGATTTCGCCGGAGAGACCAGGCCGGTCGGATCGATCCCGAATTACGGTCTGATACCAGGCGTCCGAAACATT
>PLSZ01000199.1:0-6089 GCA_003164305.1 Acetobacteraceae bacterium
GGCGACCACGACCTGGGCTGGCGCGCCTTCGGCGGGTGTTGAAGGGTCGGCGATGGCGCTGGGCGCCATCGCCGTCACGCTGCATGGCGCGGCCGGCGATACCAATTCTCTGGCCTCGCTGGTGGTCAGCGCGATCCCGGTCGGGGCGACGCTGAGCGACGGCACTCATACCTTCACGGCCGCCATCGGCAGCACCTCGGTGGATATCAATGGCTGGACGCTGACCAGCCTGAAGATCACGCCCGCGACCGATGCCAACTTCACGCTGAGCGTGGCGGCGACCGAGAGGGATGCAGACGGCGATCTTTCGACGGCCACGACCGCGACCGAGGTGGTGACGGTCAATCCGCTGGCGCCGACCGTGACCTGGGCGGCAACGCCGGCCGTGACGATCGTTGCGGGCACGCCGTTCTCTTTGGGGGCGCTTTCCTACGCACTCAACGGGAGCGTTGCCGATAACGACCATCTGAAGTCGATGGTTGTCAGCGGGGTTCCGGTTGGAGCGACGCTGAGCGACGGAACCCACACGTTCACTTCGACGGTCGGACACACCTCGATTGACGTCAGCAGCTGGACGCTCGGATCGTTGTCCCTGAAGTTGTCGAGTCTCGCGGATTTCACGTTGAGCGCTTCGGCGGTCGTGCAGGACAGCGAAGGGAATTCGAGCACGACAAGTGCAGCGTCCGTATCCACGACGATTGTCACGAACGGAAGCGTCAATACCTCAAATGGCGTTATCGACGTCGCTCAGGCCGGTACCAATCTGACGGTCAACGGCAATAACGACACGCTGAACGTTACGGCCGGATCGGACACCATCGTGCTGCAGGGAACCGGCGACACGGTCAACCTGAGCGCGAGCGGCAGCACCCTCAATCTGACCGCCAGCCAGGCCAACCTGGTGATTTCGGGCGGCAACGACGTTGTCACGGTTACCGGCAGCGGCGACACCATCAGCTTCAATGCAAGCAACACGACGTTGAACCTGAGCGATCCCAACAATATCGTCAACTTTGCGGGGGATAACGATACGGCCGTGCTCCTGGCCAGCAATGACACCGTCAATGTCAGCGGTTCGCACGATGACATCACCGTCAGCGGTGCGAACAATAGCGTCAATATCACGGGCGTCGCCGATGTCGTGACGCTCACGGGCAGCGGCGCTGCCGTGAGCATGAGCAGCGCCAGCCAGGTGTCGCTCGTTGGAGAGACGGTCAGCGGTTCCATCAATGGCGTCTACGCCCAAACAGCGGATTCCAGTGCGGCGGACACGCTCGATGTCCAGATCGACGCCAATTCTTCGATCGCAGTCAGCGGCGCAGGGAATAGCGGTCTCAATCTGGCGACCGCCGGAGCAAATATTTCAGTCGGCGCAGTCGGAAGCATCGCCTCGACGGGGGGTGATGGAATCGATGCCACCATCAGCGGCGGCAGCGGCGGTATCTCGATCGCGACCGTAGCCGTCACCGGCGCACTCAACGGCATCAATGCCGTTCAGAACGGCAGCGGCGACATTACGATCGACCCATCCGGCAGCGTCACCGGCCAGGCCGGCGACGGCGTGATCGCCGAGCAGAGCGCAACCGGCACCGGCAACATCGTCGTCAACGCCCCGGGAAACCTGACCGGGACAGGTACAGGGTCGGAAGGACTGTTGGCCGAGATTCTCAATGCGGCCAGTACCGGCAACATCGCGATCACCGCATCGGGTGGGGTGAGCGGCGGCAGCTACGGCATCGATTCCATCAACGACGGCAATGGCAACATTGCGATTGAACTGGCGGGAACAGCTGCGGCAGGCGTGCAGTATGGTATCCGGGGCCTGACCTATGGCAGCGGATCTGTCTCGATCGTTACGGATGCCGGCAGCGTCGTTAATTCCGGCAGCAGCGGCATCGTTGCCGTTAACCGGGATACGGCGATTGCGGCGTCGGCCAACAGCACGATCACCGTCACGAACGACGGCACCATCAATTCCGGGACCGACAACAACCTCAGTGGTTCGGTTCCGTATGGACTCGGCGCCGGGTACAACGGCGTCGGCGGGCTAGGTTCGGTGGCCAACACCAACGTCAACGGCACCGTCGTCGTCAACAACAACGGTAACATCACGGCTGCGGCCGGCTACGGTATCGAAGCCTACAATTACGGCAACGGCAGCATTATCGTGAACGACGGCGCGGGGACCGCGGTCTCCGGTGCGCAATATGGCGTCGCCGCCTACGGGGACAGCAAGGGCGCCGGCAATATCGCCGTCAACGTCGCCGCCAACGCCACGATCACGGGCAGCTCGATCTTCGCCATNNCGACATCTTGAATTCAGGCAGCAGCGGCATCAATGCCCAAAGCCAGGTGGCCTCCGATACCTCGAGCGACAGCGTAACGGTCATCGCCAACGGTACCATCCACTCAGGTTCGAACCTGACGCCGAACGGCTCGACACCGGGTGGCATCGTCGCGGGTTACTCCCCCAATGGCGTCAACTCGGCGAACGGCAATGTTGCCGGCAACGTCTTCGTGCAGAGCAACGCGACCATCGTGACGGCTGCCGGCGCCGGCATCAATGCCTATAATTTCGGGACCGGCAATGTAACCGTCACCACCGGTGCAACCTCCTCGATCACCGCGCCGGCCAGCGGCAACCAGGCCGACGGCATCAATGCCAATGCGCTCGACGGCGGCAATGTCAGCGTCACCAATGCGGGGACCATCGCAGCGGGAACCGGCATTTTTTCGAGCGCCAATCATGCCGGCAACATCAGCATCGAGAATGATGGTCTGATCACCGCAACCAGTTTCCCCGGCATCAACGTCTCGCAGAACAGTGCGGGCTCGACCGGATCGACCACGATCACCAACACCGGCACGGTGGTGGGGGCCGCCAATCAGGCCTCGATCGTCGTCAACGAGAATGCCTTCGGTACGGTGACCATCAACAACTCCGGGCTGATCGGGCCGAGCGTGGTGTCTTCATCGACCCAGGCGATCTACGAGAACGGCGGCACGGCCGTCATCAACAACAGCGGCCAGATCGACGGCAGCATCAACACCCACAACGGCGCCTTCACCGGCACCTTCAACAACACTGCCGGCGCCACCTGGCAGGCCGGCTATATCGACGATGAAGGCACCATCACCGCATCGGGGCCCGGCTCGGCGATCACCCTGGTCGGCNNNNAACGCCACCTCCGGCCAGTACCAGAACATCGGTGTCGGCTTCGACGGCACGGCCTCGCTGACGATCGCTGATCATGCGGTTGTCACCACCAACAACATAGGACTGGCATACAATTTTGACGTCGGTGTCACCGATACGCTGGACGTCAACAACGCCACACTGAACAGCCAATCTCTCGGGATTGCAGGTGCCGGCACAGCGACCGCCACAGTGGAAAACGGTGGCGCCATCAATACGGGCTTCGTCTCCATCGCCAGCCAGGCCGGCAGCACCGGCAGCCTCAGTGTTGCCGGGGCGGGCTCGGTGGTCACGGCCACCAGCTTCATAGGGGTAGGTTCATCCCAGAGTTCCGGAACGTTGGCGGTCAGTAACGGCGGCGCGGTTGTTTCCGGCGGCGGAATCGACGACGAAGGAACCATTACGGTTTCGGGAGCGGGCTCCAGCCTGAACACCCAGTCGAATGGATTGACCGTTGGCGGTTCGGGTTCCGCGTCGCTGACGATCGAGGCCGGCGCGGCGCTCGCGACCAGCTTCCTGAACATCGGGCAATCCGTCGGAAGCAGCGGCAGCGTCGATGTCACGGGCGCGGGAACGACGCTCAACGCGGCGACGGGACCATACCAGGATATCATCGTCGGGTTCGATGGCACGGCCTCGCTGACGGTGGCCGACCAGGCCGTGGTGACCACCAACGGTCTGTCGATGGCGCTCAATTTCGACCCCGGCGTCACCGATACGCTCGACGTCAACAATGCCACACTCGACAGCCAGTCGCTCGGGATTGCGGGGGCCGGCATGGCCAGCGCCACGGTCGAGAACGGCGGCACGATCAATACGGGCTTCCTCTCGATCGCCAGCCAGGCCGGCAGCACCGGCTCCCTCACCGTCACGGGCGCGGGCTCGCTGGTCGAGACTTCCGGCCTGACGCTGGGTTCGTCGCAAAGTTCGGCGACGATTGCAGTCAACAATGGCGGCGCCGTCGATATCGGAGCCGGCACGACCACGATTGCCGACGCCGTTCATGTCGGCTTCGGTAGCGTGCTGCAGGGCGCCGGCGTCATCAACGGCAACCTGGTCGACGACGGCAGCGTCGTCGCGACCGGCGGGCTTCTGGAAGTCAACGGCGAGCTGAGCGGGACCACCGGTTCGGTCACCATCGACGATGGCGCAACGCTCGAACTCGCCGGATCCGGCGCGGAGGTCTTCACCTTCGCGGGCGGCAACGATACGCTGCAGCTGGACGACGTGCTCGGCTTTACCGGCACGCTCTCCGAACTCGCCTCCGGCGCGGGTAATTTCACCGTCACCGGCCAGGGCGATATTACCAGCAGCACCGGCGACGCGATCGACTTTACGTCGTCCGGCAACGCCGCCAACATGATTGTCACGCTGGGCGGCACCATCACCGGCGCTGTCAACGGCATCAATGTCATTCAGAGCGGCAGCGGCGACATCACACTCAACCCGTTCGGCAGCGTTACCGGCCATGCGGGCGACGGTGTGATCGCGGAACAGAGCGCGACCGGAACCGGCAACGTCTTCGTCAACGCGTCGGGAAGCCTGACCGGGACAGGCACGGGCTCGATCGGCCTGCTGGCCGAGAACCTCAATGCGTCCAATAGCGGCAACGTCACGGTCAACCAGTCGGGCGGCGCAAGCGGCGGCTACGATGGCATCGAGGTCAGCACGCAAGGCAGCGGTAACATCGCCATTGAATCCGCAGGAGCGGTTTCGGCGGCGGTTCAGTTCGGCATTCGCGCGCAGAGCTACGGCACCGGAAGCATCTCGGTGGTGACGGATGCCGGCAGCGCCATCAATTCCGGCGGCGCAGGCCTCAACATCATCAACTTCGATACCGGGATTGCCGCATCGGCCGGCAGCACGATCACGGTGACGACCAACGGCACCATCCATTCCGGAACTACCCTCAACCCGAGCGGCTCGCAGCCGCAAGGTGTCGTTGCCGGCTATTACGGAGCCGCCAATACCGCCACCGCCAACACCAACGTCAACGGCACCGTCGTCATCAACAACAACGCCAACATCACCGCCGCCGCCGGCTACGGCATCGACGGCTATAACTACGGCAACGGTAACGTCACGGTAAACGAAGGCGCGGGCACGTCGGTGTCCGGCGCACAATATGGCATCGGTGCCTACGGGAACAGCAAGGGCGCCGGCAATATCGCCGTCAACGTCGCCGCCAACGCCACGATTACGGGCAGCTCGATCTTCGCCATCCAGGCGTTCACCAACGAGGTGGGAAGCGTCAGCGTCACGACGTCGGCCGGCGACGTCTTCAATTCGGGCAGCAGCGGCATCAATGCCCAAAGCCAGGTGGCCTCCGATACTTCGAGCGACAGCGTAACGGTCATCGCCAACGGTACCATCCACTCAGGCTCGAACCTGACGCCGAACGGCTCGACACCGGGTGGCATCGTCGCGGGTTACTCCCCCAATGGCGTCAACGCGCCGAACGGCAGTGTTGTCGGCAACGTGTTCGTGCAGAGCAATGCGACCATCGTGACGGCTGCCGGCGCCGGCATCAACGCCTATAACTACGGGGCCGGAAATGTAACGGTCACCACGGGCGTGACCTCCTCGATCACCGCGCCGGCCAGCGGCAACCAGGCCGACGGCATCAATGCCAACGCGCTCGACGGCGGCAATGTCAGCGTCACGAACGCCGGAAGCCTGACCGCGGGAACCGGCATTTTTTCAAGCGCCAATCATGCCGGCAACATCACCATCGAGAACGACGGCCAGATCACCGCCACCGGCTTCGCCGGCATCAACGTCTCGCAGAACAGCGCGGGCTCGACCGGATCGACCACGATCACCAACACCGGCACGGTGGTGGGGGCTGCCAATCAGGCCTCGATCGTTGTCAACGAGAATGCCTTCGGCACGG
>PLSZ01000199.1:6103-7822 GCA_003164305.1 Acetobacteraceae bacterium
CAGCAACACCGGCGCGTTCACCGGCACCTTCAACAACACTGCGGGGGCCACGTGGCAGGCCGGCTATATCGACGATGAAGGCACCATCACCGCATCGGGGGCGGGCTCGGCGATCACGATCGTCGGCGCGACCGGCGGGATAACGGTCGGCAATACCGGCACNNCACCGGAGCCGGAACCAGCGTCAACACGAACTCCGGCCAGTACCAGAACATCGGTGTCGGCTTCGACGGCACGGCCTCGCTGACGATCGCCGACCATGCGGTTGTCAACGCCAACGGTATCGGATTGGCATACAATTTTGACGCCGGCGTCACCGATACGCTGGACGTCAACAACGCCACGCTGAACGGCCAGTTTCTCGGGATTGCGGGCGCCGGAACGGCGATCGCCACCGTCGAAAATGGCGGCGCCATCAATGCGGGCTTCGTCTCCATCGCCAGTCAGGCCGGCAGCGCAGGTACTCTCGCCGTCACCGGTGCGGGTTCGATCGTGCAGACTTCCGGCCTGAATCTGGGTTCTTCGCAAAGTTCGGCAACGCTGGTGGTCAACAATGGAGGCGCCGTCGATATCGGAAGCGGTACGACCACGATTGCCGATGCCGTTCATATCGGCAGCTCAGCCTCGCTTCAGGGGGCCGGCATCATCGACGGCAACGTCGTCGACGANNGGATCGGTCGCGATCGACGTCGGCGCAACTCTTGAACTTACGGGCACGGCCACGCTGGGCGGTGTCAACGTCAGCGACTTCGGCACCATACAGGTGGACGGTTACAGTACGCTGATCGGCTACAGCGCGCTGATCCTCAACGATGGCGCCAGCATTACGGGCGGTGTGCTCACGCTTGGGGGCCCCGGATCGTCGGCAAGCGGACCCAACCCCGGTCAGCTCGAGGTGAACAGCGGTACCGCTACGCTGGACGGGGTCGCCGTGAGCAACCTCGACACCATCCGGATTGCCGGCACCATGGTCCTCGACAATGGCACCACCATCACCGGCGGCTCCATGTCGAACCAAGCGGGCAGCGTGCTCGAAATCAGCGGCACCGGCGCCGCCCTCGTCGACATGTACACCACCCCCAACGAGGGTACCGTCGGCGCGCTGGAGGTCGATAGCTCCAGCACCTTGACTCTCGACGGCACCAGCCTGATCGGCGACGCTCAGGGTTCTGGCCCGCTGACGATAGACAATTCTGGCACCATCGACGTGACCGGCAGCAGTGCGATCAGGGGTGCCGACCTTGACGGCCTCGTGACGGTCGAGATCGGCCAGACGCTGACGATGGACGGAACGACGGTGTCGGACGGCACGATCACGGATTATGGCACCGTCAACGTTGATGTCAGCTACGCGGGCGGCCCCAGCACCCTGACCCTGGAGGACGGCACCACGATCATCGGTGCGGGAGCCGGCACGCTGACGATTGGCGCCGGCGGCACGCTGGATGTCGAGGCCGGCGCCGCCGGTCCCGGCGCGACGCTGGATGGCGTCGTCGTCATCGGCACCGACGCCGGCGCAGGAGTGACGGCAAGTACGATAGAAGTAGGAGTTTCCGCCGCCGATGCCGTGCTAACGCTCGATGACGGGACCACGATCACCGGCGGAGTGGTGCTGAACGACGGCACGATCGACAATACTTCCGGAACGAGTGTTATCGACGCTATCGTTACCAACAATGGAACGATCGAGGTGATCGGCGGCACGCTGGACCTTGCGGG
>PLSZ01000199.1:7856-15598 GCA_003164305.1 Acetobacteraceae bacterium
ACGGCCGCGGGCAGCGGCACGTTTGCGATCACGGGGTTTGGCAACGTCACCACCACCAGCGGAGACGCGATCGACTTCACGTCCACGGGCGGCTCGTCGGGCAGTCCCGCGACGATCGTGCTGACGCCGGGCGGCAACCTCACGGGTGCCGCAAATGGCCTGATGGCGGTGCAGAATGGCACCGGCGACGTCGATATCACGACAGGCGGGTCGGTTACGGGCGAGGCGGGCTATGGCATCCTCGCCGAGATCGGCGGCACCGGGAACGGCAACATCGCGGTCGATGCGACCGGCAGCGTCAGCGGGACCGGCACGGGCATCATCGGCCTGTTCGCCGAGAACCTTGATGCGGCGAACAACGGCAACGTGTCGGTGACCGCGACCGGCGGGGTCAGCGGCACCCAGCACGGCATCGAAGCCTTGACGGTCGGCAACGGCAACGTCGCGGTCGAGGCGGGAGGCGCGGTCACCTCGACCGTGCAGTTCGGCATTCGTGCCGAGAACGATGGCACCGGCAGTGTGTCGGTCGTGACCGACCCCGGCACCGTCATCCACTCCGGTGGCGAGGGCATCAGCGCCATCAACAAGGACACTAACGTACCGGCGGCGGCGAACGCCACGATCACGGTGACCACGAACGGGACCATCAACTTCGGCGCCACGCTGAACCCGAGCGGCAGCGCGCCGAAGGGCATCGACGCCGGCTTCTATGCCGGCAACGGGACCGCCCACACCGCGGTCAACGGTACGGTCGTCGTCAACAACTACGCCAACGTGACCCAGACCAGCGGGACCCTGGGTACGGGCGCCAACGCCTACAACTACGGCAATGGCGACGTTACACTGAATGACGAGGCCGGAACCTCGGTTTCGGCGTCGCAGATCGGTATCGGGGCCTTTGCGCTCAGCGGCGGCACGGGCAATGTCACGATCAATGTCGGGGCCAACGCCACGATCACCGGCGGCTCCAGCTATGGCATCCAGGCCAACGCTACCGGCGTCGGCAATGTCAACGTGACGACGGGCGACGGCGACGTCATCACCTCGGGCAATAACGGCATTTTCGCGTTCGACCAGGCGACCTCGATCTCCTCGGCCTACAGCATCAACGTGAACGTCGGCGCCGACACCATCCATGCCGGGTCGAACGGCGGCATCAATGCAGGCTACTACCCGGGAGCAAACACCGTTGCACCGGGGGTGCACGGCAATGTGTTCGTGACCAGCAACGCGACGATCACGACCGGTCCCAACAGTTACGGCATCAACGCCTTCAACTGGGGCACCGGGAACGTGGCGGTGACGACGGGGGCGTCTTCATCGATCACCGCGTCCGGGAACGGCATCAACGCCAATGCGTTCGATGGCGGCAACGTGTTCGTGACCAACGCGGGCGCCGTGACCGGGGCCACCGGCATTTTCGCCAAGGCTGTCGGCGCCGGCAATATTTTCGTCGAGAACGACGGCCACGTGACGGCGACGACCTTCTCGGCGATCAACGTCAATCAAAACAGCGTCGGGACGACCGCCTCGTCGACGATCAGCAATACCGGGACGCTGACGAGCCTGACCAACATCTCCGCGATCAACGTCAACGAGGACATCACCGGCACGTCGACGATTGACAACTCCGGATTGGTCGCGGCGGCCGCGCTGTCCGCGACCGCGATCTTCGAGAACGGCGGCGACATCACCGTCAACAACACCGGCACGATCGACGGTACGATCAATGTCGGCAACGGCACGTTCAACAACGAGGCGGGCGGCACCTGGCAGATAGGCGGCTGGAACGGGTTCGGCTTCCAGTCGACGACGGGGGTATCCGAGACCAGCACGGTCAACAATGCCGGTACGATAGACCTGTCGACCGGCGCGTTCATTACCGCCCAAAACAACAGCCTTGTGGTGAACAATACCGGCACGATCGACAACTTGTCGGGGACGAGCGGCATCACCGGGGCGGTGAACAATTCGGGCACGATCGAGGTGATCGGCGGCACACTCGACCTGTCGGGTGGGCTCAGTGGCGCCGGTTCCCTGATCATCGACAATGGCGGGACGCTGGAGCTCGCGGGTTCAGGCGCGGAGACCGTGACCTTCTCGGGCGGCAACGACACGCTGCAACTCGACAACGCGCTGGGCTTTACCGGGACGATTACCGGGATGTCATCGACCGGCGGCTCGTTTGCGATCACCGGCGCGGGCAACGTCACCAGCAGCAGTGGCGATGCGATCGACTTTGCCGCCTCCGGCGGGACCGCCGGCAGTCCCGCCAATGTGACGCTCACGTTGATGGGCGCCATCACCGGCGCCGCGAACGGCATCATGGTCGTTCAGAACGGGGCGGGCGATGTCGCGGTCAATACATTTGGCAATGTCGTGGGTCAGGCCGGCCACGGCGTGATCGCCGAGCAAAGCGCGACCGGAACCGGCAATATCGCCGTGAACGCAACGCTGGGAAGCCTGACCGGCACGGGAACGGGATCGATCGGCCTGTTCGCCGAAATTCTCGATGCGGCCAGTACCGGCAACATCACGATCCTGCAGGCAGGCGGCGCAAGCGGCGGCTACGATGGTATCGAGGCCAGCACGCAAGGCAGCGGTAACATCGCCATCGAATCCGGAGGAGCGGTTTCGGGCGCTGCGCTGTTCGGCATTCGCGCGCAGAGCTACGGTACCGGAAGCATCTCGGTGGTGACGGATGCCGGCAGCGCCATCAATTCCGGTAGCTCGGGCCTCAACATCATCAACTTCGATACCGCGATTGCCGCATCGGCCAACAGCACGATCGCGGTCACGACCAACGGCACCATCCATTCCGGAACGAACCTCAACCCAAGCGGCTCGCAGCCGCAAGGTGTCGTTGCCGGCTATTACGGAGCCTCCAATGCCGCTACCGCCAATACCAACGTCAACGGCACGGTCGTCATCAACAACAACGCCAACATCACCGCCGCGGCCGGCTACGGCATCGACGGCTATAACTACGGCAATGGCAATGTCACGGTGAACGACGGCGCGGGGACCTCGGTCTCCGGGCTGCAATACGGCATCGGCGCCTATCAGAACAGCAAGGGCAGCGGCAATGTCGCCGTGAGTGTCGGCGCCAATGCTACGCTGATGACGACGGGCACCACGTCCGGCAACGCGTTCTTTGCGATCCAGGCCTTCAGCAACGCCGCGGGCAACGTCAGCGTCACGACGGGCGATGGTGACACCATCACGGCCGCCAGCATCGCCATCAACGCCCAGAGCCAGGCGACCTCGGATCCCTCAAGCAGCAGCGTGACGGTCGTGCTCGGAAACGACACGATCCACTCGGGGTCGCTCGTGACTCCGAGCAATTCGCTGCCGGGGGCCGTCTCGGCAGGTTACAGCCCCAACGGCTCCAACACGCCCACCAACAGCGTTGCCGGCAATGTATCCGTGCAAAGCAATGCGACCATCGTGGCGGACAGAGGGGCCGGCATCAACGCTTACAATTATGGCACGGGCAATGTGACGGTCACGACCGGGGCGACCTCGTCGATCACCGCCCTGACCCCGATCACGATCGGTAGCTCGACGACCCAGGCCAATGGCATCAATGCCAATGCGCTCAATGGCGGCAACGTCAGCGTCACCAATGGTGGCAGCATCAATGCCGCCACCGGGATCAACGCCTCCGCGAACAAGGCTGGGAGCATCTTCATCGAGAACGATGGGCAGATCACCGCCACCACTTTCTCCGGCATCAACGTTACGGAGAACAGCGCAGGCTCGAGCGGCTCGATCACGATCACCAACACCGGAACAGTGGTGGGCGCCCTCAATCATTCCTCGATCAATGTCAACGAGAATGCCTTCGGTACGGTGACGATCGACAATTCCGGCACCATCGGGCCGAGCGTGGTATCGGCATCGACCCAGGCCATCTCGGAGAATGGTGGCACGGTCGTCATCAACAACAATGGCCAGATCGACGGCAGCATCTCCACCAACGCCGGCGCATTCGCCGGCACCTTCAACAACGATGCAGGCGCGACCTGGCAGACCGGTTATATCGACGACGAAGGTACCATCATTGCATCGGGAGCGGGTTCGGAGATCACGATCGTCGGCGCATCGAGTGGCGTCGGTGTTGGCAATCTCGGCACCGGCTACCTGACCGTCGAGACCGGCGCCGCCTTGGTGGCCGATTTCCTGAACATCGGCCAGGTCGTCGGCAGCCACGGCACGGTCGACATCACCGGAGCCGGAACCACCGTCAACACCACCGCCGGCCAGTACCAAAACATCGGCGTCGGCTTCGACGGCACGGCGTCGTTGACGATCGCGGACCATGCGGCGGTGACCACCACCTATATGGACGTCGCCGTCAACCATGACGCGGGCGTCACCGACACGCTCGATATCAACAACGCGCTCCTCACCAGCCAGTACCTCACGATCGGTGACGCCGGTACGGCCGTGGCCACGGTCGAGAACGGCGGCACCATCACGGCCGGCTTCCTCAACATTGCCAACCAGGCCAGCGGCACGGGCAGTCTTACGGTCGATGGCGCGGGTTCCGTCGTCAGTACGGGAGGGATGAATTTAGGCATTTCGAACGGCACGGCGAGCCTCACCGTGAGCAATGGCGGCGCGGTCGACATCGGCAGCGGCGCGGCAACGATTGCCGACGCCGTGCATGTCGGCAGTTCCGGCTCGCTGCAGGGAACCGGCATCATCCACGGCAACCTGGTCGACGACGGCAACGTCACGGCAACCGGCGCAACGCTCGATGTGACCGGAGCGGTGAGCGGCTCGGGGAGCTTCACCATCGACAGCGGCGCTCATCTGGATTTCGGCGGGTCGGTAGCCGCCAGCGATAACGTGGTGTTCCAGAGTTCCACGGGGTCGCTGGTGCTCGAGCAGTCCACGGGTTTCGCCGGGCTGATCTCGGGGTTCACGGGAGACGGTACGCTTGCGGGCTCTGACCAGATCGACCTCAAGGATATCAACTACAGCTCCTTGACCGAAACCTTCGACCCGGGTCATGACACGCTGACTCTGCAGGACGGAACGAACACGACCGTCCTTCACTTCGTCGGCACCTATGTGAATCAGAACTTCAGTTTTGCCTCCGACGGAGGTACCGGCACGATCGTCTACGATCCGCCGGTCCCGAATCCGACCCCGGTTGCGGCTGGTCCGGATACGGGCGGCTCTGGCGCGGTAAGCAATGGCGGTAGCGGTGTGTTCACTTTCGCAACATACAGCGCCGCCAATTTGGCGGATCTCCATCCGGAGGACCTGCTCCAGGCCGGCAGTCAATCGTTTGTCAAATTGGGGAATGCACTGGGCCCATCGCCCCTTGACGCGCCGGCAGGCGGGAATGCGCTCCTTGAGGGGCATGATCTGATCGCTCCGACAGGTGCAGCTTATGCGGAGTTGAATTTGACGCATTTCCACCTCGTCTGATTTCAAACCCCGGAGCCTCGCCAGGCCGTCAACTGTCGGGGCTCCAATCTGCTTCGAGGATCGTCGCGCGCCAGTTCGGCGCCGACGCAAGGGCATGGCCAGCGCCTTCGACCGGCAGCCCGTGTTATGGGTCCACCACGCAAACCGGGTGCCAAATGCCGTCCGCGGTTGCGGACCGTCCGATTTGAGAAATTTGACGTGGCACGCTATCCACCGGTGGTCCCGGGGAGACCGGCAATGATAGCCATGCAGAAAAGAAGCGTGGTTGGGCCAATTTCACTCGCCTGATACCCATGCTACTGATGCGTGCCGCACCTTCCCGGCATTTCGTCTGGTTGAAACGATATGCATGACAGACCAAAATATAGTCGAGAGCAAATACCGGATGCCGTCGTTGCAATAGAGAAACGGCTCGGCCGGATCGAGAAACTGCTGCTCGCAGAGCGTCGGGTGCCATTCAGGTCGAAGGCGCAGGCGTTCCTGGTAAAACTCGGCACCTTTGAACAGTATCGTCCGCGGGAGATACGGTTCTCATCGCCGCGTGTACCAAAGGTCGCAGCGGCGGATCTGCCCAGCATCCAAATCGTCACGCCCAGTTTGAACCAGGCGCAATTTGTTGGAGAGACGATCGAGAGCGTCCTCGGGCAGAACTACCCCAGGCTCACCTACATCCTACAGGATTGCCTGTCGGATGATGGAACAAAGGAAATTATCGAAGGGTACAAGGACCGGGTTGTCGTCCGCCGTGAACGCGATACCGGGCAGGCCAATGCCATCAATCGCGGGTTCGAGAATGCCGATTCCGATATCATGGGCTATCTGAACAGCGACGATCTATTGCTGCCAGGCACGCTGGCGTATGTCGCCGAGTTTTTTCTTCGTAATCCCGAGATCGATGTCGTCTACGGCCACCGCGTCGTTATCGACGCCCAAACGTTCGAAGTCGGCCGGTGGATCCTGCCCGCTCACGATTCGGAGGCCGTAAAATGGGCGGACTACATTCCTCAGGAGACGATGTTCTGGCGAAAAAGAGTTTGGGATCGGGTGGTCAAGTTCGACGAGAGCTTTCGTTACGCGCTCGATTGGGATTTCATCCTTCGGGCTCAGTCCCTCGGTTTCAAATTCAGGAGACTGCCTCGTTTCCTCGGTTGCTTTCGCGTCCACGACGCGCAAAAGACGTCGAGCCTTCTGGATATCGGCGCAGATGAGATGCGCCGATTGAGAATCCAGCACTTGGGTCGCAAATATTACGCGCGCCCTGTCCGCCAGGCAATCCGGGGTTATGTGCTGCAACACGTGTTGCTCAATCTGCTGTATCGTCTGCGAATCCTGCGCTACTGACCACTCGGCGCCTGCATTTGGCTCGGCTCCCGCGGAGCAATGCCGGGGGCCGTCACGCTGCCGTTGATCTGCCCGTCGGCGGATGCGATCCGCTGGCGATTTGGCAGAACCGATGCAAATTGCTAACAGGGCGGCAAGCTGCCGCCCAGGCAAGCTCACGCAAACCGAGCAGGCGATGCGACAAGACACTTCCGGGTTCGAGCCAGGGAGACCCCCCGCCAGAGCGAATAGACCGCAGGGCCCGACGGCAGGCCGGCACATGCTTGTGTCGTCTTCAGCATGATGCAGCGTGTTGCGTGCCGCTCCTGCGGAGCGGAAGAACTCGATCTCGTCCTTTCATTGGGCCTGCAGCCGCTGGCAAATGCGCTGGGCACGGCCGATGGACCGGCGTCGGAGCGCTTCCCGCTCGATCTGGTGTTCTGCCGCGGCTGTGGATTGATGCAGACCGCGCAGACCATGCCGCCCGAGCGGCTGTTCTCGGAATACCCCTATTTCTCCTCGATGGCCGACACCATGGTCGACCATGCGCGGGAGCTGGTCGGAGGGCTGGTCGCCGAACGGGCGCTGACGGCCGGCGATCTCGTGATCGAAATCGGAAGCAACGATGGCTATCTGCTGCAGTTCTACCAGGCGCGCGGCATTCCCGTTCTGGGTATCGAGCCCAGCGCCAATCTGGTTGAAGCGGCGAGGCGCTCATATGGCATTGCGAGCGTGGCCCGCTTTTTCGACGAGGACGTAGCCGAGGAACTTCGGCAGGCGGGCCGCTGCGCCGCGGTGGTTCATGCGCATAACGTTTTTGGCCACGTTCCGTCCCCGCGCGCATTTGCCGGCGCGGTGGCGCGTCTGCTGCGGCCCGACGGCGTCGCCGTGATCGAGGTGCCTTACGTCAAGGATCTGATCGACGGAGTTCAGTTCGATACCATCTATCACGAGCACTTCAGCTATTTCTCGCTCACGGC
>PLSZ01000199.1:15644-17266 GCA_003164305.1 Acetobacteraceae bacterium
CCGGCTTTGCCAGTGGGGTGACCAGGCTCGGCACCGAATTGCGCGAGCTGCTCGTCGACCTCAAACGCCAGGGCAGGCGGATCGCGGGCTACGGCGCATCGGCCAAGGGCAGCGTGCTGCTCAACCATTTCGGCATCGGCCACGAGCTGATTGATTTCGTCGTCGACCGGGCGCCGGCGAAACAGGGCCGATTGATTCCGGGCACGCTAATTCCGATCGTGCCGCCGCAGGCCCTGGTGGAGCGGATGCCGGATTATCTGCTGCTATTGGTTCGCAACATCGCTACCGAAATCCTGGCGCAACAGCACGAGTATCGCAGCGCCGGCGGTCGCATCATCATTCCGGTGCCGCGAATCGAGATTCTGTGACGCGGTCAGCCGGCAATCCACATTCGCTCAATGCCGATGCCGAGAGGGCGGACGTCGGGATTGAGACCGAGGTCGGCCGGTGAGCGCGGCTCGCTGAGGGTGAAGGTGAGCGTCAACTGACCGTCGGCTGCGACCATTGCCGGATCGAGACGGAGAGACCGGGGTCCGCTGCTCGATGACGGCGTGAATATCCATTGCTGCGGCGTGGCATCGCCGACGCGGCACCCCACCTGCAATTGGGTTCCGTGCACGAAGGCACGGCAGGCGATCGTCACCAGCGTCGGTCCCGTCGGCATCGGGTCGAGCTTCAGCCGCAGGCTGCAGGTCTTCGCGGTCGACCAGGTGCCCCAGGCCTCGGGCTCGCTCCATCCCTCGATCAATGCTGCCACACCGTTTCCATCGCGGCAGAAGTCGAGAGCGAGGGAGCCGAGCACGGGCACATCGGGCGTGCCGGGTAGATCCGACATATCGAGCGCCTCGCTCCCGGGAATGAATTGCGCCATCACGCGGACGGCGTCGGCGATCGAGCGCAGGCCCAGCGCGTCGCCATCGAGCCGGAATTGCAGCCGGTTCGGTCCCTGCACGGTGACGCCGGCGCCGAGCGGAGGGCGGCTGGCGGCTCGCGCCGGCACGATGATGTCGGCAGGATCGAACCGGTGTCGGCCCGCGAGATCGCGTATGCACTGCAGGATTTGGTCGTAGATCTCCGGTCGATCGTTGATCTCGGTCGCTATCGCCTGGGTCAATCCCTTGAAATTGAGCGACAGAAGCGGGTCGTCCGGAAAAAGTTCAGCCTTCATCGTCAACATGTCGTTGGCCACGAACAGATGCATTGCATTGAGGCCGGGCAGGCGCGGATCGGTCCGGACGGCGCCAAAATCGCGTCGCCCGCGGTCGGAGCCGAGTTCGTCCGATTTGGCGAAGAAAAGGGTATGTCCCGTGCTGTGCTGGGACAATCCGCTGATGGACAAGGGGCGAGTCAGCCGGACAAAACTCCCGGTCACGGCCGCATTGGCGATGCCGGAGGTGACATCGGGCGAGCTGCCCAGAAAATACCGCCCGAGACGCGCCCTCACCCGATCGAGCACGTCACGACGGACGAACGAATTGTAGATCATCGGCAGGCGCGAATAGTGGGCCTGGCAGTTGTAAAACCGGGCCAGTTCGCCGTGTGAAGCGACGCGCCGGGCGGCGAACTGATAGTCCACTGCGGCAACCAGGCGATTGCGAAAATCGGCATGATAATATTGCGGC
>PLSZ01000387.1 GCA_003164305.1 Acetobacteraceae bacterium
GGCTGTCGCAGATCACCCAGTCGAACTTCTCGCGCAGTTCGCCGATGACGCGCTGCACCCCCTCGGCGGTGAGCGCCTCCTTGTCGCGCGTCTGCGAGGCCGGCAGCAGCGACAGCGTGTCGATCCGCTTGTCGCGGATCAGCGCCTGCGCCAGCCTGGCGTCGCCCTGGATCACGTTGATCATGTCGTAGACGACCCGTCGTTCCGCCCCCATCACCAAATCGAGGTTGCGCAGCCCGACATCGAAATCGACGACGACGACGTTTTCTCCGGCCTGCGCCAGCGCCGCCCCGAGGGCCGCGGTGGAAGTCGTCTTGCCGACGCCGCCCTTGCCGGAGGTCACGACCAGCACTTTGGCCATTTGTCTTTCCTTTCTTAGCCGAACCCCGGTCTGGTCGATCGGGGTGATTCGCATCAGGTCGCCGCCGGGCCACGCGCGGGAGGGCCCTTTCTTAGCCGATCCCCATTCTAGTCGATCGGGGTGATTCGCATCAGGTCGCCGTCGAGCCACGCGCAGGACGGCGCGCCGATCCTCTCGCGCGGCATGTCGTCCGCCGTTTGATAGACGCCATCGATCGCCACCAGCTCGGCGTGCAACTTGCGGCAGTAAATTCGGGCCTTGGCGTTGCCGGCCAGCCCGGCGATCGCTCGGCCCCGCAACGCGCCGTAGACGTGGATGGAGCCGCCGGCGACCACCCCGGCGCCCGACGCGACCGAGCCCAGTATGGTGATGTCGCCGGTTTCGAAGGCGATGGACTGGCCGGAGCGGATGGAGTGGTCGATCAGCAGCGATGCCGGTTCCGCCTGCTGTGCCGGGGCGGGCGGCGCGGCTTGCGCGGGCCCCGGGCGCGCGGCGTTGCGTGGCGCCGGAGCCGCCTGCGCCGGTTCGGGGATCTCAATCGGTTTGCCGGGCTTGCCGGCGCCGGGCAGGGCGCGTCCCCAGGCTTCCAGGCCGCGCCAGGTCGGATGCGCGCCTTCCATGCCGATGATGTGAATGCCGCGGCCGACAATCGCATGCATCAAACTCGCCACATCCGGCGTTTCACTGGGCAATGTTCCGACATCCACGATCACCGGCCGGCCGTCGAAGAAATTCGGCGCCCGCTCGATCTGCGCGTCCAGCGAGGCCAGCCAATTGGGCAGCGGCGGTTCCGGTGTCAGAACCAGCGCCATGATGGTGCGGCCGCGCATGCGGATGAAGGGGCGAGTCTCGGTCATCGTCACTCCGAATCGGTAGAGGGCCGGTCAGGGTGGGTCAATGGGAATCACTCTGGTAGCCACAAAATACTGTGGATAAATTGGGAGAGGACCACAAGACCTGGGCTTGCATGCGAAGGCGTGGTTGCCGGCATGGCCTGGCGGGGCAGTGCCGGCAGCATGATGTTGGATCGGGTGTCCCGGTCAAGGCCCGGCGCGGTCGCTCAGACTCCCTCGCGGCGTCATGGCCGGGTTCGACCCGGCCATCAGGCGCGCACCATGCCGGATGCGATGGCCCTGCCAGGCGCGGTCGGGACGCCGCGGCAACGAATGTGCGCCACCAGACCGGAAATTCGCGCCGGCAGCACGCTTTCGCCTGCTTCAATAGCCTCTTTCGATATCGAAGCGGTTGGGCATCGGCCGGCCGTCTCGCCAGGCCTGGAGGTTGTCCAGGAAAAGATCGAGACTGTTCGCGTTGTAGGTTCCCGGGTCGTCGGCGGACGTGTGCGGACTGACGATCAGGTTAGGCGTCGTCCACAGGCGGTCTCCAGGCGGGATCGGCTCCCGCTCGAACACATCGAGCACCGCGCCGGACAGGTGACCCGCGTCCAGCAGGTCGCACAGCGCGTTCTGATCGAGCAGTTCGCCGCGACCGATGTTGACGACGCCGGCGTCCTTGGGAAGTAACGCCAGCCGCCGCCGGTCCATCACCCCGCGGGTCGCGGCGGTCAGCGGACAGGCCAGCAGCAGAACCCTGGTGTCCGGTAGCACGGCGTCCAGGTCGTCGGTGGCGATGACGCGCGCGCAATGCGGGTGCGGGGCGGCGGTGGTTCGCACGCCCGTGACGGTCATGCCGAATGCGGACGCGTGGCGACCGACCGATCCGCCCAGAGCGCCCAGACCCACGATGGTGATCGCCTGGCCCGCGAGCACGGCGCCCCAGAGTTTGCGCCACTCACCGGCGCGCTGGTGCGTCACCATCTCCGGGACGCGATTGGCGAGCATCAGAACGGACATGATGCCGAACTCGCCGGCTTTCGCGGCGTGGACGCCTCGGTTGTTCATCAGGATGACGCTGTCCGGCAGCCAGTCGAAGGGCGCGAGCCGGTCGAGGCCCGCGTTGGTGGAGAACAGGAGTTTCAGTCGAGGGGCCGGGCAGGGGAAATGGGCCTTGATCACGCTGGCGTCGCAGATGAGTGCTTCGGCTTCCGCCATGGCGTGCGTGAAGTCATCGGCGGTGGAGCCGATGGTGACGACGTGGCTGTCGGCGGGCGCGGAGGCGCGCGCGACGGCCGCTTGCCACTGGGCGTCGGAGAAGTCGAACAACGGGTCGTCGGCTGGGTTTTGGAGGTGGATTCGCATCGGGGGACCGTGCCATGCAGACGGACGATGAGCCAGGGGGAGGGAAACGGTTCGCGGCGATCTGATCGGATGGTTCGTTACGGTGCCGGAGGCGGGCTCAACAAAGCCGTGAAACTGTCGAAGAATCGTGTGGCGTCTCGTAAGGCGTTCCGTGCCTCTTCGTCCGTCGGATGCACTGGCGCATCGAATCCATAATCGGCGATGGTCTTGTACTTGTAAGCCCGCGCCACGAACCCCACGAGTGCTTTATCCGCGCGCGGGTCGTCCTTCATGATGCGGTTGAACTCGGTTTGCACACCCTGATGGCTTTTCAATACCCGCCCAACGCGCTCGAAAATTATCGCCTGGGCGACGTGAAAGCAGGCCAGATAAGCAGCCCGGCCGGCATCGTCGTTCAAATGAATGGAGCACATCTGATCCGCCCGACCGAGCATGTTGCGCGCGAATTCGACGAAGCGGGCCGTCTCGGGCTTCACAGCGTCACACCATCTTTCCTGATCTCATGCATCAGCGGTGTGCGGCGGTCGAAATCCGACACATGGAAAGGAATAGCCTCGATAAACGGGCCGCCCGCATCGAGGAATCTGACCCGCAGGTCCGCCAGACGGTCCCACTCGGCCCTGAGGTCGGTGGTCTCTTTCAGGAACACCGCGACGTCGTAGTCGGAGTCGCCCCGGGCATCGCCCCGCGCGCGGGAGCCGAATAGCACCACGCGGTCAAGCGCGGAGCCATACAGATCGACCAGCGCCACTCGGATGCCTTTCAGAACGGGTGTCGTGGTGATTGAAACTAGCATAGCCTCAGACTACCATGAATGCGAAGAAAAGCGGAAAGACATGCTAAATCAATCAGAAAAGGCACAGTTGAAAAGGCTGAGCGATGACTGCGCGGCTGATCGGAGCCGAAGCGATAACGAGGAAGCCATCGCCTTCTTCGAACTTGTAATCGAAAGCGAACTGAGAGCACTCAGCCTGCCAAATCGTCGTTCGATCAGCATTCTACAGCGGAAAGTGGACGAATGGTTCGAAGCACTCGAAGACGACGAGCGTGTGGAACATGCCGAAGCACATCGGCTGCTCAGGAACCTTATGCTTGCGGCATTGCGGGAAAATCCCGAATCGATAGATCTATAGCGCGGGTGCTCTCCCAAGGTGATGCTCACCAGCCGATGCTCCCAGCGCGTTGGGTTTTAGGAAAGGTTACCCCAGCCCCTCGTAAAAATCGTTCCCCTTGTCGTCCATCACGATGAACGCCGGGAAGTCCTCCACCTCGATCCGCCACACCGCCTCCATGCCGAGNNAAACTCCAGTACCTCCACCTTCCGGATACAGTCCTGCGCCAGCCGAGCCGCCGGTCCACCCACCGACCCCAAATAGAACCCGCCGAACTTCTGGCACGCGTTCTTGACCGCCTTCGACCGGTTGCCCTTGGCAAGCATCACCAACGACCCGCCCGCCGCCTGGAACTCGGCCACGTAGCTGTCCATCCGTCCCGCCGTCGTCGGCCCGAAACTGCCGGTCGCGTACCCCACCGGAGTCTTCGCCGGACCCGCGTAGTAAACCGGATGGTTCTTCAGGTAATCCGGCAGTCCCAGGCCGTTATCCAGCCGCTCCTTCAACTTCGCGTGCGCGATGTCCCGAGCCACCACCATCGTGCCGCTCAGCGCCAATCGCGTCTTCACCGGAAACCTCGAAAGTTGCGCGCGGATTTCCGCCATCGGCCGGTTCAGATCGACCGCGACACTTTCGTCCGGCAAATGCTCGTCGGTCGTTTCGGGCAAATACTTCGCCGGATCGGTTTCCAGTTGTTCCAGGAACACGCCGTCGGGCGTGATCTTCGCCATGATCTGCCGGTCGGCGCTGCAGGAAACGCCGATGCCCACCGGCAACGACGCGCCATGCCGCGGCAGCCGGATCACCC